>NZ_JBHTCP010000049.1:0-135113 GCF_042665465.1 Fictibacillus iocasae | reverse complement strand
GCCAGTTTTTGTGACAGCATGGAAAAGCACCTCCTTCAATGAGATACTTCTATCGTACCGGAGGTGCCATACAAGTTATATGCGTTGTTTGAATACGGGCTTACACTTTATTATCAAGTCCATCATTCGGATTAAGAATAACAATATGTTAAGCTTCTTATTATTGCAGTATATCTATCGCATCTAAATTAATAATGTCATTTGCAGTAATTATTATGGTATGTTGTCCAGAAATATTAAATATTTCCTCATGAATGATTGTTTTAAATACCGGTATTAGAGTTTCACTACTGAAATTTAACTGATTAGGATATAAAACGTTATCCATAGTAAGGGTTCCATAACCATAATTAGATGCAACGGCTCCAAAGACTCGTATTCCTCTCCCATTAAATATTAATGTTATTTTATCTCCTTTTTTAGTACTTTGAATATACGAACTCCCAAAAGCTTTTGTATCTGTCTTAGTTACCCAACCCCCAGATTTAA
The DNA here is from genome assembly GCF_042665465.1 of Fictibacillus iocasae. Classification (NCBI taxonomy): domain Bacteria; kingdom Bacillati; phylum Bacillota; class Bacilli; order Caryophanales; family Fictibacillaceae; genus Fictibacillus; species Fictibacillus iocasae. Next base: position 134,624 of record NZ_JBHTCP010000049.1, on the reverse strand, counting down.
TGATACTCGGATCAGACTGTTCTAAATGTTTTATTGAGTAAGTGGACATTGTTAGTGAATATTCTGCTTCTTGTTCATTATCTAGCGGAGAAACAACTAAATAATACTTACCTGATGATAGAGTGCTAAATGACAATTTACCATTTACACTCGTGCTGATTAACTTTGCAGTAGGCGAAGATAGTGACGTTGTGGCTTTATCATATAGCTTTAGTTCAACATTTCCACTAACTTTAAACTCGTATAACTTGTTTAAATCAATTTGTGCATTCCAAACATCTAACATATCATCTTCTGCATCTACACTTCCATTGACCCCATTTGCAGTAAGAAGCATGCCTGGTACATCATCATCATAAATATATTCTATGGCATTTTTAGGACTAGATTCAAAATTTCCGAATCCAACTGCTGCAACATAGTAAGAGTATTTCTTACCTTTTACAGCAGTCTTATCTAGATACTCAGTATCTGATATAGGGGTTGCTGTGATGGAAGTATACTGTGTAGGTGTTGTAGTAATCTCTTTACGATAGACTTTATAGCCCACAGTAGCCTTGGATTCTGCATTCCATGTGACTTTAGGTGCCGCAGCTATATTATTATAAGAAACTTTAACGTTATTAGGTGCTTCAGGTGGTGGCATTTTGACCGTGAATTTATCAACATTAATAGCTGTGCTTGTTTTCCTTGCTTTTGAATCAAAGTTACCTGTCCATCGGATTGTAAGTGTATGTCGACCATCTGAGAGATTGAAATTTCGATAGATAGAGTTCTTTGAGGTGCTTGTAGGTTGATATAAAGAAACCATTTCTATAAAGTGATTATCTATATAAATATCTGCATATCCAAAATTCGGTCCTTTGTTACCAAATAATTCTATTCCGTTTCCGTTAAAGTTAAAAGATACGCTTCCATTTGAATTTAATTCAGAGATGCTTCCTCCTGAAGAAGACGTACTAGGAACTGTTTTCCACAACCCCTCATAACTTACAACATTGCTTGTATTCTCATATTCTCCGGCAATATTGCCCTCTATTAAAGTATAATTTCCAGAGCCGTTAAATCCATAAACATTAATGTAATATATTCCATCAACAGGGGCTCTAAAACTTATAGATTCTGATGATGTTCCATTATTTTCAGAATAAGCAATCATGCCATATCCTGAATTAACGGAATAAGCAGAAGAATCGTAAACATAAAGATCAAAATCAGTACCCAACTTTGCTTGCAATTTAAGTGATAATTCTTGACCAGCTTTCAGTTTAATGAAGTAGACATCATCTCTATCATTAAATTCTATATTAGAATCTAGTTGGTTTTGGACGATATAGTCATGCATTGCAACTCCTGGAATATCGTTATCAAATTGACTAAAATCTTCTTTACTAAACTGAAGAGTTTTATATGCATTAATTATTTTCCCCGTTTTAAAGTAGCCTTCAAGATCTGGGAGAGTTTCTCCTGAATTTTCAATTGCCATGATTAGTTCTTCAGGATATAAATTAGGAAACTTTCCTAACAATAATGCTGCAAGTCCAGTGACATGTGGAGTGGCCATAGATGTACCACTTAAATAATCATAAGCGTTTTCATAATCAGCTTGTTCAGGATAGATAAGATTAATTTTTGCTTTATCCCCATTTAAAGGCGAAATTAAATCTACGTAAGGTGCTCCTCCAACTTTAAAAGTCATATTCTCATATATTGACTGACTAGTACCATAAACTGATCTGGCAGAGTCTTCTCCAATGACTTCCAACCCTAATACTTCATTCACAAAAGAGGTAGTTTCTTGATTCCATAATATGTCTTGTCCAGAAAGAACAAGAGATTTGCCTGAACTTAAAAATTGTGTCAAGTTTACTAAATCCCAATCTGTTAGTGCTGTTATTTCAGGATTACCGGCGCCAAATCCATCACCTGTCATCCAAATAACGATATCATAATCATTTAATGTAACTAAGTCAGGACCACTTGACATCGGATCAACCTCAATTTTTGTAACTTTATCTGAGTGGTTTGATAAAAGTTGAGAATATACATTTGAATAATCAGGAAAGTCATTATTAACTGACTCATCATCATCAACAAGGAGTATCTTCTGAGCTGTGTCTACATTTAAAAAATCTAAAGCTTGGTTAAAAGCTTCTTGTCTTTCAGCATTATCTGTAAAATTTTCAAATCCAAATCCATTAAAGATTGCCTTGAAATTGTCACCTACAATTTGTGCAGCTGCACCGTATGCATATTTTCTAGGAAAAGTACTTAAAATATCTACACCTGGCGCAGCAACATCTACAGAATTATATCCATAATTAGAAAAACCGGCCAGTTGACCATTGTTATCAATTGCAGCTACAGACAGAATATTTGAACAGTCATAATTAGATGGATAATGTTCATAAAAGTCGTTATCTACTCCATCGTTTCCAGCTGCGGCTACAAACAACATTCCCGAATTTTCGATTGCTTCTTTTAAAAAGACGTCATATGCACCTCCGCCCCAGCTATTGTTAGATATTTTCACGCCCATTTTTGTTGCATATTCTACTGCTTGAATAGCACCTTCCGTTGATCCTCCATCAGGACCAAGAAACTTTAATGACATTATTTCTACATTAGGAGCAATTCCCGTAATACCAATTCCATTGTTAATAGAGCCTGCAATTGTACCAGCTACATGGGTGCCATGTTCATCTCCGTCATGTTTGTCAAATACGGTATTATCGTAATGATAGAAATCAAACCCATTAATATCATCTATATATCCGTTATTATCATCATCTTTTCCGTTTAGTTGTTCTTTACTATTTCTCCATATAACATCTTTTAAGTCGTCATGATTAATATCTATACCTGTATCTATAACAGCAACGACATTTTTTTGTAAATTTTCACCTTGAAGATAGTTGACAGTTTCGGGAAGGTTTATATCAATATCTTCTGTACCGGAGTTTTCTTTTATCACTTGTCCCGTATTGTTAAGACCCCATAGCTGATCAAACAATGGATCATTAAAATTTGACTGATAGTACTTAAAATTAGGTTGTACAGAAGCTATTTTAGGATCTTTGGCTAATTTTTTTGCTACTATATTTGCATCTTGTCCACTTGGTAGTTTAACTACATCAGCTTTAATCGATTTTAATTTCGTCTTAAGCTTTAAATTATTCGTCTTATAGAATGATTCTGAAGAAACACCGGATTTCATTTTAATAATAATTTCGTCTTTTATATACATTTCTTTATTTTTATTAGCACCTCTGGTTTTAGCGAGGAGTCTTTGATCTTGAGTACTAGTATCGCGAGGAGACCTATTCACAATTTCCTTTCCTTGTTCGTCATTTGACTTAGCCCACTTACTTTTTTTTATTTTAGCTTGGCCGCTTTGTTGCTGGGCAGTTGGCTTAACAGAACTTTTGGTTTCCTGTGCAAACGTGATACTTGGTAACAGGGTGGATACTGTAAGCAGGCCAGCCATAGTTAGTGAAAATAACCTATTTTTTGTGTTTTGCAAATTTATCTCTCCTTCTTTTTAGGTAAAAAGACTTAGTCTTTTCCAAAGATTATATCGGTAGAAATTTTTGGAATTTAAATAGTAAATAAAAATTCAATGATATTACATATGGCTGGAAGAAAACTAACTATTCCATGACTAGGCTTAAGTTCATCAAACTTAGATCGTAATACTAGGAACATTTAATGTAAGGATGTATTTACACCGTTAATTAATATTTATTCTTTTTATACTGAAATCAATATTAGAAACTTAAAATAGCTTTAAATTTAACCGATATAAATTATACTCAGCCCAACTGAAAAAGGATCGGAAATCGAACGTGCAATTTCCAGATAGGAGAGAGAAAGTGAAACATGTAATGAAATGGGCGGTGTCTGTGTTGACGGTATTCATGGTTACCGTTGCGGCAGCTGCGCCTGGTTATGCGGCGGGGCATTCTGCGTTGGTCAAAAAGTCGGTGGCGACGTATAAGAAAAACAATTATGAGTACAAGCATAAACTTGCTCAGTATACGCCTCAGGGTGATTATTTCAACCTTAGCGGGAAGATTTTTCAAATGTCGCGTATTAAAATGGATGCAAAAGGCATTCCGATGGTGAAGTATTATGACAAATACCAGTACAATCCAGTGACGATCGCACAAATGGGATTGTCTGAGCATGGGAAGTATGTGAGAACCCAAAAGCCGGGGCACATGACGAGATTCCTGCAATATGCGGATGCACTTGTTGCGTATCAGCAGGAGGAGGGCTCGCTTCGTTACGATTTTTATTACGAGATCAAGCATTTAAAGGCGAAGTTTCAGCCAGGCTGGATTTCTGCGATGGCTCAAGGGCAGGCGCTAAGCGTGTATTCGCGTGCGTATCACTTAACGAAGGATGTTAAATACCTGGAAGCAGGTAAGAAGTGTTTGCAGTTCTTGATGAAAGCGAAGTCCAACGGCGGAACATATACGAACATGCGCTCACTTGGGCCAAGCTACAAGCAATACGGATTCTTCGAGGAATACATCACGACGCCCGATAACTTCACGCTGAACGGCTATGTGTACACATTGTTCGGCCTGTATGACTGGATGAAGCTCGGTGTAAAAGAGGATTACGGCCAGAAAAGAGCGCAGCAGCACTTGGAGCATGGCATCAAAGTATTAAAAGTAATCCTGCCAAAATACGATATCGGCGGCTTCACGTCCTATGACCTAAGCCACCTGACGAGAAAGCAGCAGCCTCACGTCGTGCCGATGTACCACGCTGTCCACCTTTACCAGATTTACGGATTGTACACGATTACGAAAGACAAAACCTTCCTCAGCTACCACAAACGCTGGGCGAAATATGTAGATTAATAGACAAGCCCCGAATCAGCGTCTGATTCGGGGCTTTAATGTTATGGTTTACGGATTTCCGAAATGGTTAATGAATCTTTCTGGGAGCTTAGTTCATACAACCAAATCGTACCGGTCGAGTCTTCGGTCACCTTCAGCTCATACCGGTCATCGCCTGTCTGTTGAAAGTGAGAGTAAGTCAAGGGAAGAACGTTTTCAGACGACAATCCTTTTTTATGCTGTTCTTCCGCATTTTTCTTTTGTGAAATATAAACCTCACTTTGTGGCAGCAGGAATGGCTGGGCTTTGCTGAAGTCTCCAGTGTTAACGGCTTCAGCATAGGCTTTAATGTATTGTTTCACAAATTCATACGCCGTTTTTTCCTCGACGGAGGCAACAGACGCCCCCTCAACATAGGAATCCGCATACACTGTTTCCGTCACGAGATGTTCTGCCTGTTTCTTGGCTTTTTCCAGGCTTTCCAATTTGCCCTGCAGCAGCTGAAACGGAGACATCAGCATGACGAGGGCAACGAGACTGACCGCCAAGGACCGTTTCACCGAGAGTCCAAATAGCAGCCAGGCGAAGATAAATGCGAAAACACATGATAGTACAATGGTTACAGCCCCAAACCTCGTCACATACTCCAACAACTTGATCGTCCTCTCTTGTCCAAACCGAAACTTCCCCCGTTATATCGGGTTATTTCAACAAAAAATGAAATGAAGAAAATGTAAATGATATGTAAATGTAAAGAAAGTTACAATTTTTGTTACATTAGTATAATATTATCATGTGTTGTGGTAATTATTGGTATAGTATGAAAAAGGCAGTTCATCACAATAAGAGCAGGGGGAATAGTTCAATTGAAGGAGTTTTATAAGACAGCCGTTGTGCTAACAATCGCTGCGGTCATGTTATTTTCGATGGCCATTCCGAGCTACGCCGCAGATTATTCTGCACTCGTCAAAAAGTCAGTTGCTACCTACAAGAAGAACAACTACCAATACGCCCACAAACTCGCTCCCTATACCCCGCAAGGCGACTATTTCAATCTCAGCCAAAAAGTTTTCCAAATGTCTCGAATCAAAATGGACGCCCAAGGCATCCCAATGGTGAAGTATTATGACAAGTACCAGTACAACCCGGTTACAATCGCCCAGATGGCACTCTCCGAACACGGCAAGTATGTCAGAACAAAGAATGAAGCAAACAAAGCCCGCTTTCTCAAGTATGCGAATGCTTTAGTGCTATACCAAAAGCCGGACGGATCGCTTCGTTATGATTTCTATTACGAGATCAAGCATCTTCGCGTGAAATACCAGCCTGGTTGGTACTCAGCTATGGCTCAAGGCCAGGCGCTGAGCGTATATTCAAGAGCGTATCACTTAACAAAGGACGTCAAATATTTGGAAACAGGGAAAAAATGCCTCGCGTTCATGACCCGCGCCAAGTCAAGAGGCGGCACATACACGAACCTGCGCGCACTCGGAAAATCGTACAATGAATACGGATTTTTTGAAGAATACATCAGCAACCCAGACAATTACACACTGAACGGATTCGTATACGCCATGTTCGGTCTTTATGACTGGATGAAGCTTGGCGTAAAGGCAGATTACGGCCAAAAGACGGCGCAGTACTATTTGCAGCAAAAAGGACTGATCGCAATCAAGAAAATTTTGCCAAAGTACGACATCGGCGGCTTCACATCCTACGACCTCAGCCATCTCACCATGAAACAGCAGCCGCACGTCGTCCCGATGTACCACGCGATTCACATCTTCCAAATGCACGCCCTATACACGATATCCAACGACAAAACCTACCTCACCTATTACAGACGGTGGGCGGGGTATGTGAAATAAAAGAGATGATGAGAGAAGCTCTAGCTATTGTGTTTGCTGGAGCTTTTCTTTTTTTAATGAACCCATTAATGTTTGGGCTTAGCGTAAACACCTACAATTAGCACAGATCTAAAGGTGGAAAAATAGCCTATATATTTTAGTGTTTACATAGGAAATAGGTTCCATTATACTAAGTGTATAGTAATATTTACCTTTAATTGAATAATTATGAAAAAGGCAAACTTTTCGAAAGGGAAGGACGCAAAGCCGTGAGTCTAAGGCGTTTTACGCTATGATCGTCAGGTTGCCATAGTTCTTAAGTATGCTGTGGCTGTTTAGCCATGGCTTTTTTGTTTGGGAGGTTGATAGAAATAGGAAGTTATTAAAGTAACAAAACAACGAGGGGGAGTCTAAAATGAAATGCTATAAACATTATGAAATGGACGCGGTTTCGACATGTACGGTTTGCGGAAAGGCATTATGTCCAAATTGCAGTGAAAAATTTACCTATCCATCATGCGATTCGTGCGTACTAAACCAAGTAAGCGAACAGAAATCCATATTAATTCGTAATGCCATTATTATGACTGTATTATTTGCCTTTGGATTAACAGAAGGCTTTATGTTAGCTATTGCATTGGCAGGTGTACCGTGGGGATGGAGTGCATTGAATAAGATTACTCCAAATATCTTTCTATTCATGCCATTAATGGGCTGGGTCATCTATTTCTTAATTAAATTAGGATTGTCTATGGTAATTGGAGTATTTGTACTTCCATTTCAGGTAATGAAAATTGTAAAGGGTCTAAAAGAAGCGAAACAACTCGCAGAATACACAAATGCCGCATAACGTTAAACAAAGAATCAGTTAATAACAAGGAGGGTACATGATGTTTAAATTAAACAAAATCGTTATTACACTAACTGCACTTACTTTTCTTCTCATTTCTATCTTCCAAGTTGAAAACGTACAAGCAGCAAATGGAGTCCTAACTTTTGTCTCTGGTTCACTTACTGAACAAGAACAGGAAAAAGAGTTCTTTTTCACAGTGCCAAGTGCAGGGAGGGTATCCATTGACATCACTTCTTATGTAAAATCAACCACCCACTTCAAATTATATGACAGCAACAATGTTAAAGTTTTTGGAGACTACTTTACAAGTTCTTCTTCTACTCCAGGTAAGCATAACGACTGGGTTGATCTTGAGGCAGGGACATACCGCTTGAAGGTTGGAGAATACAATGAATATTTGAAGCATACAGGTGATTTCACACTTCAAGTGTCTTTTTCACAGGCTGGTAATAATGAAGCAGAGCCCAATAATGGTACTGTTGAAGCTCAGCCTCTTTTCTATAACAAATCTGTTACAGGTTTTTTATCTTGGAATGACTCAGTAGATGTTTATAAATTGACTGTTGATAAAGCGGGAAGAGTACATGTGAATTTATCATCATTCGTGGATTCTACTACCACAATTAAAATGACCGATGAAGAAAACGAAAAAGTATTTAGTGATTATTTTAATGGCAGTTCCCTCTCCCCTGCTAAATATAACAATTATGTCGATTTAGAACCGGGGAATTATTACATATCTATCTATAACAATTCAGAATATACTTTAAACACTGGAAAATATCAGCTTACAACAAGCATTAATTATGCTGGAAATAATGATACCGAACCGAACAACGGTACAGTAGAAGCGCAGTCCATCACCTTTTACCAGCCAATAACAGGATTTCTGTCTTGGAACGATTCATCTGATTTTTACAAGGTTTCAGTTCAGAGAACAATGGAAGTCAAAGTAGATCTTACTTCTTACGTAGATTCAACAACGTCAATTGTTGTGTATGATGAAGAAAACAATAAAGTAACAAGTGATTACTTCAGCGGTGATTCACAAAATCCGGCAAAGTATATTGAAAGCATTACCTTGAAACCAGGAAATTACTATATAAAAGTGTTCAATAACAGTGAGTATACTTTGAATTCTGGTAAGTATAAACTTACAGTCACAGCGCCTAGTCTTCTTCCAAATTTAACAGTAAGTCCGGTAACGAACTTAACTACCAAAGTTGTAGGGAAAACAGCCCCATATACTGAAGTAGTGTTAAAGTTAGCAGGAAAAGATTATAAGACGGCTTCTAATCATAAAGGCGATTTCTCAGCTAACATTCCTAAGCAAAATGCGGGTGCTAAAGTGGAAATCAGTGCAAAGAATCTATATGGAACGAAAAATGTAACAATAACGGTAGTTGACAAAATTGCCCCTGCGGCTCCTGCAGTGAATGGAGTAAAAGCTACATCAAAAACGATTTCTGGTCGGTCTGAAGCAGGATCAACCGTTTATGCTCAAGTGGGCAGCAAGATCATTGGGGCAGGCAAGGCTGATGCAAAAGGGAAATTTAGCTTGAAAATTAAAAATCAAAAAAAGGGAACAACCATTGTTCTATTTGCTAAAGACAGCGTAGGCAACAAAGGGAAAACAATAACAATAAAAGTTAAATAATATTTACCAGCCTCCTTCAACGAGAAGGAGACTGGTTTTTTGATATTTTAAAGAAACATTTTCATGTATAAGTTGATGTTAATTTTGGTGGATTAAACTATAGGAGGTAATTTATGAAGAAATTTCTTTTAATTATTATTTTATTGTTGAGTTTATTTCCTTACATTTCAGAAAAGGTTAGTGCAACTTCACTTGTGTTCAAGTTCGATAATGAGGTCGTATCGGATCCGGACTTACAACCATTCTTATTAGAAGGTAAACCTTATGATTCAGGCGGTACTTACTATCTACCATTGGATTGGATAGCAACACAGTACAAGGAACGTCTGGTGAAAATGTGGGAATCAAAGGTATTGTATGTACAAAGAAAAAACTACTCTACAATGCATATTCGCGAGGAGAACATATACGGTTCAAGTTACACTAAGGGTAAAAACAGGGGGATTCCTTTAAAGACTAAAACGGTAAATGGTGTCGTGACTGATATGAAAATGAAGGCGATTGTCAAGGACAACCACATGTTTGTACCGATTGATTTCATCTCAGACCCACTTGGTGCGAACTACCCCGTCACTGTGGTAGAAGGGGAAGATACAACAACTATTTATGTGGGAAAACTACCATCAGGGGTAAAACCAGTAAAACTCATCTATGATGATGCTCGTTCCTATATTAATCAAAAAGTTTACTCAACACAAAGTGAGAAAAGCAAACGGATTGGTTCATTTAAGGAGCATCAAAATATCTTTATCATAGCATCTCAAAATGGATGGTATCAAGTGAGAATTGGAAGCAAAAGAGGTTGGATACAAAGTAAGTATGCCGCAATAGGGAAGTTTGATGGAACAGAAGGGAAATGGTATCCGGATGGGTGGGTCGCTCCAGTTCTTAAATCAGCTTGGAGTCCAAACCATCAGTCCAACCTTAAGACGTTGGAACGAGAACTTGGATTTAAAGCTGGTGGACACGATTATAGTATTCAAGGAGCTCCAAATTCAATAGCAATTCATGATGGAAGCGGTCAGTCGGAGGTAATGTTTGCTTATAGAATGTGGGATGGAGATGCTAATGGATATTTGAAGCAGGCTTATCGAATTCCTATTGTTTCAATGGAGTTGTTCAAATTATACTTTGGAAAAGATGCTGTTAAGGTGTGGAATTACTTTAACACGGATGTACCTAGAAAATTTACTGCTAATGGCAGATTGGTTACAGCTTCTTTTAGCGAAAAAAGTGGCAGTCTTTATCTTGAAGTAGGTTATAAACAGAAAAAGTAAAGACAGAGTGAACTGTTACCAAAAAATTAGACAGTTTATAAAAAGACTACAATTATGGTGCTAGTAGATGGCCTCGGTATTGTTCCGGGGTCATCTTTTTTAATCCCCACTAATAGCGGGCAGAATTGTAATAGTCCATGTAGTCTTCCACTTTGCGTCTTAATTCCTGTACGGTGTTGCGTGTAGTGGCATCTACTTCATCTTTAAAATGGCCAAAGAAAGATTCCATGGGCGCGTTGTCTAAACAATATGGAATTCTTCGAGGACACCTAATAATCTCACGCTGAACGCAAATGTGTATAGATTGTTCGGTCTGTATGACTGGATGAAGTAAAAAAGCGCGGAAGCGCTCACAACATGGCATCAAGGTGTTAATGGTAATTTTACCCAAATACGACATCGGCGGCTTCACGTTCTATGAGTTGAGGCGCCTTACGAGAAAGCAGCAGCCTCACGTCGTGCCAATTCCTCAGCTACCATAAACGCTGGGCGAAATATGTAGATTAATAGATAAGCCCCGAATCAGCGTCTAATTCGGGGCTTTAATGTTGATGAAGCTTGGCGTAAAGGCAGATTACGGCCAAAAGACGGCGCAGTACTATTTGCAGCAAAAAGGGCTGGTCGCACTCAAGAAAATTTTGCCGAAGTACGACATCGGCGGCTTCACTTCCTACGACCTCAGCCACCTCACCATGAAACAGCAGCCGCACGTCGTCCCAATGTACCACGCGATCCACATCTTCCAAATGCACGCCCTATACACCATTTCCAACGACAAAACCTACCTCACCTATTACAGACGATGGGCGGGGTATGTGAAATAAAAGAGACTCTGAGAGAAGCTCCAGCCATTGTGTTTGCTGGAGCTTCTTTTTTAAAATTAATCCATTTATGTTGGACCTTATTTATATACAATTGGGACAGAGATAAAGGTGGTAGTATAGTCTAAATTTTGTTTTTACACAGAAGATAGGTTCTATTATACTGGTTATATAGTAATCTTTACCTTTAATTGAATAATTATGAAAAATTTGAACTTTCCATCTGCCATAGACAACGCAGGGAATAAAGGGAAATCAATAGCCATTAAAGTTAAATAAAATTACCAGCCTCCTTCAACGAGAAGGAGACTGGTTTTTTGGTATTTTCCAATGAAAATGTAATTTAGAAAGAGCACAAAGAATTAAAAACGAGTAGCGGTAGCTTTGAATAAAGAGAAAATGGTGCAAGATGCCAGGTGGAAGAGCCCGACCAATTTGTTTCTTCCTTTCACAAGGAATGAAAAGAGAATCTTCATGTATCACTCTTTTATTTAACAAACGAGGAGAAAGAAGTATGGGAGAACCGGAAAAGCTATGCACAAGGACTTGGAGAAAAAGCCTCTATGAAGCTTTTCTTTCCTTTATTGCTTTTAGCTTTTCCTGCAACAGCCATTTTTATTTTAGGACCGGTATTTATTGAAGTAGGAATATTTATTTTCAGTTCTTAAAGGAGGTCATGTCTATGAGAGACTTACCGATTATGAAACCAGCAGAGGGACCAGTAAAAGAGACGGCTAAAAAGTACGGAGGATTCCTCCATTCCTATGATAGGAGCTTGAATATCGAATGGAAAGGAAGCACGTATCAAATCGTCACAATCTATGGCCCTCTTCAGAAAAAGAATTTTAAAAAGATTGTCGTTATGCATCCCAACGGAATGATTGTTCAAAATCGGGATCGTACAATTGAAATTCTGCGAATCTATCATACTTTCTTAAGTATTCACCTATCCCGTAACATGATTGATGGCCTTATCCATGACGAAAAAATCAGAACGGTTAAATCGTTGTCCCAAGAATATCCTAGAATTGCTCACTTAATTAAACCTAAACTAAGTGATCTAGCAAATGAAAAAAAAGGTAGGGACCATGTTGATTCGTTTAAAGAGGGGTTTGCTCTTTTAAGTGACATTAACGAGGCGATGATTGATCTAGCATCCAATTTGTGGCCGTTTTATCAAGAGGTGATTAAGGAAGAAGTAATTCTTGAAGAAAGGTACAAACGGATTGAGGAAATGGTCTTGGAGTTAAATAGGCTATCTATGAAAAGGGGGATATATTTATTGGAATCTCTATATGACAGGGATATTGTAAAAGTATTTTTACTTACACCGGATTATACACGTCATTTAAGTGAGTCGGATAAAATAATTGCAAAAAAAATTGTATCTGCCATAGATGATACGGTGCAAGCTCAATGGGATACTATTATGTCTACCCCTAACTTCAAAGATGTTGAAAATGGAATCAAAATTTTGAAATCCAGGTGTGAGGATTTCTTAAAACTTGAAACGGATACAACCATTCAAAAATGGGCTTTAGCCTGAGAAGGTAATGAATAAGTAAAGATGTCTTTAAAATGTTGAATAAATTATCTGGATATTGGTCGAAATCTTTAAAGGGTCCGAGAATTACATATGTTCAGCCATATTCATTGAAAGTAATAGAACTTGATACAATGCCACCGGTACCTCCAATCGTAAACAGAATTACCGCGAAATCCACTGCAGTAGCAGGCAAGGCGGAAAAAGGAGCAACTGTGACGGTAAAGCGCGAATCGACGGTCATCGGAACCGCTACTGTTAATTCTGCGGGAGCTTTTTCCGCTCGTATCGCGAAACAGAAAGCTGGCACAGTGCTATATGTGACGGCGAAGGATGCAGCGGGGAATGTGAGCAAAGCAGTGAAGGCAGTTGTGCAGAAGTAATAAATTGTTCGTATAATTGATCTTGCAGTCTCGGCTACGGCAACTCAAGACGCCGCAGCCTTTGTTTATATTTAAGAGATCTATTTATTTATCGGATTGAAGTGATAAGAGGTGTGCCATTTCATGGACATTCAATTAAAAAACGATTGCGAAAAAGCACTTAAACATCTGTTTAAAAACAGTCAATTGGATGAAGTGGTATTCGGGACAGAATCAAGTCCGATTCTGCTTAAATTTAAAAATGAGGATCGAAGCGATCATCAACCACGTGATGTATGGTTAAATATTGAGTCTAAGTGGGATGTTTTTCCGCCAGGAGAGACCTCTTACCCTGACTCCGAGGATGAGATGAGACCGTTAACGAAAGAGGAGCATGTCTATGAGAGACTTACCGATTATGAAACCCGCAGAGGGACCAGTAAAAGAGACGGCTAAAAAGTACGGAGGATTCCTCCATTCATATGATGGGAGCATGAATATCGAATGGAAAGGAAGCACGTATCAAATCGTCACAATCTATGGCCCTCTTCAGAAAAAAAATTTCAAAAAGATTGTCGTTATGCATCCCAACGGAATGATTGTTCAAAATCGGGATCGTACAATTGAAATTCTGCGAATCTATCATACATTTTTATGTGTTCATGGCTCGCGTAAGATGATTGATGCTCTTCTTCACGACGAAAAAATTCGAACATTTAAGCATCTTTCAGAGGAATATCCTAGAATTGCTGACTTAATTAAACCTAAACTAAGTGACCTTGTAAACGCTGAACAAGGACGAAAAGATGTTGATGAGTTTAAACGAGGATTTGTTCTATTAAGTGACATTAATGAAGCGATGATTGACCTAGCCGTTAATATATGGCCGTTATATCAAGAAATGATAAAGAAAGAAAAGATTTATGAAGAAAATTATATAAAACTTGAAGAAATGGTCATAGAGTTTTATAGATTATCCATGAAAAGAGGAGTGTATATATTAGAATCCATGTTTACTAGAGATTTAGTGAAAGTTTTCTTACTAACACCAGATTATACAAGTGTTTTATCTGATACAGATAAAAAGATGGCTAAGGAAATTGTATCGATATTAAATGATGTAGATCTAGCTCAACGGGACATTATTATGACCACGCCAAACTTTAAAAACATTGAAAACGGAATTAAAATACTGCAATCGAGATATAATGAATTCCCGAATTTTGAGGCTGTTCAAACAATGAAAAATTGGGCTTTGGCCTAAGTAGTGAATTACATATAAAAAGGTATTTAATCGTGCTGCGATAAATTCAGTTGAGCCAGATATAATAAGCATACTCTTGCCGAACCGAATTAATAAAGAACAGCGGGAACTCCCAAAATGAGAAAGGTGTTTATTTTATGGATAGCGAATTAAAAAACGATTGCGAAAAAGCACTTAAACAGCTGTTTAAAAACAGTCAATTGGATGAAGTGGTATTCGGGACAGAATCAAGTCCAATTCTGCTTAAATTTAAGAATGTGGATCGAAGCGATCATCAACCACGTGATGTATGGTTAAACATTGAGTCTAAGTGGGATATTTTTCCGCCAGGAGAAACTCATTATCCTGACTCGGAGGATGAGATGAGAGCGTTAACGAAAGAGGAGGTTTCTCATATCGTTTTTCCATTACAGAGAGAAAAAGTGGTGGATGTTAGAGTCGGAGAGACGGTTCCGCATTTGTTCCTCGTTTTTCAATCGGGTCAAACCCTATTTGTGAACGGCCATCACCGCATGTATGAATGCTGGCAGGCCGGTGACGGTATTGAACATGCTGGCGATCAATGGCTGATTGTCGCAACTCCTGGTGATGACATTGCAATTTGGGCACCAAGTGAATAGCAATCCTTTCCAAGCTGTCTCTTATGAGGCAGTTTTTTATGTAGAATTTTATTATGTTTTCAAAATATTATCCTAAAAACTCATTCCCCTTTCGTCGATATAACAAGTACTGGAGGGGTCACTGTGAAAAAACGTTTAACGCTAGCATCGTTGTCTGCGGCTCTATTCTTACAATGTCCTGCATTCGGCTATGCCGATGAAAATGCGGACCGCAGAGCAGAAAGCTTCAAGCACAAGATGGAAGAGCAAGCATCCGACTCGTATTTGTTGAGCCGGAGTAACATGAAAGACATTAATGACCGGCGTGCCCTTTTAAAATGGAGAGATGGCCGATTGAAGACGCTGCCTGCTGTGAGTATCAAGCTTGTAGAAACCCCGGCCATCCTAATGGAACAGGGAATGCAGATCGTACAAATTCCAGAAGATCAGGACTATGACAGCACGTTAAAGAAGATAAGAAACAGTTCAGCCGTAGAAAGCATTGAACCGGATTATAAAAAACAGGCGCTGTCGCGGCCGAACGATAAATATTACAGCCGGCAATGGTATTTGCAAAAAACGAATGTTCCTCTCGCCTGGAACGAGGTGAAGGCAAAGAAAAAGGTGACAGTCGCCGTGCTTGATTCGGGAGTGGATTACAATCACCCCGACCTAAAAGGAAATATATTGCCAGGCTACGATACGGTGCACGAGGATGCGAATCCGATGGACGACCAGGGTCATGGGACGCTTGTCGCGGGAATCATTGCGGCACGTTTGAACAACAGCCTCGGTGTGTCGGGCATCAACCCGTATGCCAAAATTCTGCCGGTCAAGGTGTCGGATAAATACGGACGGGCGAGCCATACAGATATAATAGAAGGAATGTATTATGCGATCAGTCAGAAAGCCGACATCATTAACATGAGTCTTGGCGGTGTGAAGCGAAGCGATCTGTATTACCGCGCCGTGCGCGACGCCTACCGGTCGGGTATTCTTGTTGTTGCGGCAGCAGGAAACGAGGACTCGGATGTCTTGTACCCGGCAGCTTACCCGGAAACGCTCAGTGTCGGGGCGACGGATAAGAACGATTTTGTGACCGACTTTTCGAATTATGGCCCGATGCTGGATATCACCGCACCGGGTGAGAGCATTAACTCGACAAGTCTTGGCGGATATGAATACGCAGACGGTACATCGTTCGCCACACCGATTGTGAGCGGAATGGCGTCGCTGCTGTTAGCTCAGCAGCCAGAACTGTCGCCCGCTTTACTTGAATACAAGCTCGAAAAAGGTGCCGCCAAGCGGTCTGTCTATTCCGAGCTGTGGAACTCGTTTTCAGGATACGGCCGGGCGGATGCACTCAAGCCATTTACCGTATTGCCGCCGAATTTAGCAGGTGATGCCGGAGGAGTGCGTACGAAAGCGAAACCAATCTCGCTGAACAAGCCAATGACGGATAAATACCATCTGCCTGGTGACAGTGACTGGTTCAAGCTGACGGTGTCGAGAAGCATGAGCGTGAAGATTGAACTGAGCAGCGTTGCCGGAATGGACGGAGCGGTGTGGGTCGACAAATATGCGTACCGCCAGGCGAATCAAGTAAAGATGCAGGATAAAGCCGGCATCAGCCAAAAAGAAAATTTGGTGCATCAGCTAAATCCGGGAATTTATTATGTGAACGTCTATGAGTCCAATTATCATTGGAATGATGTGACGCCATATACGCTGAAAATCACAGAGCTCGACACGACCGTTCCTCCTGCGCCAAAGGTGAACGCGGTGGATAGTTCGTCTACAGCCGTAACTGGAACGGCAGAGAAAAAAGCGATTGTCGCCGTAAAGCGTGGCGGCACGACCATCGGATGGACACGAGCCGGATCAGATGGCGCATTCTCGGTGACGATCCCAAAACAAATTGGGGGTACGGTACTTTTCGTGACCGCGAAGGACGGAGCGGGGAATGTGAGTAAAGCCGCTCGGGTGGTTGTGGAGAAATAGTAGATTGGGAGGCTGTCTCTTTGTGGGGGCAGCTTTTTTTAGTGTGATTGTTGGGGCGAAATCATGTCTTGCCCGAAAAAACTTGAATCTCGCCCGCAAATCAAAAATCTCGCCCGAAAGGACTTGATTTTCGGCCGAAAAAACCTAAATCTCGCCCGAAAATCCCAAATCCTCAGCCGCAGCACCCCTCACCAGCCGACCACACCCACACCACCTAACAACAGCACATTTCCCATCACAAATTATCCTCTTTACCTATCAATAATTTGTTATACTACAGATACTATTTACATATTTTTGCGCTTTACCCATAAACTTAAAGGTGGCTTGTTGCGTGCGTTCATCGGTTATTGAAATTTCACGGCGCTTTTTCTTATTTTGTCTGAAACAATGTGATTATGTGTTGTTTCTCTTACTCTATTTGCTCAAACTCTACTTTCTTACCAAGTACACGAACTCGGTTTTCTTCAGGGGTGGGGTGTCGGGTTATTTTAAGAAGCTGTACAGCATGCTGTTTGAGGGCGCGCAGTTTGCCACGGTCATGAACGCGATCTTTCTCGTCAGCTTAGGCGCGGGGCTGCTGCTGTCGTTCTGGGTTTTCTTTCTTTCAAGAAGAAAGCGCCTGATCGCACTTTTCGTCCTAAACGCTGTTCTTTCTTTCGTAATCTTGTCTGATCTACTCTACTATCGATTTTTCTGGGATTTGGTCTCGCTCGATGTTCTGTATCAGATCGGCCAAGTGTCGTCGCTCGGATCGAGCATCTTTGAGCTGTTCCGCTGGTCAGATCTTTGGTTTGTCGCAGATACGATCGTGTTTCTTCCTATATTAATACTCGTGCTGAGGAAAATGGAATCCAGTGCGTTCACATGGCCGCGCTTTTTCCGCCGACTGACGGCAGGGACGGCGGTATTCGCGATCGGATCAACACTGTTTTTCTATCCGCTGTACTATTACATCTCGAGCATGAACGGGCTACTGCTGAAAAAGACGCTGTCGAACGTACATATTTACAATGTGACCGGGCTGTTCGGGTTTCATGCGTTTGATGTGTACCGATCGGTCAAACGGATGTCCGCGCAGGGCGAGGCGCTGCCGGCAAGTCAGGCGAGTGAGCTGGAGACATGGTTTCAATCGCATCAAGCGACATTAGAGGAGCCGACCGATTACCAGGGCATCGCCAAGGACAAGAACGTGATCTTGATTCAGCTCGAGGCGTTTCAGACATTCGTGCTGAACAACAAGGTGAACGGCGAGGAAATCACGCCGAACCTGAATGAATTGCTGAAAACTAGCGTGTATTTCCCGAACTTTTATCACCAGACCGGAAACGGCAGGACGTCAGATGCGGAGTTTGCGGCGAACAACTCGCTGTATCCGGTGTCGACTGGGTCCGCGTATGTGAAGTATCCGAGAAACCGATATCACTCCTTGCCCGAAATATTAAAGGATAACGGGTATGAGACGACGGTCTTTCATGCGTATAAGCCGGGCTTTTGGAACCGTCATGTGATGTACAACAACATCAGCTTTGATAAGTTCTACAGCGACAAGTATTTTTCTGGACCGAAAATTGGCTGGTCCACGAACGACCGCGACTTCTTTTTGCAGTCGGCGGATATGATGAAGGACTTGAACGAGCCGTTTTACTCGTTCCTGATTTCGATCACGAGTCATTATCCGTTCGAGATACCGGACAATTTGAAGAAGCTGAACGTGGATGGCTTTGAAAATGAAGTGTTCAAGAACTATTTGCACACGGTTCATTACACAGACGAAGCGCTCGGTCTGTTCTTCCAGAAGCTGAAGCAGGACGGACTTTGGGAAAATTCCATTATCCTGTTATACGGTGACCATGATTCGGGACTCATCACACCAGGCTCAGAGGCGCTGAAATTTGCCGGCGGCAGTGACAGCGACCTTGACGTGAACCGAGTGCGTGCTTCTGTACCGCTAATCGTTCACCTTCCGAATGAAAATAAGAAAACAGAGCTGCCAAGAGCGGGAGGACAGATCGATCTTAGTCCGACCATCACGCATCTGCTCGGGATTCAGAGTGATAAAAACTACCGGATGGGTGACAATTTGTTCCGCGACAATGGCATCGTGTCGTTCCGCAACAACAGCTTTACCGATGGCAATCATTATTTTGTTCCTGATGCTGATGATAGCCGCTTCGAGCAAGGGCATTGCTATGATTTTAAGAGCCGATCAACTGCTGACCTCTCACTCTGTGAGGAAGGGTATAAGGAGACCGAGCTGCGACTAAAGCTTTCGGATTTAATACTAGAGCGAGATTACTTAAAATAAACAAACAAGGAGCTTCGACCATGAAAACAAAATGGATCCTTTCTGCCGCTTTGGCGGTTTCGCTGCTGCCGATGAACGCCTTTACCGCGAGTGCTGATGAAACGTCACAGCGGAGGATGAAGCAAAACATTGAGAAGCAGGCGTCGTATAGCGTGCCTTCCAACCGGCAGATCATGATTGAAACGTCATCTTCGGTTACCGAGCTCGCGAAGACATATGGCGTGCAGGCGATGAAAACTCCGCGCATTTTATCTAAGAAAGGCATCTATATCGTGAAGGTGCCGTCTGGAAAGAATTATAAGAGAACGGTAGAAAAGCTGAATGACGACAAACGCATATCCTCCGCGCAGCCGGATCACACGAAAAAGATTCTTGGACCTGTAACGAACGATCCGTATTTCAGCAAGCAATATCACCTGCCGTTAACGAAAACGACAGATGCGTGGAGCCTTGTCCCGCAGGAGAACGAGGTCATTGTGGCGGTGCTCGATTCGGGCATCGACCCAAGACATCGTGACCTAAAGGATAGATTGCTTCCAGGCTATGACACGCATGGCGATGACAGCGACCCGTCTGATTATGTGGTCGGCCATGGTACGGCAGTGGCCGGGGTAATTGCTGGCCAGGCGAACAATGGAGCCGGGATCGCGGGTGTTGCAGGCAATCATCCGAACGTGAAGGTTCTGCCGATTCGGGTTGGCGGTGCGACGGATATTTCGTCCAGCAATGTGATTGAAGGCGTCTACAAGGCGATCGAGCTAGGAGCCGACGTGATCAACCTGTCGTTTGGCGGATATGATTATTCAGAACAAGAATACGATGCGCTGTTTGAAGCATATAAAAAGGGCATCGTGATCGTGGCGGCTTCGGGTAACGAAGACGAGCGCGTATCGTATCCAGCGGCGTTCGAGTTCGTCCTCAGTGCAGGAGCTTCGGATAAGAACGATGAAGTGACCGACTTTTCGAACTGGGGAGAGCGGCTTGATTTGGTGGCGCCAGGAGCGGAAATCTGGTCGACGAAGCTGAACAACGGCTACGAGATGGTCGACGGCACCTCGTTCTCGGCACCGTTCGTGAGCGGAGTGGCGGCACTGATGCTAGCGAAACAGCCGGATCTCACGCCGCAGCAGATTGAATATTTGATGCAAAAATCAGCGGTTAAGCTCGGGTTTCCATTTTGGCAAGTCTATTACGGCTATGGCCGCGTGAACACGCTTGGAGCCGTTCAGGGCGTCATGCCAGCCATTACGGGAGATGCGGGCGACGAACGTACAGGTGCACTGCCAATTAAACTAAACACCTCTTACCTTGATAAGTTTCATCTGCCTTGGGACACGGATTACTTTAAGCTGACCGTCAGCCGAAAGATGAAGATCAAGGTCGACATCAGCAACCTGTATTACATGGACAGTGTGCTTTGGATCGATAAGAACGGCAGTGGCGAACGAGTCATTGACGGCACGGAGATCAATGAGAAAGAAACGACGATGCAGTGGATAGACCCAGGCACGTACTTCTTCCAAATCTACGAAAACAATAGCCATTGGAGTCCAGGCAACTATGTGTTCAAGGTGACCGAGATGGATACGACGCCACCGCCTGCTCCGATCGTCAACCGCTTTGACAGCAACGATAAGGTGATGACAGGAAAAGCCGAGCGCAAGGGCACCATTTATGTTAAGAACGGCACGAAGGTCATCGCGTCGGCAAAGATTTCAAAGACGGGAACATTCTCCATACCGATGACCGTTCAAAAAGCGGGTACAACGTTAACGGTAACTGTGAAGGATGGCGCGGGTAACGTCAGCGTGCCGACGAAGGTGATTGTGAAGCGGGCTTAATAATATTTTAAGTAACGATTTAATCGCAACCGTCTGTTTGTTGCGATTTTTTCTTTGAAGACGGTGTAATTCTAGGAGGGCGTATTTTATTGAAGATTGAAATTCGGCCATCTCAGGAAACTTTGGAGAAGTGGATCAAGAGTTTTGTTCCTGAAAATGACTTGTTTTTTCTTTCTGAGCAAGAGTTAACTAGCTTGGAAGAATATTTGCACACTGTTCTTGTCATTCCACGAGAAGAATTCAAGGCACATCATTCGTTTAATCAGATCCAGCTCGCCAATAGCTATGAGTATTGGAACATATCGAAAGACGTGCCATATGTTCTGGTGGCACCGAAGGATTGGATAACCACACTTCCTGCTGAAAAGAAAACACATCTTTTTCATATGCAGATGAAAAATGGACGAGGGCTGATCTATCCTCTTCCCACGTCATTCATACTGCCATCTGAAATTAACGAGTATGTTATTGAAAGCGATAACCAGCCTCACCTTGTCCTTCAAAGAGCTATATGGGAAGAGCTTTCTTATCCTATAAAATCAGCGCTCATGACAGAAATTGCTCGTCAATGGGAGACGTGGAGCTGTTGCGAGTATCCAGAACATGCTCCTTTCTATTTGAAGAAATTCGCCAACACCTTCCCCTCCCATTCGGGAAGTAATTGTTTATCTGCGGTGTTATTTGCCATCACACAACAGGAATGGATGATTCATGAATGGGTGCATCACCAAACGTTTATTATGAGGCTGAAACAGGCCAGCTATTCTCTGACATCCAGCGAAGAGCTTGTGCAAGGGGATATTGCGATATGGGAGAACAGGCAAGGCGTCATTCAACACGCCGCCTATCACATTGGAGATGAACTATTCTTTAACAAAAGCGGTCAAACCTTCTTCAATCCTTGGAAGATTGTTGATTTTGCTGAGCTGAAAGAAAACTGGAACGAATGTAAGATAAGTATTTACAGAAAAACATGAGACCGATTTACAGTATATCGACAATAAATGTCTACTTTTCTTTCGACAAAGTTTGGAACGGTTATAGTGGAAGAATCGCGGTATACATGGGCTGGGGATGAAAAATTCGACAATATCCGACACTATTTTAAAAAATCATGAAAAACTAGAAATAAATAGTAAAAATTATATATTTCGCTAGTTTTCGCTATCGTTTATACTATTTTAGTAAAACACTAAATGAAAATAGGGGGACAATTGTAGGAATGAAAAAGTTAGCTGCTTTATTAACGGCTGTTATGATGATGCTTGCCTTCATCCCAACAGCAGCATTTGCCCAAGTAGACGAAGCTGAGCTTCAGGCGTACTTGGAAAAAGTGAAAACAGAACGCGGGTTAGATTCTCTTACTTTAGATGAGTTCAATACATACCTTATCGATGTAAGCTGGATTGAAGACGGAATTGATGGATTTGAAGACGTGGAAGAAATGGAATCGTACCTTGGTGAAGTGATCAAGGCCGACCTTTCTAACCTTGAGCAGTTGAATGAAGATTTCGAAGCAGATGTTGTGGAAGTTTTGGAAGAAAACGATGACAGCATCGACAACTATATCTACGTGGATGACGCGGCGTTCGCAGCGAGCGAATACCTTGGCTATGAAGAAGGCGAAGACGCGATGGAGTTCGACGAAGAGTTCTTCGAGGCGATGGCTGCTGAGCTTGACCTGACGAGAGAAGAAATCGAACGTTTGACAGCACACATGGAATCACTAGACGAAGAGCTTTCTAAGCCAGAAAACGAAGAAAAGCTGAACGCGATCGCCGAGCAAATGATGGCGTTTGAAGACTTCGAAAGCGCGAAGGATCTAACAGACGAGCAAATCACAGAGCTTCTGACATTAACGAAGGAACTCGCTGTGATGCTGAAGATCGACGCTAAATTCTTCCTAGTTGGCAAAGATGGCACAGAACAAGAAATTTCATACCGTGACCTGATCTTGATGGATGAAGAAGAAGTTCAAAGCTTGGCTTTGATCATTGAGCTATACAACCGCGAAACGGGTGAGTTCTTGGCTGATATCAAGCTCACGCCAGAAGATATCGGTTCAGACATCATTAAAGACACAGGAAACAACATCAAGGATGCCGTGAAGCCGGCAAAAAAGCCAGCTGCTCCTAAAACAGTCAAAGGCGCGAAGCTTCCAAAAACAGCGTCTAACGACATGGGCTGGGCATTGGCTGGTCTTGGCGTGATGGCTGCTGGTGTTGTGATGTATCGCCGCGTACGCTCTGCATAATCTTTACCGGGGGTTTGACATATGAAAAAGCGCATCATCTTGATGAGTATAGCCGTGAGCCTGATCGCTGGAGGAGCGTGGTTCACGACGACCAGCGTGTATCAGTTCGCGAAAGGCTATTTCGCTTTTAAGGTGTTAGATGCCGCTGGAAAAGCAGAAGTGAAGGTCAGCGCCTCTGCAGAAAAAGAGAGAGAAAAAGAGAAGACAGAGGCGAGTGAGGATGAGCTGTATCCGGTCCGTCCGAGCATTGGAGACGACATCGGAAAGCTCATTATTCCAAAGCTTGACGCATCGATTTCCATTTATCATGGAACGAATGAGGATGAACTTGAAAAAGGCGTCGGCCATTTTGCGGACAGTGTACTGCCAGGAGAAAAAGACAACTCGGTTCTGTCCGGCCATCGTGATACCGTGTTTCGCCGTCTAGGCGAAGTGGGCAAAGGCGATGAGCTCGTGGTGCAGACGTCGGCTGGCACGTTCACGTACAAAGTGCGCCAGGTACGCATCGTGGATAAGGAAGACCGATCGGTGATCGTTCCAATGCCACGTGCGACCTTGACCGTGAGTACGTGTTACCCGTTCACATACGTTGGGGCAGCGCCTGAACGGTACGTCCTTGTCGCAAGCTTGATCAAAAAAGAGATCTAATTATCGTGAAAATCCTTTTCAGCTTTATGGCTGAAAAGGATTTTTTGCGTTTATTGGTAAATGATAACAGAGGAAGTAATGGGGTCCGGTACTCATGGGCAAAACTCCAGCGTCACAACGGAATGGTGCCCATGAGTACCGGACCCCGAAATGAAATCAAATCGACCCAAACCAATTTCTTAAATTAATTTGCCAAAAAAGCTTGTAATTCTGTTTTTTTAACCGATATTTTACAATAGCGACTAAAAGGAAAATAAAGGAGATTGTAATGAGGGGAAAAATCAGGACAGCATGGTTAGGAACAGCATTGGCGATTGGCTTGTTGTTTCCAGCTGGTGCTCATGCTCATCATGAGCCCGTATACTGGGAAGGAAAGCCTTTAAAGAAAGGGCAAGTCGGCGCACTTACCATAATTAAAAAGATCAATTTATATAAGAAAGAAAACGGCAAGCTAACGTTTGTCCGTGTGTTGAATCCAAAAGAAAACTACCGCATTTATAAGTTTGAAAAAGAATTTGGCGGCCAGTTCGGTTTAGGCGGCAATCATTACATCCCTAACAAGAAAGGATACGTGACGTACCGGACCCCATCTAAAGCAAAGCTTGATAAGCTGAACCATAATCAAGTAAAGCCGAAGCCGCCTGAAAAGCCGGTAGTCAAACCAGAGCCGCCAAAACAGCCTGAAAAGCCGCCGGTTCCGCCACCGCCGCCGCCACCTCCACCTGTTGAAGCGGTGTACACGAGCCTTGGCACACAAGTGACGAAAACCGTGGCCATTCAAGGTGCGACCGGAGTGGATAAAGACGGAAACGCCCTGATGTATGTTCTCCTTCAAGGAAACCCGGCTCAGATGGCTGTCATCGACTTGAAAACCAACACCCTTCGTGACATCGAGAGCCTAGCTAACGCAACGACTGCTTGGGGATTGGATGTAGGTCCGGATGGGACGGTCTGGGTAGGCGGTACACCGAACTTCAGGCTGTACAGCTATCATCCGGATGAAGGAACCATTGTCGACCGCGGGAGAGCGAGCAACATTAACAACAATTCATCCATCATGGACATTGAAGCGACAACGAAGGATGGCACCGTCTATATCGGAGCCGCCTATGGCGGATCGGTTATTAGCTATCATAAGGACACCGGCTTTAAACAAATTGGAAAAGCCGAGACAGACAAGAAGTATTTACGAACACTTGCGATGGATCAAGAAACCAATGATCTCATCGTTGGGGTCGGCTCCAAAGCTAACCTATTTAAGTGGAATTTGACGACGAATGAAAAGACGGCTCTTTTGCCAGATGATTTTAAAGGTGCATCGTACGTGTACGATTTAAATGTAGAAAATGGTTTGGCGTTCGCCAAGTTAAATCCTGATCAGCGCATGGCGGTCATGGATCTGAAGACGAACGAGCTCGTCAACGATCTTCAGGTCGGATCGCGGGGAACGTCACCTAAGGCGCCATTTGAAGAGGCGTTGTACTACACGTACCGTGGTAAAATTTATCGCTATGATTTGGTGACAAGGCAAGCGGCTCTTTATTCATCAGGCTTGCAGGGGAATGAAGCAGTATCACTGGACTTTGTTCAGTTGAACAGTCCAGAATGGCCAGGATATACGCTGATTGGATTGGCAGGGAACTCAGGAAAATTCTATCGCCATAACTTTACAACGGGGAAAACAGAAGTCGGTGAACTTCCTGTGCCATCACAAACAATCTCGATCTATAACCTGTTCTCCGGTCCGAGCGGCGAGGTGTATTCCAGCGGCTTCGTATCCGGCGGAGTGGGCATTTACAATCCAGAAACGAACATCAGCAACTTTTATGGTGGAATCGGCCAGATAGAAGGGATGGCGGTCCTCGGAAACAGCATCTACTTCGGGACATATCCTTCAGCAAAAATTTTGCGCTATAACCCAGGCAGCCCGTTTCTCGGCATAAGCGGCAGCAATCCGCGCGAGCTATTCACGTTATCTTCTGCAGGGATGGACAGGCCGGTTGCGGTTCATAGCGTAGAGCGAATGAACAAGCTGTACATCGGATCGCATCCGCGGAACGGTCATATCGGCGGATTGTTTACTGTGTATGATCCGGAAACAGGTATGAGAAGCGACCGCATCGACATGTTCCCAGGTCAGAGTGTAATCTCGTTGACCGACTCGGGCGATTATCTCTACGGCGGAACGACGATCTATGGCGGAGGGGCCTTCAGCTATGACCAATACGCGCGGTTCTTCCGGCTGCCGCTAAGTGATCCGGGTGCGGCTCCTGAAGTGATTGACCTGCCGATCAAAGCCAAACTGCTGTCCGCGCTGACAACCGATTCATCCGGCAACATATACGGATTGGCAGACGCGACACTCTTTAAATACAATCCTGCTACCGGCGAGTTCATCACAGCCATCGTGTCCGCTTCCTCATCAGGTGTCTTCAGCAACGGACGCCTCGTGATGGGACTCGACGGAAAGCTGTACGGAACCGTTGAAAAAACCTTCTTCCGCGCCGACCTGCAAAACCTAAAAGTCGAACACATCCGCAAAAACGCAGAAAAACTCGTCCGCGACCAAAAAGGAAACTTCTACTTCAAAAGCGGATACACCCTATACAAAGCAGAGATCAAAAACTAACCCAACCAGGCAGACGCTGCTCAGCAGCTGCCTGGTTTTTTCGTGTCGTCTAGGTTAAACCGTTATTTTCTATCGGAAATTAACAGCTTCATTCAAAAATCTCCATTGATAAGCTTAAAACTCGAAGAGCATATCAGTCTTTTTTCACCTCGTCCATCGTATACATAGGATAAAAATAAGATGAATGCAGGTGAAGCTATTGAGACTAAGGTTGTTATTATTGTGCTTTATTAGTTTAGCCGCCGTGTTGTTGTTTCTTGAACGCCCGTCTGATGTACAAGCTTCTTCAGCAGTTTCCACGATCATCAATAAAAAAGGATTCATCACCAAAGAAACCGTTGTCCGCAGAGGGGCGCATGTAACATACGCACAGAGCGGCCTGTTAAAAGCGGGCGAGGAAGTTATCGCCATCGTCGATTTTACAAACGCATCTGGCGAGAGGTGGCTGAAGGTCCAAAACACAAGGATATCCGGCTGGATCCCAGCGGCTGCGTTCAGCCGGCAGACCTCGGTAAGCCCATATACCGTGAAAACAACTGTATCTGCCGCGATCCGAACGAGTGCATCGAGCGCTTACAAGATCCTCAAGACCGTTCCGAAAGACACAATCCTCACCGTAAAGCAGAAATTTTACAACGTTTCTAATGAGAAGTGGCTTTACGTGCAGCATGGCACAACCGCAGGCTGGATGCGTGAAGATGATACGGCTCTCGCCCAGGCCGCACTCAAGAAAGCCTACTTAACCTTTGACGACGGCCCTTCCTCGGCATCAGGAGCCGCGCTACTCAATGTGTTGAAGCAGCACGGTGTGGCGGCGACATTTTTTATGCTAGAGCCGCAGATGAGAGCTCGGCCAGATCTAGTGAAACGAATGGTGAGTGAAGGGCACACGGTCGGCTGTCATGGGGTCACGCATGACAAATCGAAATTTTACCGAGATAGCCATTCTGCTCTCAACGAGATGACGATCTGCCAAAAAACGCTTCAATCTATTTCAGGCGTCAAATCTCGACTGATCCGCGTGCCGTACGGCAGCAAGCCGATGCTTACCGACAGCCAGAAAACGGCTCTCCAGAAGGCAGGCTTCCTGATCTGGGATTGGAACGTGGACAGTCTGGACTGGAAGTATACGAGCGGCCAATATGTCTCGTATACCCTAAACCAAATCCCGGCGATCGAGCGCCAAAAGGCCAGTCCGGTCGTCGTGCTGCACGATAAAAACACGACCGTTCAGTATCTCCACCAGCTCATTTCAGGTCTTAAAACTAAAGGGTATGGGTTTAGTGGATTGACCGAAACGATGACCCCGATGTTATTTCGATAAAACGTGTCTAAAAAACCATTATTTTCTGCATTTTACAGTTTAAATATTGTCGCCTTTACATTACTGTAATATAATTAACAAAAATATGCAGAAAGTGAGATTAATAGATTGAAGCCTAATGTCTTACGTAATCTTTTGTTTGTTGCTCTTGCCGCCTTTATTTTAATAGGAGGCTGGACCTTTAAGAATATTTATTTCGCCACAGACATGGTCGGCGGCGCACATAAAAAGGGAATCTTGCTGTCGAGTGCCGGGCTCGCCCTCATTCTCGTCGCTCCACTCGTCATTCGCGTGAACAAAAAGATGTATGCGATCACGTTCTTCCTTTACGCGCTGCTTTCCTTTGTTCTTTACGCGGATGTGGTTTATCAGCGCTATTACCACTCGCTTTTATCGGTCGAGATGCTCGGTCAGGCAGGTCAGGCGAAAGCGGTCAACGACTCGGTGATCTCGTTAATGAGAAACAGCGATTATCTGTACGCCTTGGATGTCGCGCTTCTCCTCCTGCTTTTCTTTTATCCGTTGAAGAAGATGGATTACAAGCGGGAGGGCTACCGTTTCAGTATCCTGTTCGTTTTCTTTGTATTCGGGATCGGTGTGATGAAGTACACGTACATGAGCATCGTGCAGGACAGCTATACCGAGCAGCTGAAGGCCGCTAAGGTTGGTGTCCTCTCCACGCATATTAGCGAAACGTACAAAAGCTATATGGAAAAAGCAGCCGCGGCGGCTGCCTTTAACTCAGAGGACAACGTAAAACAGCTGAAGAAGTTTGAAAAAGAGTTAAGAAAAAGGCAGGATACGCAAAAGGATTCACCATACTTTGGCGACGCGAAAGGCAGCAACCTGCTCGTCATTCAGGCGGAGTCACTGAATGATTTTGTCGTGAATCTGAAGGTAGATGACCAGGAAATCACGCCTCATCTTAACGCGTTCATAAAAGAAAGCAGCTATTACCCGAACACGTACCTGCAGATCGGACGCGGCAACACGTCGGACGCGGAGTTCGTCGCGAACAATTCGCTTTATCCGAGCAAGAAGGACGGCGCGTACCGTACGTATGAGAACGGCGTGTTTCAGTCGCTCGCTCAAATTTTAAAACGTGAAGGCTATCAGACGAGTGCTGTTCATGGCAACGTGGCCGATTTTTGGAACCGGAAAAATGCGTATCCTGCGCAAGGATATGATGTGTTCTACAGCAAAGAACACCCGAAAATCGATGACAGCAGCCAAGTGGGATTAGGCATATCTGATAGCAGCATGTTTCAGCAAATGCTGCCAATCTGGAAGGAACAGGACAAAAATGGCTCTTTTTACAGCTTTTTCGTGACACTGTCCAATCACCGGCCGTTCGAGCTTCCAGCTGAGCATCAAAAGCTGAAGCTGCCGGAAAAAATGAACAACACCCCAGTCGGCCATTATTTGCAGAATGTTCATTATGCGGACGTCGCGTTTGGCGAGCTGCTGGACGGCCTCAAAAAAGAAGGGCTGTATGACAATACAGTCATCGCTTTTTACGGAGATCATTACGGGTTGATTCCGGAAAACGCGGATCAGCTGAAGGCATTTATCGATGTGGATTTCACGAAGAAGGAAATGTTCAACATCCCTCTCGTCATCCACCGACCGACCCAGACCGAGGGAGAAGTAAATGAAGTTGTCGCGAGCCAGATGGATGTTGCGCCAACACTAACCTCGCTGCTCGGCATCGAACAGCCGCTGTACCAGCTCGGCTACGATCTGAGTGTGAAGAAAGAGGGGTATGTCGGATTCAGGCATGAAATCACACCGTACTCGTTCTTCTCGGAAAGCGTGGATTTCGAAATGTCGCTCGACGGTGTGTTTGAAAACGGAAAATGTACAGACGCCAAGACCGGTGACCGGGTCGATCCGGAAAAGTGCCGTCCGTATTATAAACGCGTGCAGAAGGAAGTAGAGATCTCAGACTTCCTGCTGCAGTATAACGGAATTGAACAATTGAGAGATGGAAAGCTATAAAAGCCGCGATTCGCGGCTTTTTTGTGTATTAAGAAAGCATAACGTTTTAAAAGGGCAACTAAGGCTGACTTAAAGGGATGGTATGAGCCAAGTTTTTTCCGTTGTTTAGAAATCATCACCACTCTATAAAACATTGAAAGTTAAACACTTGTTTAAAAAGGGAGAGCATGATGATGTTTTTTAAGAAAACACTTCAAATTCTATAATATTAGCCGATATAACGTAATGAAAAGCAAAAATCGGTTTGTATTGTAAAAAACTTTGTTAAGATAGTTAGCGTATATTGACTTTATTGTAAAATTAAAACATAATAGTAAAAAAGTACTATTATTAAGAATGTTCAGATAGGATGATTATATATATCAGCATATTTTTATAAGTAATATTCTTATATGACGAAGGGACAATTCACAGCATGAAAGTCGGTAATATTGAAATTCACAATTGGAAAAGTCATACTGTACCCGGTACTCCAATTGCATACAGACAAGACCTATTTAAAACGTCCCTTCACTTACGATTGAAAGGTTATTCAGAGCGCAAACGAAAAATTCATTCACATTATAAAAGACAGATTACGAGAATTTGTTTGACCAACCATGCCGTTGACAGATGGAATGAACGAATCGGCCCGTTAACGGTTCAATCATTTTTGGAGGGAATGCTCGCTGCATTATGGAGTGAACCGGACCGCATTCTTTTCCTCGATAATCATGTGGGCGTCATCGACCATGAAATCGTGTTTACCTTTGAGATTTCCAAGCACAAGATGATTGTCACTACGTTCTATGGAAGAATCTCGCTTCACCCCGCGCTGCAAAGTGTGACAGAGTGGGGCAAGCTGACCGATGGCCCGAAGGATATGCTCAACCTTACCGTTCCGATGGATGTGGTTGTCCAGCAGCTTCCGCCTCTTGTCTCATGTGCGACCATCTGGTTCTCAGGCCGAAAGTACATGTACAAGCTAGAGAAGTATTTATATGACAGTGACACGTCATCCTTCTTATGCGGCTATCACTCCAAGTTTCCGGCAGGATACCAAGTAAGAGTGTTCCTGACCACCTACCTGTCGACAGGACTTCCGGTCGTCAAGGAAATTCGCCCAGGCGGCAAGCTCGGAAAAAGCGTCATCTCCGCCTACCGCCTCATGAACATGCCGCTGCGCGGTGAAGAACAGCATACATAGAAAGCTCTGGATTTAGCATTCGCGATCCGGGGCTTTTTTCATTTGTGGTGAGTGTGTGAGTGAGTGAGTGTGTGTGGGTGGGGGGCTTGGCGCGCTAATTTAAAAATTGGCGCGAAAGCAGTATACAGAGTAGAAGCGACTTGTTAAAAATCCACCTTCCATTCCACTCGGCGCGAATGCCTTAGAAACCCGCTCGCATCCTGCTTGGATTGGCACGCATTCTCTCAAAAAGTGTTCAGTACGGCGCGCAGCCTATTGACTAGTCACTGACAAGATATAAACTAAACGTGATATCCTTGTATGATAACACGTCTTTCTGAAAAGGGTGGATCTAAATGGATAACTGGAAAAACAACACCATCTGGTTTGAACAAATACCGAAATCACTTCAAGCCTATGTGGATTTGAAAGAGAGTAATGGTCGGGACCTGGAGTTAGGGAATATTGAGTATTTAACGCTAGTGCATCACAATAACAAGACGCGCCACTTAATGGATTTGCATTTGCCAGAGACCCTGCAGTATCTTGATTTAACGTCGTCAACGATACAGAATTTTATTGGAATAGAGAAATTAACAGGTTTGAAAAGATTAGAGCTTCATTACTGTACGAAGCTGCATTCTGATGAGGGATTGTCCTGTTTAGCTGACACACTTGAGCACCTACATATCAATCAATCCAAAAAGTTCGTGCCCTCTGAAGAATTGCTGTCTCTGAAAAACCTTCGGGTGCTGCGCCTCAATACGTGTGGCGAACTTGAAAATCTTCAATTTTTGAACCAGTTTCCAAAGTTGATAGATTTTCGATTTGTGAATACGAATGTGAGAGATGGCGACTTAACGCCGATCGTCAACCATCACTCGATCAGGAGTGCCGGCTTTATAAACAAAAGACATTACAATATAAAAGATGACGAGATGAAAGAGATGTTAATGAAGAAAAACGATGGAAAAGCGTTTAAAACAATCATGACATATGGAAAATATGAGACATTTCGATATCATGATCATTCATAAATAATGACGAAACGAGGTGCAGAATGAAGCAATACAGCAAAATGCTGCTGGCGATGGGTGACGCTGATTTCAACGACTATGCTGACAAAGGAGACTGGCTGTACATCGCGACAAGCAAAGATACAAAAAAAGGACGATTTCGATTGCCGCACTACATACATTACTTTGTCGCACTAACAGAAAAGCGGATGCCATCTGAAATTGGAATCGTAAAACAATTGAAGAAACCGATTACCGCTATGGTGTTAGCCGAACTCGACTACAGAAGCCGAAACAAAAACCTCAGCCTGCTAACAGATGATCAACTAGCGGAATATGAGTGGTTCCTAGAAAAAGTCAACGCCCAACCCGAACACACCCCCATGGCCGTCACATGGCAGGAAAAAGTCTTCCCTAAAAAAGAGAAAAAGCTAAACGTCCATAAAAAATTCTTTACCGGACTATTAAAAGAAGAAAAACAACAATTGTTTCAATGGTGACTTTTATCTTAAACAAAATCAAAAAATGAACGGCTCAATTCATGTGCATAATTAAGAGTTAAACGCTAAAAAGGGGTTTATCTGATCACCCATGTTTCCTTCCCAGAAAAGTTGATTTCCGTTACACGCCCCTCTGGATAAGCGTGCGCCTGTAACGAAAATCAATCACCTCTTCGAACCCAGATGAAGCTGGACATGAAAACACCCCGCCACCACACCATAATCATGGTGCAGAGCGGGGTATCATCATCATCCTTATTTTGCAGACGGAGCGGTAACTCTCCATCTTGATAAATCGGCGTCGCTCTTTTGAACGAGCGAGCTTGGGAAGATGAACGTCCATGGCTTGCTTGTGTTCGCTTCTACGACAAGTGAATCCAGCTGGAACGCGCCGCTTGCTGCGACGTCGCCTGCTGCATCCTCCACGATCAATGGAATTTGCTGCAACTCGATGCTGCGTTCGCCGCCGTTGCGAATGAGCAGCGTCACGATTAAGCTTCCGTCTTCACCCTGAAACTTAGCTTCCAGACCCATCAGGTTCACCTCGCCAGGCGTCAATGCCGGCAGGTTCTTCACTAGGTTTTCAAGCTGTCCTTTTTGCGCTTCATTCAAACGGCTTTCCCAGCTCTGATCCAGCTTCAACGCGTGCTGTGAAGGAGCCTGTGCACGCTGCTTCAATTCAAAGGCCAGCTTCCAGCCTGTTTCGGGAATCACAGCGCCTTCTGTTAAATCCTCCTTCATGAAAAGGAACTTCCAAGGACGGCTCGAAACGGCAGGAATCTCGCCCATGCTTAGCAACTCGAACGTTTTGCGTGCCAGCACCGCGCCTTCTTCGTTCAACAGCAACAGCGTGACCTCTTCAAATTGAATCGCTTTTTCCAGTGTGTTGCGGATAAAGGCGTTGATCAGGACGGCTTCATCGTCCTGAATCACGTCGGTTCCGTGAATCGAAATTTGGTTCGGCTTCAGTGGCGGCAGCTGTTTATGCTGAAATTGGTAGACGTATTTTTCTTGAAGCGGCACGTCCCACTCTGGATGGTAGCTAAGTACTGTATATACCTCTTCTGTCTGATCAATGGCTGTCATCTGAATGGCCTCCGTTTTCTGAATCAATGGTCATGCTGTTCATTCGTATTAAAATATCGGCACACGCCTCAGCGTTC
This sequence comes from Fictibacillus iocasae, assembly GCF_042665465.1. Lineage (NCBI taxonomy): Bacteria > Bacillati > Bacillota > Bacilli > Caryophanales > Fictibacillaceae > Fictibacillus > Fictibacillus iocasae. The sequence goes on along the minus strand of NZ_JBHTCP010000049.1, from coordinate 100,704 downwards.
GCCGTATCGAGCATGTTAAGGAACATCTCGTACCCTTCACGCTCATAAATGCGGTAAGGATCTTCCTGTGAATAGCCGCGCAGGTGGATGCCGTCCTTCAGCTGCTCCATGTCTTTTAAGTGAGAAAGCCAGTGAACATCCAGCTTGCGCAATACGGCTGTCTTTAAGGATTGCGCCTCTTCTTCACTCAGCGTCAACTCGTCGAGCTGTTTCGTGTACTTGTGATAGCTTTGTTCGATCAAATCCTTGATTTCGATTTCGTCCATTTGAGCGCTGAACTCAGGCAGGATGCTGGAAGGGAGGAGCTGCAATGCAGCTGCGTGCCATTCTTGTGCCGTCCATTCTTCGTTTTGCAGCAGGTTGTTTAAACTTTGCTTCAATCGGTCCTTATATAATTGCAGGCTGTCATCTGTCATTAAAATGTCGTTGCGCTGAGAATATACCGCTCGTCGCTGCTGATCAGCCGTGTCGTCCAGCTTCAGCACATTGGCGCGCATCGAGAACAAGCTGGTTTCGATCAGCCTTTGCACATCGTTTACAAACTTAACCGGTTCTGGGTTCGATACAAGGCCTAGAGAATTCGTTTTTAATTTCTTCAATAATTTCTCGAGCTGCTCGGGCTCGATTTTCTTGAACAATTCATCCTCGAGCGAAAGGATGAATTGAGAAGAGCCAGGATCACCTTGACGGCCGGCACGTCCGCGCAGCTGGTTATCGATGCGTCGGCTTTCGTGCTTTTCTGTTCCGATAATATGAAGCCCGCCGATTTCGCGGACCCCTTCACCAAGAAGGATGTCTGTTCCGCGGCCCGCCATGTTGGTGGCGATCATGATCTGTCCTTTTTGACCGGCAAGAGAGATGATCGCCGCTTCTTGTTCTTCCGTCTTCGCGTTTAACAGATGATGCGTGAGTCCGGCATCCTGTAATAAGGAAGAAATGTATTCAGACTGCTGAATGGACGTTGTTCCGATGAGCACCGGACGGCCGAGCTCATGATAGTGCTTCACGTCATGAATCACTTTGGCATACTTGCTTTCAGCGGTTGCGTATAGCAAGTCCTCCATGTCGACACGCTGCTTCGGCTTGTTCGTTGGAATCTCGGCCACATGCAGTCCGTACGTTTGGAAGAACTCATCCTTTTCTGTCATGACCGTACCTGACATGCCGGATACCTTATCATACAGCCGGAAATAGTTTTGGATCGTGATGGACGCTTGTGTTTCGTTTTCGTCACGAATCTCGAGGCCTTCCTTCGCCTCGATCGCCTGCTGTAGACCGTCTGTGTAGCTGCGGCCCTCCATCACGCGGCCGGTGAACGAATCGACGAGCATCGCCTCGCCGTTGCGGATGATATAATCCACGTCTTTTTTCATTAAAAACTGAGCACGGAGCGACGTCATCACAAAATGGTATAAAAGCTGGTGCTCTTGGCTATATAGGTTTTGAACGTCAAAAAGATTTTCGATTTTCGCTGCGCCTTCTTCTGTTAAGAAGATCTGCATCGTATCAAGCTCGGACTTAAAATCGATATCCTTGACGAATGGTTTGACGACTTTTGATGTTAAAGCGAACAATTCAGCGGACAGATCGGAATGGCTCGCGATGATAAGCGGTGTACGGGCCTCATCGATCAGGATGCTGTCGGCTTCATCAATGATTGCATAATGAAGCTCACGCTGTACCTTGGCAGACTGGTCTGTGACCATATGATCACGCAGGTAATCGAAACCGAACTCGTTGCCTGTTCCGTATGTAATGTCTGCAGAATACGCTTCTTGCTTTTCAGGTACGCCGAGCTTCGAATGGTTCAAGCCAACCGTCAGGCCGAGGAAACGATGGATCTGGCCCATGATTTCGTAGTCGCGGCGTGCCAGGTATTCGTTAACGGTGATAACATGCACACCTTTTCCTGTAAGCGCATTTAAATAACTCGGCAGGGAAGCCACAAGTGTTTTTCCTTCTCCTGTATGCATTTCGGCGATCATGCCTTCGTGCAGCGCGAGTCCGCCGATGAGCTGCACATCATAATGGCGCTGGCCGAGAATACGGCGCGCCGCTTCACGGATGACAGCGAACGCTTCCGGCTTGATATGGTCTAATGTTTCACCCGCTTGTAACCTTTCGCGGAATTCTGTCGTCTTATCTTGCAGCTGTTCGTCAGATAACGTCTCTATGGTTTTTTCTATTTCATTGATTTGGTTGGCGATTTTAGAGAGCCGTTTAACATCCTGGCCCTGAAACACTTTCTTTAATGTCCCTAACATGCTGATTTTCTCCCCTTCATTATTCTAGACAAATTGTATCATATTTTGAGAAAATTGGAGTAAAATTCCTATAAGTTTACACATTTCCATTTTTGTCTACATAAAACGATGGATTTCCCTGCTTTTTTTACTGGAAACAATTAGAGAGCATGTTAGAAGGTTAGAGAATGGAAAAACGAGGGAAGGTAATAGTAGCGGTTAGGATACGCTATTTCAGGAAAATGTACGGACTATTAAGAAAGTGTAAAGTCGGTTGCGCAGGGCTAAAAAAGGATTGATTTACTTCCTATTTGTGTTACGATATGTTCGTGCCTAAATAGATACTATTTCTGAAGGGGATCTTTATGAATTTAAATATTATTTCAGCATTTATTGCATCATTCATAACAGTCCTGATTATTACGCCGCTCGTTATAAAATTTGCTATAAAAATTGGTGCGACCGATAAGCCGAATCAGCGCAAGGTTCACCAAAAAGTGATGCCCCGCCTTGGTGGTCTCGCCATCTTTTTCGGAGTTGTCGCCGGTTACTTTGCCGGAGGCGTCTATACAGAGGAAGTTACAGGAATCACGATAGCCGGCCTCGTTATTCTCGCTACCGGTATCCTTGACGATATGTATGAGCTTTCTGCCAAGACGAAGCTGCTCGGGCAGCTTATTGCAGCAGGGATCGTCGTCGCAACGGGCTTGAAGATTGACTTGTTAACGGTTCCTTTTGTCGGTGTGTACGATCTTGGATTATGGACGTACCCGATCACGATTCTATGGATTGTCGGTATTACAAACGCGATTAACCTGATTGACGGCCTTGACGGTCTCGCAGCAGGTATTTCTCTTATCGTCATCTCGACAATTGCATTCCTGGCTGGCATGGCCGGAATGATGCTCATTTCGACACTTGCCGTCATCATGATCGGAAGCATATTAGGTTTCCTTTTCTACAACTTCAACCCGGCAAAGATTTTTATGGGAGATACAGGTGCTCTTTTTCTAGGGTACGCGATTTCCATTCTTTCGCTGCTCGGGCTTTATAAATCGGTGACACTGTTCAGCTTTATCGTGCCGATTATCATCTTGGGTGTTCCAATCTTTGATACAACATTCGCGATCATCCGCCGTATTGTTAACAAGAAGCCAATTTCGGCTCCAGATAAGCATCATCTTCACCATAAGCTGCTGGCACTTGGCTTCTCGCACAGACGTACGGTGCTTGCGATTTACGGATTAGGCTTGATCTTTGCGGTAAGTGCGGTCATTCTATCGCACTCGACCATGATCGGTTCGGTGTTCATCATTATCGTGCTGCTCGTCTTGATCGAGCTGATCGCGGAAATGATTGGTCTTGTTCATCACAAATATCAGCCGTTTATGTCGATTTATCGGAAAGTAACCGGGAAACAATAAGGTATGACCATCAAAAGCCGTTTGCTTTATGCGAACGGCTTTTAGTAAGGATGTAAAAAGAAGAAGCTTTGCGAAATTTGTGGTAAAATGAATTGCATTCTTTTGGCAAAGGTAAAAAATATAAGAACAAGGAGTCCTAAAAATGCGCGTACCAATGTTAGATCTTTCAGAGCAATATCAAACACTACGAGAAGAAATGATGACGGTCCTTGATGAAGTAATGGGTTCATCCCGTTTCATCCTTGGCGATAACGTTAAAAAATTAGAAAAAGATGTAGCGGAATACAGCAACACGAAATATGCAGTAGGTGTAGGGAACGGAAGCGACGCGATCCATATCGCGCTTCAGGCAGCAGGAGTAGAAGCAGGACATGAGGTTATCACAACGCCTTTCACGTTCTTCGCAACAGCAGGTGCGATCGCGCGCGCTGGTGCAACGCCTGTGTTCGTTGACATCGACCCTGTGACGTTCAACATCGACCCTTCTAAGATCGAAGCGGCGATTACAGACAAGACGAAAGCGATCATCCCTGTTCACCTTTATGGCCAAATGGCAGACATGGATCCAATCGTGGAAATCGCGAAAAAGCATAACCTTTATATCGTGGAAGACGCAGCTCAGGCGATCGGCTCTACGTATAAAGGCAAGAGTGTCGGTGAGCTTGGAGATGCAGCGACATACAGCTTCTTCCCAACAAAGAACCTCGGTGCTTACGGTGACGGCGGTATGATCGTGACAAATTCTGACGAGATGGCAGAAAAAATGTCCGTGATTCGCGTACACGGAAGCAAGCCGAAATACTATCACCACGTTTTAGGCTACAACAGCCGTCTTGATGAATTGCAGGCTGCTGTACTGAACGTGAAATTCCCTCACTTGGACAAGTGGAGCGAAATGCGTCAGAAGAACGCAGAAAACTACACGCAGCTTCTTAACGAACAGCTAGGTGATAAGGTTGTTACACCGGTTGCTCTTGAGAACCGCCGCCACGTGTTCCACCAGTACACACTGCGTGTGGAAAAGCGTGATGAGCTGCAGGCTTTCTTAAAGGAACAAGGAGTGGACACGATGGTGTATTACCCGCTTCCGCTTCATGTTCAGCCAGTGTTCAAGGAGCTTGGCTATAAAGAAGGCGACTTCCCTGAAGCAGAGAAGGCTGCGAAAGAAGCTGTATCACTTCCAATGTTCCCAGAATTAAAACTGGAGCAGCAGGAGTATGTAGTTTCCCAAATTGCGGCATTTTATAAATAAGGAAATGTATATTCGCCCTCGTGACAAATGAGGGCGAATTGTTTCATTTACTGCTGTAGCGATAATATTGGAGGTTGTTCTGTGGCACACGAAGAAAAACGGTATGTACTATATGATTATTTGCGTTTCTTTTGGAACAAGAAGTGGGTCTTCCTTGCTGTTCCCCTCCTGACTCTCGGCTTAGCATTTCTTTATTCGATGCTTCAGCCTGTCAGCTACCAGGGCAGGACGATCATATTCACGGGAGATTTCAAAGGCTCAGAAACCGATCCGGCTGTCGTAAAGGACATGTATAAGGATGAAGCCAAGGGGTTGGGCTACTCGGTTGAAGTGTTCGAACGAGGCCAGCTCGTCTTCACGGTAACAGGTTCTGACAAGGAAAAGGTTCAGAAGGTTAGTGAGGAGATCTCATCAAAGCACTTCAAGCTGCTTCAGTCTGAACATGGTGAGCTTATCCGTATTACGGAAGAAGGTAAGTCAGCAAAAGAGAAGCATCTGGAAAGCTTAGACGAACTGATGTCAGCATATGAAAGCCAAATGTCTAAAGGGACACTTTCTGATGAAGAGCAGGCACGTATGAGCGAGCTGCAGCTGGCTTCAACCAACATTGAAGAAGGCATCGTGAACATGGAAAAAGATATCGCTTTGTTCGAGGCGCCGCAAAAGCTTGATACGGCAGTCGAAGAGAGCAGCCGAAATACAAAGGCATACGTAGCATTAGGCCTTGTTGCAGGGATTTTCCTCTCACTCGTCCTGCTCGTATTCTGGAAATACATTGATGAAGCTCGGAGGTACAGACAACATGATTAAATTCGCCATCGTTGGAATGGGACACATAGCTAAGAAACATATCGAAGCAATTAATGAGGCAGAAGGTGCAGAGCTCGTTGCTGTCTGTGATGCGGCAGCGGAGCGTCTGGAGCCTTATGCTGGTACTTACGAAACATACACAGATTTAGATGAAATGCTGAAGACGAATAAAGACATTCAGGTTGTGAACATTTGTGTTCCGTCCGGACTTCATGCTCGATTGACGAAGATCGTAGCTGAACACGGCCGCCACATCGTAGTGGAAAAGCCGATGTCATTGAAGCTTGAGGATTCAGAAGAGATGATCCAGATCGCGAAGGAAAACAACGTGAAGCTCGCGGTCGTTCACCCGAACCGTTTCCGTCCGGCGATCATGAAGCTTCGTGAAAAAATGGACGAAGGCGTATTCGGTACATTGAGCCACGCGAATGCGACGGTTCGCTGGAACAGAGGACAAGAGTATTATGATCAAGCTCCTTGGAGAGGAACGAAGGAGTTCGACGGCGGCGTGCTGATGAACCAGGCAATCCATAACCTGGACCTTCTATTATGGTTCATGGGAGAAGTGGAATCGGTTCAGGCGATGGCAACGACTCGTCTTCGTAAAATCGAAGCAGAGGACGTCGCAGCGGCTGTTGTCCGATTTAAAAGCGGTGCACTTGGTGTGATTGAAGCAGCCACGACCATCTATCCGAAGAACCTCGAAGAGTCTCTTTCTATATTCGGTGAAAAGGCTTCTGTGAAAATTGGCGGAAGCAACGCGCTGTTTATTGAAACGTGGGACATTGAGAATGGCGTTGAGGGCGAGAAGGATTCATTTAATGAGTCGATTAAAGGAAATCCGCTTGGCAAGCCAGGGCATCAGTGGATCATCGAGGATATGGTCAAAGCCGTTCAAGAGGACCGTGAGCCGATTGTGTCTGGGAAAGACGGGCTAGCACCAGTGAAGCTTATTCTTGCGATTTTGGAGTCGGCTGAGACGGGTAAGGAAATCAAGCTTTAATAAATAAGTTAATGATTATAGAATTTGTGGGAGTGTGGGTTCTCCGAAGAAGTTGATCTCCGTTACAGGTGCACGCTTTCCGCGGGGTGAGCGGTGAGCCCTTCCGTCGCACGCGCCATTGGAAGGTCTCACCTTCTCACTCATCCCGCAGGAGTCGGCACCTTTCACTGCGATCAACTTTATTCGATGAAGAATTCTAGGATGATAAAGATTAAATCATTCCCCGTTATTTTGTAAGTTATTGAAAGACTAGAAGTAAGTTTAGTCCTGAGTTAAACCTTTCTGTAGCAACAATCTTAGAGTAGGGCCATTTTTATGGATTGGCTAATTATAAGGAGATGTCGTGAATATGAGTCAAGCAGAACAATTGCTTAAGAAAATTGAGAATAAAGAGGCCGTTATTGGTGTTGTTGGTCTTGGTTATGTGGGTCTTCCGCTTGCTGTTGAGAAGGCGAAGGCGGGTTATAAGGTTATTGGTTTTGATGTGCAGCAGGCGCGTGTGGATCAGGTGAATAACGGGATCAACTACATCGGCGACGTGGTGGATGAGGATCTGAACGAAATGATCAAAGCAGGACGTCTGGAAGCGACGACGGATTATGCGAAGATCAGCGAAGTGGATGCTGTGGCGATCTGTGTACCGACTCCGCTTGATACGTACATGCAGCCGGATACATCGTATGTGGAAAGCTCTGCGAACGAAATCGCGAAGCACGCACACGAAGGAATGCTTGTCGTTCTAGAGTCCACAACATACCCAGGAACGACAGAAGAGATCGTGAAGCCTGCTCTTGAAAATGCTGGTTTGATAACGGGTGAGAATGTGTTTATCGCGTATTCTCCAGAGCGTGTGGATCCAGGTAACAAGCACTTTAACACGAAGAACACACCTAAGGTAGTCGGCGGCGTTACAGAGAACTGTATTAAAGTCGCTGCGGCTCTTTACCGTTCTGTGCTTGAAGGCGATGTGCATGAAGTGTCTTCACCAGCGGTTGCAGAGATGGAGAAGATTTTCGAAAACACGTTCCGTCACATTAACATCGCTCTTGCAAACGAAATGGCGATCCTTTGCCAGCGTATGGGCATTGATGTGTGGGAAGTAATTGATGCGGCGAAAACAAAGCCTTATGGATTCATGGCGTTCTATCCAGGACCAGGTCTTGGCGGACACTGTATCCCAATCGACCCGTTCTATTTAACATATAAAGCAAGAGAATATAACTACCACACGCGTTTGATCGAGCTTGCGGGTGAAATCAACAACGCGATGCCTGAGTACGTGGTAGATCGTGCGATGCGCCTTCTGAACGAAGACGGAAAAGCACTTCGCAACTCCAACGTTGTCGTTCTTGGTGTAGCCTACAAGAAAGACATCGATGATATGCGTGAATCTCCAGTTCTTCCAATCCTTACGCAGCTGAAGGAAGCAGGAGCAAACGTGACGGTTGTTGATCCGCACGTACCGACGTTCCGCTTGAAAGGCGAAACGGTTGAAACTTACGAGCTGAAGCCTGAGCTTCTTCAAGGCGCTGATCTTGTGCTATTGACGACAGATCACACAGCATTTGATTACGAAATGATCGCGCAAAACAGCTCTGTTCTGTTTGACACGCGCAATGCGATGAAGGACGTTGCTAACAAGCCTGCTCGCTATGTGAAGCTTTAATTTAAGAGAGCGTTTAAAGGGGAGATGAAGAGGATGAACTTTGTAGATTCTAGCGTACATTTAGATGAATCGGTAAAAGTAGGGCATTTCAGCGTGATCGAAAAAGGCGCACAAATCGGAAGAAACGTAGTCATCGGAAACCGCGTGACGATTCACGAGGATACGGTGATCGGCGACAACACGACCATTTCTGATGGTGCTGTTCTTGGCAAGCCGCCAAAGCCGGCGAAAACGAGTACGGTCAAGCTGGCTGATAACATTCCGGCTCTTGTGTTGGGCGAAGATGTGACGGTTGGGGCGAACGCGGTTATTTACCGCGGAGCAGACATCGGCAGCAACACGCTGATTGCGGATCTTGCGAGTGTGCGTGAAAACGTGACGATCGGTGATTATGTTATCGTCGGACGCGGTGTAACGGTCGAGAACCATGTTTCGATTGGCACGCGCACGAAGATTCAATCCAACTCCTATATCACGGCTTACACGACGCTTGAAGAGCACGTGTTCATCGCTCCTTGCGTGACAACGACGAACGACAACTTTATGGGACGTACAGAAGAGCGCTTCGACAAGATTAAAGGGGCGATTGTCAAACGCGGAGCACGCGTTGGCGGAGCTTCCATCGTCCTGCCTGGCATCACGATCGCAGAGGAGACGTTCGTGGCAGCCGGTGCACTTGTGACGAAGGATACAGAAGAAAAGACGGTCATCAAAGGTGTACCGGCTAAATTCAGCAAGCATGTAGAAGAGCGGGAGTTGTTATAAGTTGCTGGCTCAGCTCAAACGTTTAGGAGGGGATTCCCTCCTTTATGCGTTAATGAATGTGGGGACAAAGTTAATTGCATTCTTAATGCTGCCGATCTTTACGGCGTACTTGGGCAAAGAGCAGATGGGTGTTCTGGAAAATATCGATTCGTTTACGTCTATGCTGACGTTCCTCGTTATTTTTGGGACAGACTCTGCTCTTGCTTTTTATTACTTTGATACGAAGAACAGAGAACTGAAGATGAGCTTCGTCCAGACGGTCTTGCAGTTCCGTCTGGCCGTCGCCATGCTGTGCCTGTTGGTCGCAGCGGTAGGCGGAGAGTGGATGTCACTACTTATCACGAAAGAGAGTGGACATGGCATCGTCATTTTGGCCGCCATGGTCACGCTTGTGCTCGAATCGGTCATCACCCTCGTGCTGACATATTACCGGTATGAGTTTAAAGCGAAGAAGGTCGTCATCTATACGGTAATCCGTCTTGGAGCGGCAGCACTGCTTGCTTATCTTTTCCTCAGAATGTGGAGTGAAGAGGTCGATGTGATCTATTTCGGGCGAAACATCGCCGCTGGATTCATCGTGCTGCTTCTGCTGCCAGATCTATTTAAGCTGATTCGCATTAAGGTGGATAAGGAACAGATGAAGGCGATTCTGAAGTATGCGGCGCCGCTCGTGCCGGCATCGCTCGCGTTTTGGATCATCGCGACGTCCAATCGCTTTATCCTCACATATTTTGAAGGGGTAGGCAGTGCGGGGCTATACGGTGTGGCGGTGAAGTTCGCCACCGTCATCACGCTGTTAACGTCTAGTGTTCAGATGGCGTGGCGTCCGTATACGATGAGCATCAAGGATCGCCCGGACGCGAAAAAGATTTTTTCCAAGTTTTATTTAATCATCCTGCTTGGGGGCATTATAGGATTATTAGGGATTGCGACCTTTATTCCGTATATCTTCAAGTTTATGATCAGCAATCCGGAGTTTCACAGTGCGAGCCAATATATCGCGCTGCTCAGTGCCGGAACGTTTTTGAACTTTTATTACTTAATCATTTCAGTAGGGCTTTTCATCAAGAAAGAGACGAAAATCATTTCGGTTTATTTCGGAGCCGCAGCGGCGCTCAGCTTCGTGCTGAACGTTACACTGATTCCGCTGCTGTCACAGTGGGGAGCGGCACTCGCGGTGACGATCTCGTATCTGTTTGCGACGGTCATGATTTTTATCAGAAGCCAGAAAACCTATTATGTACCGGTTCCTGTCGGCAAGATGATCACACTCTTTCTCGCAGGGATGGCAGCGATGGGCGTGCTTGTCTGGATTCATAACGCCGGACTGCCGGGATATTATCTCGTATTTCCGTGGCTGTTCTTTGCCGCTGTATTCGGAGCTTCACGAGTGTTAAAAGAAATTAAAAGCTAAGAGGTGCTAATTATGAAGGTTGTAACCGTACTAGGTGCACGTCCACAATTTATTAAGGCGGCTCCTGTTTCACGAGCATTGCGCAAATCACACACAGAAATTATCGTACACACTGGCCAGCATTACGATGCGAACATGTCCGATATTTTCTTTGAAGAGCTTCACATTCCAAAGCCTGATTACCACCTTGGCGTCGGTTCTGGCAACCACGGAAAACAGACAGGACAGATGCTTGCGGATATCGAGACGATCATCCTGGATGAAAAGCCTGATTACCTGCTTGTATACGGCGACACGAACTCAACGCTTGCCGGTGCACTAGCTGCCGCGAAGCTACACGTGCCTGTCATCCATATTGAAGCCGGATTGCGCAGCTTCAACAAAAAGATGCCAGAGGAAATCAACCGCATCATGACAGACCATGTGTCTGAATTCTTGTTCTGTCCGACCGAAACGGCCGTGAAGAACCTGACGGACGAGAACATAACACGCAACGTGATCAACGTCGGTGACGTGATGTACGATGCGGTCGAGTACAACCGCAAGCTTGCTGCTGAAAAGTCGGATATCCTGAGCAAGCATAATCTAGGCAACAAAGATTACTTATTGATTACGGTTCACCGTGCGGAGAATACGGATAACCTTGAAAACATCACGAACATCCTTAAGGCGTTTTCTGAGATTGAGGACAAGAAAGTATGGCCGATCCACCCGCGCACGAAGCATAAGCTAGAGAGCATGGGCTTTGATTTGGCTGCTGTACCGAACCTTCTCGTGATCGAGCCGGTTGGATACTTGGATATGCTTACGTTAGAAAACCACGCGAAAAAGATTTTGACCGATTCAGGCGGCGTGCAGAAGGAAGCGTATTTCATGCAGGTTCCTTGTGTGACATTGCGTGAACAAACCGAGTGGGTAGAGACGCTGGAAAGCGAAGCGAACATTTTGGTTGGTACGGACGTGGAAGCGATCCTAAATGCGACACGTAAAGAAGTGAACCCGCAGTACAAAGAGATTTTCGGAGATGCGAACGCGTCTGAAAAGATCGTACAAGCGATTGAAGGATAATGTTGGACAAATAGGTTACGGGGGAAGACAATGCTTTTGACATACATGCTGATCTGGCTGATCGTACTTGGAGTTTCCATCACATTGTTTAAGAAAGCAGGAGGGAGCCTTAGCGTGCTAAGGCCCAACCTGCTCTCTCTGATTTTCTACTATTCGCTGCTCGTTTCAAGCTTTGTTGGCAGCTTATTCATTGTGACGAAAACCGACCAGTTTTATATGATGCACAAAGTGACAGATGATAAATTCAGGCTGATTGGCTTTATTTTGGTCTGCACCGTCATGGTGGTCCTTCCCTTAACCGTTTATTTGATTGAAAAGCTAGTGGGATTCTCAGCTGTGAAGGAATTCAACGAGTATTTCGAAAGACCGGTTGAGCTTCCGTTTCAGAAGGAAAGAACCGAATTCTTCCTGCTGTTCGCCGGCTTGTCCGCGATCTGTCTCATGGCTGTCGCGTACACGATGCTGAAGCTGAACACGATTCCGTTACTTGAGCTCGTAAAAGGCAGTGACAACCTCGGACAGCTTCGTATTGAAGCATCACGCGGATTCCAAGGTAACGTGCTCATCCGCAATATTTTTGCGATTGCGCTTACGCCGATTTTATCGATTATCGCGTTCATTTACGCCTACAAGAGCAAGGAACTAAAGTGGATCCTTCTGAGTCTTTGTTTGATTAGTGCATCGTTTGTGATCACTACATACGATCTGTCTAAATCTCCGGTATTCTTTTATATGCTCAGCATGATTCTCGCCGCCATTTATGTCGGCTTTATCCGCTTAACATATAAAAGGATCGCGTTGCTCGGCGCGGCAGGGTTCGCCCTTCTCGTCGGGATGTATGCGGCTCTCGGTGCCGATCCGTCCACCTTCTTATCGTTTAACTCTGGCCCTGTCGGACGAATCTTTCTTTCGCAGATCGCCCCGTTCTTTATGCATCTGCAGCTGTTCGGCAACGAATTTCCGCTGCTCAATGGAAGCAGCTTTCCGGGCATTATCAACCAGATGTTCGACCAGGTGCACGCGCGCTCTGGCCGTGTGGCGATGGGGTACTTTTACCCTGATAAAGTGGAAGCCGGAACCGCCGGGGTGCTGAACACGCTCTTTATCGGAGAAGCGTATGCCAATTACTCCTACCCTGGAGTGATTATGTCGATTCTTTACTTAGGGCTCTTTCTTGCCGTCATTTATATGATTTTTCTGCGGCTGCCAAAGAACCCGGTGTTTCTCGGCATGTTCATTTATTTCACGATCAACATCCCACGCTCTGTCGTGGGTGGATTCTTTGACTTTATCTTCAACCCGCTTTGGATCATGATTTCTGCTTTCGTTTTTTCTGTGTATCTTGTCGTGAAAGTTAGATTAGGAATCATGGATTTCTTGAAAAATGGTAAGGGAGCAGGACAATGAGTAAGAAAGCAGTGTTAGTGTATTTTCCGTTCAAGCTGGCTGAAAAAGCAGACAGCGGCTCGAAGCTTCGCCCGTTAGAGATGCTAAAGGCGTTCCGAGAATGGGGAGCCGAAGAGAACGTTGAGATTATCGAATTAAACGGCACATCAGAAGAAAGAGCAGCCCGTTTCAGCTCACTGAAAGCAGAAGGCAAGCTCGACACTCTTTGGTTTTGTTATGCCGAGAACCAGACGATCCCGATCTGGCTGACCGATCCCGGCCATAAGCCGAAAAAGCCGTTCATCGATGCACAGGTGTTCAAGTTCCTGAAGCAGCGCAATGTCCCAATGGGCATCTTTTACCGTGATGTGTACTGGAAGTTCGATGACCTATATCCGCTCAAAGGCTTGAAAAAGAAAGTGATGCAGGCCGTTTACCGCCGCGAGGAAAAGTTCTATGAAAAATACGCGTCGGCGATCTTCCTGCCAAGCAGTGCGATGGGCAAGTATGTAAGCATCAACCAGCCAAAGGTACCTCTTCCGCCTGGAGGCAAGGTCACAGACAACATTGGCGTAGAGAAAACGTTCTCTCATCATGGCATCTATGTCGGCGGCATCGCGAACGACGATTACGGCTTGCCGCTGCTGCTCGAATCGCTCGAGAACTACCCGGCGGATAAGATGAAGCCGCGTTTGACGGTCGTATGCCGTGAAGCGGAGTACATGAAGCTGCCTGACAGCCAGAAGCAGCGCTTGCAAAACCTTGGCGTGGAGCTGAAGCACATTAGCGGCAGCGAGCTGACGATGCTCTACCGTGACATGGATTACGCGTACATCCCTCGTTTGAAGAGCGAATACAACAATTTCTCTGTTCCGGTCAAGCTCGTGGAATACTTATCGAACGGTCTGCCGGTCGTGGCGACCGACTGTGATGCACAGCAGGAATTCATCGAATCCGGGCATTATGGTCTCGTATCCGACGATAAGCGAGACGATTTCATCAAAGCGATCGAGACGGTCGCAGAGCAGTGTGACACATATCGTACGAACATCGCCGACACGTTTCTGGAGAAGCATTCATGGCTCGCACGCGTTCGTTCGGTGAAAAAGACGCTGGTAGGTGAGAGCTGATGAAGCTGCTGCTGCTCGCACCAGGACGGTCGATTCATACGCAAAAATGGGCGCTGTACTTTCAGCAAAAAGGCTGGCAGGTAAAGGTCGCCACGTTCGCGGACCACTATTCAGAGGAAAACGCGCGTGAGGTCGATACGGTGATCCTGCCAAAGAACCTGCCAGGAAAGCTTAGCTACTTTGGCGCGGTTCCGGCCGTAAAGAAAATATTGCGCTCGTTTCAGCCAGATATTTTTCATGCGCACTTTATCTCGAGCTATGGCCTGATCGGCGCACTTGCCGGGTACCACCCGTTTTACGTGAGTGTATGGGGCACGGATATTTTTGAATTCCCGAAAAAGAACCTAGTGAACCGCAAGCTGATACAATACACACTGCGCCAGGCAGAGGGAATCTGCTCGACGAGCCATGTGATGGGAAAAGAAACGGCTCAATATACGGATAAGAAGATCCACATCACGCCGTTCGGTGTCGACTTATCGATCTTTAAACCGATGGACGTAGAGAAAAAGCAAGGACTCCAAATCGGCATCGTTAAGGCGCTCTCGGATAAATATGGCATCGGCACATTGATACAAGCGTTCAAAAGAGTCCATGATCAGCATCCAAGCACAGAGCTGGTAATCGTCGGCGGCGGACCGCAGCTGATGGATTATCAAAGACTTTCGGCTGACCTTGGAATCGATGATCACGTCACGTTTACAGGCAAGGTGCCGAACAATCAGGTGCCGAAGTACATTAACAGTATGGACATTTTCGTCGTGCCGTCTCGTGACCAGGAATCGTTCGGTGTTGCGGCAGTCGAATCAATGGCGTGCGGAGTTCCGGTCGTCGTCACGAATGTCGGCGGACTGCCAGAAGTGGTGATCGAGGGCGAAACAGGCTTGATCGTGCCAAAGGAGAGCCCAGATGCTCTCGCCGCTGCCATCGTTCAGCTTATTGAGGACGAAGAAACACGGCTATCGATGGGGCGTAAAGGCATAGAGCACGTCAAGCGCGAGTATGATTGGTATGAAAATGCCTCACGAATGGAAAAACTGTATCATCAAACAATCAACGAGACGCAGTCGGTGTAAGAAATTGAAGGTGAGAGTACAATGAAAATTATCTTTTTAAATCAGCATTTTCCGCCTGAAGTCGGGGCGCCTCAAATACGGGTATATGAAGTGTCAAAAGAGTTGATGAGCCGCGGCCATCAAGTCGAAGTGTTGACCGCTTTCCCGCACCATCCGATGGGTGTGATCCCAGAAGGATACCGCGGACGCTTTTACATGAAAGAAGAGTATGACGGCATTTCGGTGCATCGTTCGTGGATCTACCCAAGTCCGAAGGGAAGCTTCTGGAAACGGTTGATGTCTTATTTTTCTTTTACGTTCAGCTCCTTTTATTCGCTGGCTGTTTCGAAAAAAGCGGACGTGATCATCTGTACGTCCCCGCCGCTCTTTCTAGGGATTACGGGATATGTGGGGTCGCTCTTTAAGCGTGCTAAGTTCGTCTTTAACGTGGCGGACATCTGGCCCGAGTCGGCGGTCAAGCTCGGCCTCGTGAAAAACAAACAGTTTATCGCGCTTGCCGAGTGGCTCGAGATGTTCCTTTATAAGCGTTCGTGGAAGATGGCGGGTGCGACAGAAGGAATCTCTGCTTACATGGGCGAGAAATCAGGCCGGCCGCACGATTCGTTCATGCTGCCGAACGGCGTGAACACCGATACGTTCGCTCCGCTCGAGCCGGATCAGGAGCTGATGGACGAGCTCAACCTTCACGGGAAAAAAGTCTTCGCCTACACAGGCACGATGGGTTACGCGCAAGGACTGGATTCCATTTTGTTAGTGGCGGAAAAAGTGAGAGACGAGCTGCCGAATGTGCATTTCCTCTTCATTGGTGACGGCCAGGAAAAAGAGATGCTGCTATCGATGAAGGAAGAGAAAAAGTTGCATAACGTGACGTTCAAGGATTCGGTACCGGTGGCCATGATGCCAAAGGTGTTCTCGATCAGCGATTATAGCATCGTTCCGTTGAAGAACTTAGAGATTTTCAAGGGCGCACGTCCGTCTAAAATTTTCCCAGCGTTATCGACCGGCACACCGGTGCTGTATTGCGGCGAAGGAGAAGCGGCGGAGCTGATTTCATCGAATGCGTGTGGTGCCGTTGCCGAGCCAGAAAACGTCGAGGCGATCGCGCAGCAGGTCAGATACCTTGCTGAGTTAAGTGAAGCCGAATACCGTACGTTAAGCGAAAACGGCAGAGACTTTGTGATTCGGGAATACTCGTGGAAACGCATTGTCGATGATCTGCTGGAGAATATAAAAGACGCGAGCAGTGAGAGAGAAAGAGAAGCAGGTTCAAGAGGGTAATCCTTTTGAGCTTGTTTTTTTGCACTATAGGAAAGTATAACTTTTTTACAAGATGATTACTCGACGTGGCAAAAAGTTAACGTACATAGTGTAAGGGCAACTAAGGCTGACTTAAAGGCATGGCGTCAGCCAAGTTTCCTTTATTTGTTAGGGGTGTTGAGTGGGGGATTGATTGGAGAAGGCCGCTGGCGCGCAAGTTGGTGATTGTGGCGCGCAAATACAGGGTAGTGAATAAAAGCCGCGCGCAATACAGCTGAAACCGCACGCAACCGCTGAACGGCGCGAATGAAGAGTCAACCGGCGCGCATTATTCTGGTGCGGCGTGCAAATCTCAAGTATGGCGCGCAAATTTAAAAAATGGCGCGAAAGCTGAGAGGAGGGGGAATTTGACTTGTCTCAAATCGCCGTGCAGGACCACTCGGCGCGAAAAAATAAAAAACCCGCTCGCAATTTGATGGGAATGGCGCGGAACGACAGAAAAAACGATGTGAACGGCGCGCAATTCCCCGCTGTGATTTAACAATTTAAACATCTGTTTAAAAACAAAGAAAAAGCCAGGCTCTCATGCCTGGCTTCATGCTTATTTCGGTCCGACTACGGTCCCTTTATAATAGTGCGTTAAAATTTTCGAATAGCTCCAGCCTTGTTTCGCGAAGGCATCGGCTCCGTATTGGCTCATGCCGATGCGGTGTCCGTAGCCTTTTCCGTTGATGGAGATGGTCTTCGGATCTGCTTCCTTCGTGATGGTGCCTGAGGCGGTTTGAATGCTCACGGTTGGAGTGCTGACAGAAACAACGCCGTCTGCCGTTTGGACGGAGGCGCCTTTAATGCCGAATTGACTTTGCGTACCGGACCCCGTTTTCATGTTGTACGTTTTATCAGCGTCGATCGTGAACCAGTTCGAACGTGCCAATGTCGTGCCGTTCTTAAAGTACTTACGCATATCATAATCGCTTCCGCTATACTCCTTTAAACCGAGTGACGTGTTCAGCTTAGCGCCGCGCACCTCGCCGTTCGCGCCTGGCGCGACAAGGGAAACGGAATACAGAGCAGCAGAAGGGCTCAATCCGAAATTGGAGAGAAGCTCAGATGATGAATACGTGAACGTCCAGTTGTTGTATGGAGAGGTTTCACCAGGGCTGTCCACCGATACGAGGTAAGGGTAGGAAGCTTGATTTGAGCTCCAAACATCACTGACGTTCGCTGTTTTGCCGCCGCTCGTTGAATAAAAGAAAGCCTGAATCGGGCTGCCGTTGTATTTCACATATTGCCCTGCCGTCGCTGCAATGACTGCATTTGAGCGGGCATCTTCCTTATCATAGCCTAAATACATCTGGCTCGATGTGTTCGGCTGCAGAACGTTGGTTTTGAAGGCGTAGCTGCGGGAGGCGACAGCTTGTACCTTTAACGCTTCCGCATGCCAGCTTGCCGGCATTTCCGCTGGCACAACACCTTTTAAGTAATCCTCCATGTCGAGACGGTTGATGAGCTTCACCTTCGAGCTGGATTGTGTAAGATCAATGTTTCCTCTGTACCGCTTGCTGTTGACGCCGAACAATGACAGAGAAGGCGCTGCTTTTGGCGCGTACGCTGTGGTGTTTTTTACCCAGCCGACGGCACCGGAAGCATTTTTCACGTTGTACCACGTTTCACCAGCTGGAGTCGTCAATGTATCCACGTATTCTGCCGCTTCACCTTTCACGAACGAGTATTTCACCTCGTACGTGTCGGCAGCACCGCTTTTCATCTCGGTCGCACTGGAAAAGGTAACGAGCTGAACGCCGCTGCCTTCCAGCTCAGAGATTGTGAAGCCTTTGACCGAAGAAAGAGTAAGGCCACTGCCAGCTATAGACACTTTGCCGCTTTCATACGATACCGTCGAGATCAAGGAAGGCGTGAGCAGCATTTTGCTTCCCGTATCCAGGTTAGATAGCTCATAAAATCCGTTCAAATTCAATCCGAACGTGGTATGGTGCATCAGCTGCACGTTGACAGGTGTGCTGATGGGAGCCTTCGGAGCGGCAGATGCAGAGTCAGCGAACCAAGGGGCAGCAGCTAAAGGTATCGCAAGGGCTGCCGCCAAAATCTTGTGGCGAAGCATGATTACTTCACCTCGCAGTTGGCGTTAAGGATCCAGCCGCGCTGCCCGCTTGCGTTTTGGACGTTCAGCCACAGCTCACCTGTTGACGTCGAGAAGCTTCCTACATATTTGACAGTCGTTCCAGATGCGATATACGCGACAACGCCATAGCTTGAAGCTGCGCCTTTACGCATCGTCAGTTTCGCTTTTGCCACAACAGATGTTGGCTTCGCTACTTGAGACGTTGACACGTTGCCGGAAAAGATCCAGCCTGTTCCGGTTGATGATGTCTTCACAAGGTACCAGATGCCTGTTGACGCATCATACTTTCCACTGACAGCAAGCAGGTCGCCCTTGACCTTTTGGCTGACCACTTTGTAGCTAGTTGCCGCGCCAGAATGAATCTTGACCGTTGATGGGCTCACGTATACCTGGCTTGGTACAGCGGCAGGAGGCTGAGCGCCGTTCTGGATGGCTGTGCGCAACGCGTTGATTTCACTTTGCTGCTGAGCGACCTTCGCTTCAAGAGAAGTGACCTTTGACTGAAGCGGATTGATAAGAGAATTCACCCATTCCACACTTGCTAATAAAACATTGGATTCTGCTTTTGCTGCAGGTGAGAGAGTGGAAGCGGTTAAAGCGGCTCCAAGTGCTCCTGCGATGACTAGCTTATTGAATCGTTTCATCAAAATATCCCCCTGAATTTTAGTTATTAAAATAGTTTTGCAGTCCTTTACGGATGCCGACTGCCGCTTTTTGCTTAAAGCTGTCTGTGCGCATGAGCTTTTCTTCCGCTGGATTAGAAATGAAAGCCAGCTCAACTAGTGCACTAGGAATCTCGTTCATGCGGTTCACATAGAACGTCTGGTGTGTGTAGCCGCGGTTATACGTCCAGATTTCCGGGTAAAGAGAGTTTTGCACGTACATTGCCAATGTCTTGCTTTTCGGTCCGTTGAACGAAACCGATGTGTTGTAAAACGTCTGCGTTCCGCGCGATGTGGAGCTGTGAGAGTTCGAGTGGACGCTGATAAACGCATCGGCATCACTTGCGTTAGAGATAGCCGTACGATCCGGCAGCTCTAGGAAAATATCGGTTGAGCGTGTCATGATGACAGATGCGCCGTACGCTTCCAGCTCTTTTTTCAATTTCAGGGCGGTTTCAAGGTTCACGGTCTTTTCATAAAGCCTTGTCGGCCCGACAGCGCCGACATCATGCGCGCCATGTCCCGCGTCGATGATGATTTTCTTGCCGATCAGTCCTTTTGGCATGACCTTTAAAGTCATCGATTCTTTATAGTTGCGGATCGTGAACGTGTGTGTGGAAGCGATGTTCACAGTCAAGGTTTGCGTTCCGTTTGTGTTCGTTGCCACGCTATAGCTCGTTACACCTGGTGTTTTGAACGACGGCACTTCAATCTGTGTCGCGTCGCCAGTGATCTTGATCTGGCTCGTTCCGTTCATCGTGTATTTGACCGCGCCGGCTCCAGCCTTCGTCCATTTGATAGAGTGGGCATCGCCAGCGAGCTTCGCGAGAGCAGGAGAGCGCAGGCTTTTCGGAATACTTGTTGTCGTCAAGTCCTTCACAATCCAGCCGCGGACGCCTGAAGCGTTTTCTGTGAAATACCAGTTATCCAGCGACCATAGCAGTTTCAAAGGACTGCCGGCTGTGAGAGAAGCGGCTGTGCCGGAATCGGCGAAAGCTCCTTTTAAGAGAACGGTCTTGCTTTTCGCATAAACTGTTGGCACACTTTGGCCGGCATTGTAGGCTTCCCATGATGGCGTCCAGCCGATTACACCGCTCGCTGTGCGGACGGAGTACCATTTCTGGCCGTATGAGTTGATGTATTCTTTTAAAGCTGTAACGGCTGACCCGTTCGGCAGCGGAGTGATCACCTTGTAGGTTAAATCAGCACCGCTGTATAGCTTTGCGCTGCGTGTTCCGATGGTTTTTTTCTGGCTGATCGCCACCGATTTTGTTGAAATGATAGAAGAATGAATCCAGCCCGAGCCGGTCATGCTGTACTGAACCTGATACCAGGCGGTGCCGTCACTTGCCGCCGATTGGCTCAGGACGCTGAGTGCTGTTCCTTTTGATAAAGAAGTGACCACGCCGTAGGTAGTAGCAGCGCCTTTTCGTACGTTCGCCTTATCGACGGTAGTGTAGATGCTCTGCGTGACAGGCATCGTGTTTGTCAGCGATTTGGCCGGTGTCCAGGCGTACTTGCCAGGAGCGAACTCGATACGGAACCATTTCTCACCAGATGCTGCCGTGTGCTCTGAAACGATGAGTACCTTTGTTCCCCGTGCCAGTGTCGCTGCCGCTTCATAGGTGGAAGAAGCCCCTTTGCGCACGAGGGTGTTATGGTTAGCGATATAATAAGATGTTTGATTTAATGTGGCCGTCGGAAGGGTGACTTGTTTGGCCGAGATCCAGCCGGTTTTGCCCAAAACTTCTACGCGCAGCCATAGCTCTTTTTTCGAGTTCGTGTATTGATCGATGACTTTGATGGAGGTTTGTGCGGGCAGCGTGATAACGGCTGCATAAGCAGCAGATGCTCCTTTTCGAACCAGAGCGCCAGCGGTGTTTGTTTTCAACGTTTTGCCCACATACGGCTTGACTTCTGGGCGGGAAAGAACAGCTTCCTTTACCCAGCCGGTCGTGGTTTCGCTTTGAATTCTGGCCCATTTTTCGCCGGCTGTGTTCGTAAACTGAGACAGCAAAATAACAGGCGTATTGCGTTTTAATGTTACAGAAACAGGGTAAGATAATGATGCGCCTTTCCTGACCTCTGCAAGTGGTGTGTTAATAATCATTTTGGCGTTGAGGGAAGTTTGGTTACTGTAAGTGGCCGGTGCTGCGACTGGCTTGAAGTAAGCAGAAATGGCCCAGCCTTTTTTGCCGTTGCCAAGGTCAACTTCATACCATAGCTCACCTTTGTCGTTGATGAACTGAGAAAGAGCAGACAGCTGCATGCCTTTTTGCAGCTTCGTGATGGAAGGGTAGGCCGTGGATGCGCCTTTTCGTACGTTCACATCACTTCCGGTGACGATTATTTTCTGCGCAGAAAAATGAAGCTGAGTGGATTGTACCCAGCCTGTTTGGCCTGTTGTTAATTTCACTTGAATCCATTTGATGGTGTTGTCTTTGATCAATGAAAGCACGGTGGCGTTAGTTGTTTGTTCAGTTGTCAGCAGGGTATCTGACGTGATCGAATGAGTGGCATGAATCGGGATATTTTTGCTGATCTGTACAGTGGTAACGGCTTCAGCATACGTGCTATGAGAAAATGACGGAAGAATACTGCCAGCTGCTATTACTGTTGTTGCTAGTATCTTATTCATTTCTAAGCTCCTTAACAAAAGTTGACACGAAGAAGCAATGCTTTTATATCCAAGACAAAAAACTTCTACGATGTGACTTTTATCGACAGCTATTTCAAAATATTTAGCGAAAATTAAAAAAACCTCTGATTATTTTCATCAGAGGTTTAAATCTGTCCTTATTGAGTGGTTTCTTCCGTCGTCGTGCTATCAGTTTCTGACGTGCTGCTTTCTTTGTATTCAAGAATTCGCTTCAATTCGTCAGTAATTTCCTGCTTCGATTCATCTCGAGGGATGAGGTAGGACACATTGTTAATGTATTCAGGATACGTTTCGAGATGCAGTGTTTCAAATTCTTTGTTTCGAATCGTTTTATAAAAGTTTCGGAGCGCAAACATTTCACGTGTCGAGATATTCGTCTTCACATTCTCACCAAGCTGATCGAGAACGTTATCCGCTTTTGTGATCGATTGAAGAGAGACCGCTTTTTCCATGATGGCACGAACAGCTTCCTGTTCGCGCGCGTTACGGCCGATGTCACCGCGAGGATCCTGCTTTCTCATTCGAACGAACGCCAGTGCTTCCTCACCGTTCAGCTCTTGTTCGCCCTTTTTAAAGTAAATCATTCGTTTAAAGGAAGGCTGTTTGAAGTCAAAAGGAACGTTGACTGTAATGCCGCCAAGCTCGTCGACCACTTTCTCGAAGCCTTCAAAGTTAGTGGAAACAAAATAGTCGATCGGCACATCAAGCAGCTCTTCCGTTGCTTCCATGACCGCTTTTTCTCTCGTACCTTCCTCACCGTAAGCATAAGAATGGTTGATCTTATCCTTTCGCTCAGCGGCTGGGATGTACGTCCGTGTATCACGCGGGATCGGGACAAACACCGTTTCCTTCGTTTCCGGATTGATTGCGATCAGCTGGATCACGTCAGCACGGCCGATGTCATTTTCCTGATAGTTCTCAATCCCTACGAGCAGGATCGTAACCGGATCCTCGCCGAGCGTCACATCATCCAGCCGCAGATCCGATTTAGGATCGTCGAGCTTAACGAAGCTGTTATCTGCCGTTTCATACGCTTTATAAAATAAATATCCGCCGTATGCGAGTGCGGCAAGTCCTGCTACCATAAGCAGGAACAATAGCTTTCGCATCAGCCTTTTAAAAGGGCTGCGCCTTATTTTTTTTCGTCGAATTCTCGAGGTATTATGCTGGTCCATAATTATGCTCCTAAACGGTTAATAATATATAAAGATCTTGTCGATTTTTGAAAGATGAATAACTCTCTCATCATAACTCAACTTGAAAATTTAGACAATAAGTCCTGTATGAATGCAACGGTAAATCATTCGACATGCAGTGACTGTTGTTGGGGATGCCTGCTAATTGTTCATGAAATATTCAAGATATTCACATTCCCCGTTCTCTATGACGGCCTGTCCATTCGTCAAATCCGTCATCCATTCGTTAAAGTGTGACACCTCATCTATCGGAACATAATTCAAAATTTCAACTCTTTCTAGGTAATTCATCTCTTTAATGCTGTAGTCCGATGCTCTGAGCTCGTTTTCTACCTTACCGAGCAGGGTGTAATCAATCTTAGTATGCACAACTTGCATTAATTTTCTCTCTACGACACCTATCGCGTTCAGCCCTTCGCTCACCGATTTTCCGTATGCGCGGATCAATCCGCCGGCACCGAGCTTAATGCCGCCAAAATAGCGTGTTACAACGGCGACCGTATCTTTAAGCTTACGTTTTTTGAGCACCTCAAGCATCGGAACCCCCGCCGTGCCGCTCGGTTCGCCGTCATCGTTCGCTTTTTGGATGTGATCATGCTCTCCGATCACGTACGCGGAGCAGTTATGATTGGCAGAGGCGTGCTGCTTTTTTATTTGTGCGATAAAATCAATCGCTTCTTGCTCGGTTTCGGCGCGGGCGATATGAGCGATGAACCGTGAACGCTCGATGACGAACTCATGCTCACCGGATTCTTTCACGGTAAGATAGTTGGATAGCATATCGTTTACTCCTTTTGTGTGCTGTAACATAATCTTAAAATAGGGAATTGTCGAAACATATATATATCTTGCTGACTAAATGTTATCCTTTCATTATATAAGCGAAAATTAAATCCAACAATTTTTTCTTAAAATAGACATAAAATTCCACACTTGCTCGAATTTAGTATAAATAGCGGGTATATAAAGTACCACTTTATAGATACGAAGACCTACGCTGAAATAGGAAAGAAGGTTCTAGATAGAAAGTGCCGTTTTCTTTACTGTTTTAATTGGGGGAAATTAACATGTCGGCAAAACTGGCTCTTGATCCAAAGCTATTGGATGGAATCTTAGATAAAACCATTGATACGGTAAAAGAAAGCAAAACACAGATTTTCGACATCAGCGAGCATTCGCGCCAGGAATTTATGACGCTTTCAAAGGAACTCGAGATGGTGAAGGACCAGGTGCTCGAAACGATCGCGCGGACCGATGTGCTCGAATCCGCCGCACGTGAAGCACGATCCCGCCTAGCCGAGGTGAGCAAGCATTTCCAGAAGTACAGCGAAAACGATATTCGTGAATCGTACGAAAACGCCAATCACATCCAAATCGAGCTGTCGATCATCCGCCAGACCGAAAAGCAGCTGCGCGAAAAGCGCGACGACCTCGAACGCCGATTGTTCGCCTTAAAGGACACGGTAAGCAAGGCCGAGGCGCTCGCCGGACAGATTTCCGTCGTACTGACCTACTTAAGCGGCGATCTAAAAAAGCTGAACGAGCTCGTCCAGGACGCTCAGCAAAAGCAGGAGTTCGGACTGCAGATCATCGAGGCGCAGGAAGAAGAGCGGAAGCGTGTATCGCGCGAGATACATGACGGACCCGCCCAGCTTATGGCGAACGTTCTTATCCGATCCGAGCTCGTGGAAAAGATATTCATGGAACGAGGCAAGGATGCGGCGCAAACGGAAATCAAGGATCTGCGCGAGCTCGTGCGCGGCGCGCTAAAGGAAGTACGGCGCATCATCTACGATCTCCGGCCGATGGCACTCGACGATCTTGGCCTTGTGCCTACACTTCGTAAATATTTGCGAAATGTCGAGGAAAGCCAGAGGGTTCGGATTCAGCTGCAGTCACTCGGCAAGGAAATGCGCTTTCCGACCAAAATGGAAATCGCGCTCTTCCGGCTCGTGCAGGAATCGGTCAGCAACGCCTGCAAGCATTCCGAATCCGATGAAATACAGGTAAAGCTTGAGTTTACTGAAAAATTCGTTACACTTTATATCAAAGACAACGGAAAAGGCTTTGACATGAACAAACCGCAGAAAACGAACTCATTCGGCCTGATGGGCATGAGAGAGCGCGTTGATCTGCTAGACGGTACGCTAAAAATCCATTCACGGCCGAAATTCGGCACAAGTGTATACATTCAAATTCCGATACAGAATTAGGGAGGGACTCACAATGCCAAATCTTAACATGGTGGATTCGAGCTCAACAGACAAAACAACGATCGCGATTATCGACGACCACCGCTTATTCCGCGAAGGAGTCAAACGAATTCTGGATATGGAAGACAACTTCTCTGTCGTAGCAGAAGGCGATGACGGATCCGAAGCTGAAGACATCGTGCGCGACCACAACCCGGACGTCGTATTGATGGACATCAACATGCCACACGTAAACGGTGTAGAGGCCACACGCCGTTTAATTGAAAAAGCGCCTGATACAAAGGTTATTATATTGTCGATTCACGACGACGAAACATACGTTTCACACGCCGTACAGACTGGCGCAAGTGGATACTTATTAAAAGAAATGGACGCGGACTCCTTGATCGAAGCGGTCCGAGTAGTGGCAGACGGGGGCGCGTATTTGCACCCGAAGATCACGTACAACCTGCTGAACGAATTCCGCCGCCTGTCCACAAGCCCGAAAGACGACAAGAACATCGGCTTTCAGGAAGTGGAATACCGCAAGCCGCTTCATATCCTGACACGTCGCGAATGCGAAGTCCTTCAGCTATTGGCTGATGGCCGCAGCAACCGCACGATCGGAGAAGAGCTGTTCATTTCCGAAAAAACGGTCAAAAACCACGTATCAAACATATTGCAGAAAATGAACGTAAACGACCGCACCCAAGCCGTAGTCGAAGCCATCAAAAACGGCTGGGTAAAGGTGAGATAAGTACTTAAATGTTAGTTGGAAGAGGCCTTACAGGCAGTGGATACTGCTGGTGGGTCTCTTTTTTGTTGGCGTTTGAAGTGTTTTAGGGCGGCGCGGGCGTGTTCGACACGGCTGCGGTCGTGAGAGAGTGAAGCGCGGCTGACATTTAGACATCTGCGGGCGTGATGCAGGACGTCGCGGGCGCAGTTTAGGAAGTGCGGGCGACATTCCGGAATTTAACATTTCGTGAGAGCTAGTGAAGAGGTATTTTAACAAGTTAAGATCTTTTAATTTGCTGTTTTATGTTAAAGAGGCTTATCTGGGAGGTTATTCATGCCAGTGAGGCTCTTTTTAGTTGTGAAAATTAGGTCTGGGAGTGAGAGTAGGCCTTTAAAAGCGTGATTAATTTGCTTGAGAGCTTATTCTTATGGTGGCGCGGGTCTGTACTTTATAAATGCAGGTCTAGAATCGTACCGCGCGGGTCCGTTCAGCAAGAGTGCGGGTCTAAAACCAAAAGCGCGGGTCAGAAATCTTAGTCCGCGGGTCTAATTCCGTTATTTAACAATTTTTTGCGGTGGTGAAGAGGTAATTTGACTAGTTAAGATCTGATAAATTTGCTGTTTTTTTGAGAAAGAGGCTTTGCTGGGAGGTTATTTCATGCCAGTGAGCCTCTTTTTGTTGTGAAAGTTAGGTCTCGGAGTGAGAATAGTACATAAAAAGCGTAATTAATTTGCTCGCGAGCTTATTCTTATGTTGACTCGGGCGCGTTCGACACATTTGCGGCTGTGTAATTGGTGCGGACGGCCCGTCAGCTACACATTGCGGGCGTGATTTGGTAAAGCACGGGCGCAATATGGCATACGCGGGCAACATTCCGTTATTTTACAGTTGAGCTGCCCTAATATAGCTAATTAAGAACCTGGGGTCCGGTACCATACAGCCAAAACGCCTGATAAGACGGTGTTCTATGCAAATGGTACCGTACCCCATGAGTACCGTACCCCCATCACAAAAGCTTGTCACCATCAAAAAAGGTTTCCACCCCGATTAAGCAGAATAAGAAATAATCGAACTCTCATTTTACATACACGTGCAATAGGGTAAAGAGAACAAACGGAGGTGACGGCATGACGAAGGAATACATTATTGCGGTGGATATTGGCGGAACGAACGTGGAAGCAGCGCTGTGCCGCCTCGATGGGGAGATCGTAGCGAGCGATGAATTTTCAACGCAAGATTATGTAGATACAGGCCTTATTGAAGAGCTGAGCAGCCGGATACAATCCATTCTGCAGCAGCAGAACGTTTCAATCGATCAAGTATCAAGCGCAGGCCTCGGTGTGCCAGGTGTGGTGAATATTGTGGAAGGCATCGTGTACAGTGCGCCGAATTTAAAGTGGGAGCATTATCATGTGAAAAAGGCTTTGGAAGAGAAGCTGAAGATCCCGGTATTTGTAGAGAACGATGTGAACACCGGCTTGCTCGGTGAAGCGGTGTATGGGGCGGCTAAGGGAAAGCGTGATGTGATCTTGATTATGGTCGGCACGAGTATCGGAGCGGGGCTGATGCTTGATGGGAAGCTGTACCGCGGGTCCAATTTTGGTGCAGGTGAGATCGGGTACATGATCAGTGATTGTGATGCGGCGGATAAAGGATTCACGCCGGTTAAAGAAGGCTACGGCTTTTTAAGCAGCAAGATGGGCGGTTATCCGATCGGGAAAGCTTATTCGGACCAATCTGGAAAACTGACGAAGACAGACGAGGTGTTTCAATTGGCACAGCAAGGGGACGAGCTCGCTGTGTCGATCATCGACGAAAGTGTCCTTCATCTCGGAATGGCTATCACGAACATGGTGTCTCTGCTGAATCCAGAGCTTGTTCTTATAGGTGGTGGCGTCGGAAAGAGTGCGGAAAAATATTTGCATAAAATTGATCAAATGCTCAAAAACAACATCCCTTTTCCGGTGGAATTGGGCATTTCAGCGCTGGCGGACCAGTCTGTGCTGTACGGTGCGGCTGCACTTTGCCAAAAACAGTATCTGAACGAAAATCAGAATTATTGTACACTGTTTTAAACCTTTCAATGTGTTCTGGTAAGAGTTAGATGAAACTTATTAGTTAATGATGTAAACTAGTAAGGTAGAGAAACAACGCTCAAGGGAGCACAAAGGAAAGGAATTTACAATGGCTAAAGTTGCAATAATCACTGACAGTACCTCATACCTTCCAGAAAAGCTTAGGGAAGAGAAGAACATTGTAATGATTCCGCTTAATGTCATCATCAACAACGAAACGTATAAAGAAGAAGTGGAATTAAGCAATGACGATTTTTATGATATGGTCGGAAGCGAAGGCGCTCTGCCGAAAACCTCGCAGCCGGCAATCGGCGAGCTGGTTGAGCTGCTCGAAAAGCTCTCCAACAATTATGACGAAGCGGTCATGATCACGCTATCAAGCGGAATCAGCGGCACGTATCAAAGTGCGCTCGCAGCAGGAGACATGGTCGATAGCATTAAGCTGCATGTGTTTGATTCCGAGATCAGCTGTGCCCCGCAAGGCTTTTATGTTGAAAAAGCAGCCGAAATGGCGGCAGCAGGAGCATCTGGTGATGAAATCATGTACACGCTAGAAGCCATGATGGCGCAGGGCATTCCTGCTTATTTTATCGTCGATGATCTGAATCACCTGCACCGCGGCGGACGTTTGAACACGGCTCAGCTTTTGGTCGGCAACTTTTTGCAGATCAAGCCGATCCTTCATTTTGAGGACAAGAAAATCGTCCCGTTTGAAAAGGTGCGCACAAAGAAAAAAGCGATCAAGCGCATTTATGAGATCATGGATCAAGACATCCAGAACGGCGACGACATCCGTGTCTGCGTCATTCACGCCCGACGTGAAGAAGAAGCGCGTGAGATTCAAGAGGAAATTCGTGAATTGTATCCGAACGCCGACATCACGATGAGCTATTTCGGACCGGTAATCGGCACGCACCTTGGCGAAGGATCGCTCGGTATTACGTGGTATAAAAAAAGATAATACGGGAGGTACGTGATGAACTCCTACGAAAGCACTTCAGAGCACCGCATCAATGACAAGTTGATGCGGTTTTTGTATGGCCGAATTTTGCTGCGTGAGGAACTGCCCTTCACAGACCATGAGTTGGACGGTGTCACACAGCACACACCAGGAGTGGTGAAAGTGAAAGGACGATATGAGTGCCAGCGGTGTGAGAACCGTGATCCTCAGCTGTTTGCCCACTTTACTTGTTACCGCTGCAAAAAAGAGATGTGCTATTATTGCCGGCACTGCATAATGATGGGGCGGGTGAGTGAGTGCTCGCTGCTGTATGAATGCGCGGTGCCTTATCATTGGCCGACTCTTCAAGACCCGTTAACCTGGAGCGGGACCCTTTCACCGTGGCAGGAAAAAGGGAGTGAAGCGGTCGTTCGCGCCATTGGCAGCAGGAGCGAAACGTTAATATGGGCGATTTGCGGTGCTGGAAAAACGGAGATTCTTTTTCAAGGCATCCAAAAGGCACTTCAATTAGGAGAGCGCGTTTGCATCGCCACACCGCGGACGGATGTCGTGCTCGAGCTTGCGCCGCGACTGCGGGAAGCCTTTCCCGAAACGAGCATCTCCGCCCTATACGGCGGCTCAGAAGAAAGAGACACTCCAGGACAGCTCGTCATATCGACCACTCATCAGCTGTACCGATTTAAACAAGCGTTTAACACCGTGATCGTCGACGAGGTGGACGCGTTTCCGTATTCCTACGACACTACCCTTCAGAACGCAGTGAAAAAAGCGGCAATAGATAACGCCGCACTGCTCTATTTATCAGCGACACCAAACCGCACGATGAGAAATCTAGCCAAATCAAGCAAGCTGCAAACCGTCAAAATTCCCCGCCGCTTTCATGGACACCCACTTCCTGTTCCGAGATTAGAGATGTGCTGGAACTGGAGCAAGAAAATCCAGCAAGGCAAGCTGCCACGCACACTTATGAAATGGCTGACCCAGCTTCAAGAAACAAACCGCAACGGCTTCTTATTCGTCCCATCCATCAAGCTGCTGAAATGCATCCTTCCTCTCATCCAGCATGATTTCCCATCATCTGAAGGCGTCCATTCAGAGGACCTAGATCGTAAAGAAAAAGTGCTCCGCTTTCGCAGCGGTGAAATTCAGCTGCTCGTCACCACAACCATTTTAGAAAGAGGCGTAACGGTACCATACTTGGATGTCGCTGTACTTGGTGCCGAGGAAGACATATTCACCGAAAGCGCACTTGTCCAGATAGCTGGCCGTGCTGGACGGAAGGCGGATGATCCTTCAGGCGATGTGGTGTTTCTTTATCACACAAAGTCCGAAGCGATGAACAAGGCGGTCCGGCACATCAACATGATGAACAAGGAGGGTGCGCATGAGTAGGTGCCTTTATTGCCACACCGACTACGCTATTCACTTAACTTGGGAAAGCTTATTTAACCTGCACAGTGATAATGGGCTTTGTCAGAATTGCGACGAGCAGCTACAGGAAATAAAGGGCGAAATTTGCAATATATGCGGTCGATCTTTTTCATTATTTCCCGAGCAATATCGACAGGATAACATGTGCCATGACTGCATCAGGTGGGAGGAAGACGAGAATTGGCACGGGGTGCTCGCGCGAAACCGGTCGCTTTATGTCTATAATTCACACATGCAGGAAATGCTGTCGAAATATAAATACCGCGGAGATGCGGAACTGGCGAAGGTGTTTCACCAAAAAGTTCGAACACTTTACAAGAAGGAATTTCGCCGTCATTTTCTCGTCCCAATCCCGCTTAGTGAGGAGCGTCACCTTGAACGGGGGTTTAATCAGTCACTGCTCATCACAAATGGGGTGGCGCACGTCCACAGTGTGCTGGTCCGCACATCGCACGAAGAAAAGCAGAGCAAAAAGTCGCGTGCTGAGCGAATGAATATATCAGGCAGGCTGTTCAGTGCTATAATGGACGTTTCACAAAAAGACGTGCTGCTCGTGGACGATGTGTACACGACGGGTTCGACGATTAGGCAGGCGGCGAAAGAGCTGCTTGAAGCAGGGGCGTCATCAGTCTCTTCTATCACCCTTGCACGATGATTAAACAAAACGTGCTTTATGCCGATACTTAATCAAAAGAGGGGTACAAAGGAGCGTTATCGTCATGGACCTGACCAACTGCCCGCAGTGCGGAAAGCTGTACGTAAAGAAAATTCGTGAAACTTGCGATGTGTGTTATAAGGAAGAAGAGAAGCAGTACGACCTGGTGTATAAATTCGTCCGCCGTAGTGAGAACCGATTGGCCACATTGCTGGACACGCACCACAAAACAGGGGTGCCGGAAAAGACGATCATCAAGTTTATTCATCAAGGCCGCATTCGAGTCGTCGGGTTTCCGAACTTCACGTATCCGTGCGACGGATGCGATTCTCCGATTCTTGATGGCAGATTGTGCGAAGGTTGTAAAACAAAGATTCAAAACGATCTAAAGATAGAAGAATTAATCAAGACGAAGCAAGAAGAATTGAGGAGTTCTTACTATACGGGACAATAGAAATAGGGCTATCGCCCGCTAAAAAAACAAGAATCACAGCCGATATAGTAGTTAGAAGCAAGAGTTTTGTCACCTAGATCACGCAGATCAGCATATGACAAAATAGATGAGGTGAAAGCAATGAAAATCAATAACTTTAATTCTGTGAATCATCATAATCCATATAAAAAGCAGCAAAATGAGCCAGCTGAGCAAAGCAAGAAACCGATGCAAAAGGACGAGATCAACATCTCTTCTGAAGCGAAAAACCTTCAATCGGCTCTAAAGTCAGAAGCAGAACGAAAAGCGAAGATCGATGAGATCAAGAAACAGATCGA
Organism: Fictibacillus iocasae; assembly: GCF_042665465.1. Classification (NCBI taxonomy): domain Bacteria; kingdom Bacillati; phylum Bacillota; class Bacilli; order Caryophanales; family Fictibacillaceae; genus Fictibacillus; species Fictibacillus iocasae. The sequence continues at coordinate 68,729 of NZ_JBHTCP010000049.1, read as the reverse complement.
GAACGGAACATACAACGTCAAGCCGGAAAAGACAGCCAAGTCATTCCTGGACTTTTGGTTTAAGAAGTAGGAGGCCGCGATGGAAGCTTCTAACATGATTAACCTGCTAGATCACTTAAACGAGATTCATAAGAAGCTGATTACGCTCGGACAGCAAAAAACAGAGGCTATCAATAAAGGTGATATGCAGAAATTGAATAGCCTCTTAAAAGAAGAAGATGGCGAGACGAAGGAGCTGCAAAATATTGAGGTAGAGCGTCAGCAACATTTCGCCGGTCAAACAGTCTCTGATATTGCCGAAAAAGCGAGTGGCTCGGAAAGAGAGAGACTTTCCTCTTTGCAGCACGAGCTGTCTCAAAACTATCAGTCTTTAAAAGAGGTGAACGAGCTGAATCAGCAGCTGCTGCAGCAGTCACTTCAGTTTGTTAATATGTCGCTTAGCACGCTGCTGCCGGAAAAAGAGCCGGTAACCTACACGAAACCGCAGGGCAAGCGGTACGGCTCGGCAGGCGCGTCACTGTTTGATTCAAAAGCGTAATAGATACGGAGGAATTGCAAAATGCGTTCAACATTTCACGGGCTAGAGACAGCAAGACGCGGTATGGTCACACAGCAGTCGGCCCTGCAAACGACAGGTCATAATATTGCAAACGCCAACACGCCTGGCTTCAGTCGTCAGCGTGTAAACTTTGTACAGACAGAGCCATACCCACCGGCAAGCATGAACCGCCCTGGCATTCCGGGACAGATGGGAACGGGTGTGCAGGCAGGATCCGTTCAGCGTGTACGTGAAGGCTTCCTAGACGTTCAGTATCGCGGTGAAAACAACAAGTTTGGCTATTGGAACGCAAAGAGTGAGGCGCTTGAAAAAATGGAAGACATCATGAATGAGCCGTCTGAAAATGGTTTGTCCAAGACGCTTGACCGCTTCTGGCAGTCGCTTCAGGATCTTTCCGTCCATCCAGACGACTCTGGTGCTCGCTCGGTTGTCCGCCAGCGTGGTATTGCGGTAGCAGAAACGTTTAACTACTTGTCCAACTCGCTCTCATCCATTAAGAGTGACATCGAGTCACAGGTAGACATAACGGTTAAAGAAATCAACTCACTAACGACTCAGATCAACAACATCAACAAACAAATCAGTGAGATCGAACCGCATGGCTACCTGCCGAATGATTTGTATGATGAACGAGACAGTTTGGTGGATCGGTTATCAGAGCTTGCTACTATTAAAGTGACAACTACCGCAAGCGGCGGACTAGCTTCGCCGATGGCTGCAGGTAAATATACGGTTGAATTAATCGCGAAAGATGGAACCACTTCACTTGGGAAGCTTGTAGACGGTGTTGCGTTGACAAGTGTGGACATGTCCTATACAAAGGATGCGACAGGGAAGATTAATCAGTTCTCCATCGGAACGCCAGCCGTGCCTCTTACAAGCACTGATGTTGGAGGAAAGCTTGCAGGATTAAAGGATGCTTTTAATACGACATATCCTAAAATGATAGATGATTTAGATAAGCTTGCTCATGATTTTGCAGTTGAGTTCAACAGGGTTCATAGAACAGGTCACACGTTAAATAACACACAAAATGTTGACTTTTTCGCTTTGAAAAGTGCTGTTATTACCATCCCGAAAGATACGACTCAAACAGCGGGCTTCGCTAGCCAACTCAAGATTCATGATGATATTAAAAATGATTTGAAAAATATCGCAGCAGGCAATACAACTGCTGCAGGTGACGGCAACAACGCTTTAGCTCTGACCGAAGTAAAAAACACGACTAAGTTGAAGAGTACATACGAGGGCATGATTGGTGGCATGGCCGTTGAAGCACAAGAAGCCGTACGTCTGACAAACAACTCTGATGTGTTAAAATCAGCGGTTGAATCCCGACGTCAAAGTGTGAGCGGTGTGTCGATTGATGAAGAAATGACAAACATGATTCAGTTTCAGCATGCTTATAATGCAGCTGCCCGAAACATTACAGTAGTGGATGAAATGCTTGATAAAATTATTAACAGTATGGGACTTGTCGGAAGGTAGGGTTAAACAATGCGCGTAACACAAACGATGTTATCAAATAACACACTTCGTCATATTAGCGATAGCTACCGCAAAATGGGCAAAACGCAAGATCAGCTTTCCACAGGTAAGAAGATTAGCCGTCCTTCTGATGATCCAGTAGTCGCAATGAAAGGTATGGCATACCGCACGAACTTGACTGAAGTCGAGCAGTTTAAGCGCAACCTTTCCGAAGCATACAGCTGGATGGAAAATAGCGACGCGGCGATTGATAAAGCGACAAGTGTACTGCAACGGGTGCGTGAGCTGACAGTACAAGCGAGCAACGGAACACTAGAAGCTTCTCAAATGAGTATGATTGGAACAGAAATCAGCCAGTTAAAAGAACATTTAGCTTCAATCGCGAACACACAAGTTGCAGGTAAGTATATTTTTAACGGAACGGATACAGATCAAGCTCCGGTTAACACTGCAGTTACGTCATTTTCTAACAATACAGCACCTGTTAACCTAGAACTTTCTAAAGGAATTCAAGTCAAAGTAAACATTGATCCTACAAGACTGTTCAACAGTACTATGTTCGGAGACATCAAGGATCTTGAAATAGCACTGTCGACTGGAAACGGTGCCGCAGTAGGCAGTTTTTTATCAAAACTTGACACGCATCTAACCAATGTCGTGACAGAACGCGCTGAAATTGGGGCAAGAAGCAACAGACTTGAACTAATTGAAGCTCGTGTCGGCGAACAGGAAGTTATTGCAAATCGCATTCTGTCTGACAACGAAGATGCGGACATTGAACGAGTCATAACTGATTTGAAGATGCAGGAAAGTGTCCATCGTGCAGCACTTGGTGTCGGAGCACGAATTATGCAGCCTTCATTATTAGACTTTTTACGCTAAGAGCTATCATTGTGATAGCTCTTTTCTTTACACTATATGTAGAATATCTTTTTTACAATGAAGAATAACGGCGAGTTTAAAAAGATTAAGTATATAGTATAAGGTCAACTAGGGCTGACTTAATGAATTTGTCAGCCAAGTTTCCTAAAAAAAGGAGGAAGCTTGATGAACGTTCCTCAGCTAAGAATACAAACGACAAATGCACAACTAGACCTTAACATCCAGAAACCAACTCAAGAGATTGAGCAGCGTCCAGCGGATCTAAGCATTCAGCAACCAAAAGCAGAATTACAAATAGAAACCATTCCAGGCAAGCTGTCCATTGATCAAACAAAAGCGCGTGAAGACATGGACTTAAAGTCCATTGCCCGCCGTATTGAAGAATTTGCACAGAACGGATACAGCGACTGGCTCTCAGGTATCGCCCGTATGGCACAGCAAGGGGATGCACTCATGATGATTGAGCATGGCGGACACCCAATTGCAGATCAGGCAAAGGAAAACAGCGAAAGTCCTATGTATGACTTTAACATCGGCTTCGTTCCTTCAGCAGGTAGTGTGAAAATTGATTACCAGCCTGCAAAAGTTAATATTGATATCAAAGATAATAAACCTGTTATCGAAGTGTGTGTGAACAAACCAAAACATAACTATACGCCAGGCGTTGTTCACGGTGAGATGAAGCAATGGCCGTCAATTAATATAGAAGTGATAGGACTAGAAATAGATGAGAAAAAATAAGGAGAAAATTATGATTATACACACTAAGTTTGATGAAGAGTTAGAAATAAAAGAAACCGATGTTATTTCGTTCAATACCGGTATTCCAGGGTTTGAAGAAGAACGTGAATTTGTTTTGCTGCCAATTGAGGACACAGCATTCTCACTTCTACAATCTCTCAATACGAAGGAATTAGGATTCTTTACAGCAGATCCCTTTGTTTTTTATCCAGAGTACGATTTTGATCTGTCCGTGAGTGAGGCAGAGAAATTGGAAATCAATGAACCTAAAGATGTTCTCGTACAAGCGATTCTGACAGCAGCCGATCCTTTTCAGCATTCAACCATTAATTTGCAGGCGCCGCTTATCATCAATTTAAAAAATCAAAATGGTAAACAAGTTGTGTTAACAAATACACCCTATACAACAAGACAGTCAATCACCAAAGAGGAGGTTTAAGATGCTCGTCCTCACTCGAAAAGTTACAGAATCCTTAAAAATTGGAGAAGATATTGAGTTAACGGTATTATCCGTTGAAGGAGATCAAGTCAAGATTGGAATTAAAGCGCCAAAATCTATTGAAATTCACCGCAAAGAGATATACATCGCCATACAAGAAGAAAACAGCAATGCTGCTGTACAAGGAATTGGTGTACTTAATCATTTAAAAAATTTCAAAAAAGACTAAAACTCATTAAACTTTAGTTTTCTATAGTCGATATAAGCTTTGTAAGAACCAGCGAAGCTTTTAACGGCCGGTAAAAGCAAGCTCGTTCTAATAAAGCAATCCAACCACAAGGACGTGGGCGGACACATTCAAGGAGGAAATTAAAGTGAGAATTAATCACAATATCGCGGCACTTAACACGCACCGTCAATTGAACACTGCAGCAGGTGCACAATCTAAATCAATGGAAAAATTATCTTCAGGTCTTCGTATCAACCGTGCTGGAGATGACGCTGCTGGTCTAGCAATCTCTGAAAAAATGCGTGGGCAAATTCGTGGGTTAGATCAAGCATCTAGAAATTCACAAGATAGCATTTCACTAATTCAAACTGCTGAAGGAGCACTTAACGAAACACATAGCATTCTACAACGTATGCGTGAACTCGCTGTGCAATCTTCAAATGATACAAATACTAGTAATGACAGAACTGAAATCCAAAAAGAAGTAAATCAATTAAAGCAAGAAATTGATCGTATTGCTAATACTACTGAATTCAACACTCAAAAATTATTAGATGGTAGCAAAGTAGGTTTAACAGATAAAGTAAACGGCACTGTTACTCTTCAAAATAACAGTAGTGCAGCAGTTACTGCAACTCCTACTAGCACTGATCTAATTGGTGAAACAGGTACTTTTACAATAACTCGAGTGAGCGAGGCAGCTGGAACTGCGGCAGACTATACTGTTGCTGATCCAAATGGATTAACTCTAACTCTTGCTTCAGATCTTTCATCAGTAACAGGTGTAGGTACCACATTAAGTATGGCAAATCTGGTTAACATGAAATCAGGGGAAAGTGTTACAATTAGTGTTGCACAAATGCAAGCTGCAACAACTAATACATCTAACGCAGTTAATTTCCAAATCGGTGCAAATAGTGGTCAAAATATGTTAATTGGTATAAATAGTATGAAAGCAAGCGATTTAGGTGTTGCGAATGCTTCAAATGGTATTGATGTAACTAGCGCGACTAAAGCTACTGCTGCTATTACTTCTATTGAAAACGCCATTACAAAGGTTTCTGCTGAACGTTCTAAACTTGGTGCATATCAAAATCGTCTCGAACACACAATAAATAACTTAGGAACATCTTCTGAAAACCTAACCGCAGCGGAATCTCGTATCCGTGATGTTGATTATGCTTTAGCTGTTTAATTTTCAGTGACAAGCACAGTCGTCCTGGCTGGTAACGGCCAGTGAGTATAATCGGGTGAATTGCTGGAAACCCCTTAAGCTTTCTTCCCCACAACGTAGCTGGAAACGGCAGGCGTGACGGGCTGAAAAGAAGAAAGATTGGGCAATCAGCAGCCAAGCTCCTGTCTTGAAAAAGTGGAGAAGGTTCAACGACTAGGATAGACCATCTAAGGCGCAAGCTATGGTGATGAAATCCGTAGGGTACACAATGTGGTTCAGCATTGTGGATCCGAAGTGCCCGACCCCTACTAAGAAATTAGAGGGTGAAGATATAGTCTGGTCATTTGTGAAAGCAAATGTTCGCGCGATGGCGAAAGAAATGATGAACCAAACTAAGAACTCTATTCTCTCTCAAGCTGCTCAAGCCATGTTAGCTCAAGCAAACCAAGCACCTCAAGGGGTACTGCAACTTTTAAGATAATTAATAAAAGTATTTTAGAGAGCCAGAGTATACTTACTCTGGCTCTATTACATCAGGAGGGATCATATGAAAGTATCGGCTTGTTTGATTGCAAAAAATGAATCAAAAAACATTCAGAGGTGTCTACAAAGTTTGATGAATGTCTCAGATGAAATTATTTTAGTAGATACGGGGTCAACAGACGATACAGTTAAAATTGCTAAAGAACAAGGAGCAAAGGTTTTTCCATACAAGTGGGATAATAATTTTGCTAACGCAAAAAATTACGCTTTAAATCTTGCCAAAGGCGATTGGATAGTTTTTTTGGATGCTGATGAGTATTTAGAAAAGAGCACAGAAAAAAATCTCAGACAGGTATTAAGTCAAATTCATTCAAAAAAAAAATACGATACTGTTCAGTGTAGAATGATACATACTAATGGATACAAAGGAAATGTAATTAGTGAAAATCCGGCAATTCGAATTTTCAGAAATGATAAACAAACAAGATTTGAAGGGGCAATTCATGAAAAACCTCTGAAAAATAGTAAACCACTCAATAGCGTGTTAATTAATAATTTTGAATTAATAATTTATCATACAGGATATGAGTTATCTATACTACAAACAAAGTTTAAAAGAAATTTAGCATTACTTAAAACACAAGAAAAAAACAATCAAATAGATCATATGACGTATTACTATTTAAGTGCATCATATAGCAATTTAGGGAGAGATGATTTAGCTATTAAGTATGCTAAGCTTGCTCTTGAAGAACCAAAAATGAATAAAACAACTGTTGCTTTTAAACCATATGTTTTTCTTATTAAAGGAATGTTTGGAATGCAAGGTAATGTCTCTAAGGATGAATTAGAAACATACGTTAATAAAGCATTAGAGTTATTTCCTAATCACCCAGAGATTTGGAGATTAAATGCAATACATAAAAAAGAAAAAAATCAATATCAGCTAGCAATAGAAAGTTATAATAAGGCTCTAGAATGTCATTATACGTTTGATAACAAAATGTTGAATGATTTCCCAATTTACATAGAAGAGGTATACAGTGAGTTAGCCTCTCTTAGTTATTTGGTTGGGAATCATACAAATGTCCTTGAGTTTTATTTTCGCGTTCTTAACATAAATAAAAAAAATAAGATAGCATTTGAAGGCTTAATAGAAATTACTAAAAACCAAAATCTTGAAGATGTTTTATTCTTCTTGAATAGTATATATGACAAAAATAATCAGTGGGATTTAGAATTTCTGGCATTAAATTTGGAAAAAGTAAATATATATGCTTCGTTATATTATAGAAGATTATTGGATTTGAAACTAGGTATCGAGAATGATGATAGTATAATAATTCCTGAACAATTTAATTGATAGTTCCTTTTAAATCAAACGTTAGTTGCCCCTCCTATCTTAAGCGAAGTGTAATGTATTAATCATACTGAATTGATAATGACACATAAAGTTTTAGAACGTGGCCAATTACACGAGTTTTGACCATTAGATAAAATAGCTCAAGTTATTTTATCTTAGCCAAGTAAAGCCAATCCTATTCGATAGTTACTAAGTACTGAAGAGTGTTCTCTTATAAAAGTACTCCTGTAGATTCTCTCAGACTATTGATAGAGGTTGGCTTAGAAATTTATTGGTGACCAGATCTTCAAATGTGGCAGGAAGAGTATAAGGTAGTGTCCATTTTCATATAAGTATGAGAAGATTAAAAAAACTAGTCTACAATATCAAAAATTTTGATTTGAAATAACCATGGCTAATGCACAGTGGCTCAGTATTGTACTGGTAATATAAAACACTTCTTGCAGACTTATGAAAGGTAAAAAATTATCCACCTGCATGAACTTTAATTGAACAATTAACACTTAATATAAATAAATCAAGTGTGGCAACTTTAAGCCTAGTTTCCTCATGACTTACTGGGTTTGATGTATCTTGAAGGAAGTTCATAATATGGTTGTTAATGTCGAGACTTTAAACAGACACTTAAATTAAAATAAGTTAACATCATGGGCAAATAAATATGAAAGTGAACTTCAATGGAAAACCTAAAACTTCTTGAGAAGAAAAGGAGTTCAGCATATAAAAGGAATATATGAAATGGTTCAGATTATTGTATTGTCGTTTTTATAATAATAGGTTATAGCATGATAACAAAACAAATTGGGAAGTGAACAAAAATGAAAGTTGTTATTTTGGCAGGTGGTAGGGGGACAAGGATTAACGAAGAGTCTCATTTAAAACCTAAACCAATGATTGAAATTGGTGGTTCACCAATACTATGGCATATTATGAAGATTTATTCCTATTATGGGATTAATGAATTTATTATTTGTTTAGGTTATAAGGGCCATGCAATTAAAGAGTATTTTGCAAATTATTATATACATATGTCAAAAGCAATCACTTATGATTTTACTGCTGGAAACGCTCTCGAAATTCATCATAATAATTTTGAACCGTGGAAGGTTACTTTAGTAGAAACTGGTGAAGATACTATGACTGGCGGTCGTATTAAACAAATTGAGCCTTATGTAGGAAATAGTCCATTTATGCTCACATATGGAGATGGCCTGGCCGATATTAATATTGAAGAACTTATAAATTGCCATAAAAAGGGAGGAAAACTCGCAACTATTACTGCTGTACAACCTGATGGTAGGTTTGGTCGCTTAGAATTTGAAGATGAGAAGGTTGTAGGGTTTACTGAAAAGGTTAGGGGAGATGGTGCTTGGATAAATGGAGGTTTTATGGTATGTGAACCTCAAGTTTTTAACTACATAAAAGACAAAGACACAACAATTCTTGAGCAGGAACCTCTACAAACATTGGCACAAGATGAAGAGTTAAACGTCTATAAACATGATAGTTTTTGGCAACCAATGGATACTCTTCGAGAAAAGATAATTTTAGAAGAACTTTGGGAAAGTCAAAATGCTCCATGGAAGGTTTGGAAAAATTAAATTAATATAAATTTTTTCTTGCATTTATTATTTCGGGGGACTTGTTATGTTTGAATTAACTCTACCAATAGATGACTTAAAAAATTATGTTATTCATCAGATGAATCATTTTTTTCCGGACAAGGGATTTTGTGCGAAAGATGAAAAATTTAATCGATCTTTTATTCAGGCGCTGGATCGACTAGAATATTGTTTTAGACATGTGACATTTAAGTCATATCATCATGAAGGAACTACCTATTTCTCTCATTTACACTCAGATCAATATACGATGTTTTTATGGTTTTTATCTAATTCAGTTTGGAGGGAATTTGAAGATACTGTAATAGCCTCTAAGCTTTTTTACTTGAACAAGACTCTGAATGGAGTACTTTGCATGTACGATACAAATATGCCTAATATTTTCCTTATTATACACGGTGGGGGAGTGGTATTGGGAAAGGCAACCTACAGTAATTTTTTTGTGTGCTATCAAGGATGCACAGTAGGAGCTATTAACGGTGTTTATCCCATTCTTGGTAAAGGGGTTGCTATGGCACCACAATCTACAATTGTTGGTAATTGTACAATTGGAGATCTTTCAACTATTGGAAATCAAGCTCTTTTACGAAATACAAATTTGAATAATAAAGCTCTATATTATCGACATACGGATAAAGGGTACCATGTAATTACAAAAAACAAAAAACCTTGGGCACAGGATTTTTTTAATGTTCATATCGAATGTTAAGAGGAAGTTTATTCAATGAAAACAAAAACAGTATTAATTAGTGGTGCTGATGGCTTTATAGCACTTCATTTGACTAAGATGTTAAGAGAACATGGCTATAAAATAATTACAGCAACAAGAAATAAAAACGGAAATATAAGGATGGATTTCTGCAATCCACATGAGGTTGCTTTACTAAAAATTAGTGGAATTGACACAATGATTCATACAGTATCACCAAATGAAATGCTGTATAAGACGGATACTTACGGCGCACTTGCGGAAAATTCTGCTGGAATTCATGCAGCACTTGATTTTTGCGTGAATAACAATATTAAGAACTTTGTATATTTTTCCAGCTTTCACGTTTTTGGAATGCAGGAAGGCATATTGACTGAAAGTACATCTCCATCTCCAAACAGTAACTATGGATTGTCTCACTATACCGCAGAACAAACTATTCAGATGTTTGATCGTAAAAAAATGGTAAATGGTTGGATAGTTAGACCTTCTAACCTATTTGGAGTTCCTGAGAATCTTGAAAAATTCAAGAGGTGGAACTTAATCCCTTATGCATTTTGTAGGGAGGCTATGAAGCATAAGACGATTACGTTGTTAACTCCAGGAAAGCAACTTAGGAATTTTGTTGGCATCAATGATGTTTGTAAAAACATACTGTGGATTTTAGAAAAAAGGCCAGAAGAACGTATTTTTCATGCATATGGAAATCAGACTATAAGCGTTTTACAATATGCTCATTTAGTACAAAAAGTAGCGTTTGAGATTTTTAATCTACCAGTACATATCATTTACCCAGAGGGGAATGACTCTGAAACAAACTTTAATTTTACTAGCTTATACAATGATTCATATATAAAACCAAGTGATGATCTTAAGACTTTTGTATCAGAAATGTTGAGGGAGATTACATAAAGTCATGGGAAGGAATGAGTAACAATTATTTGTTGTATTTGTGGTGAATCGTCAACCCTGACGGAAGTATATAATCGGGCTCCACATAGGTTAATGAGTGTTTATAATTCAGAACAATTGCCTCTATGTGATCTTGAAATTTATCATTGTTCTTCATGTAGGCACACTCAAATTCCTACACATATTAGTCAGGAATATTACCAAGACTATGAAATGGGTTCTTTTTGGGGATCTAGCTTTAGTCGTACTCGAGAACAACAACTCGAACGTTTGACAAGGCTTGTACCAGCTAATAATCGTTTTTTAGATATTGGTTGTGGCATTGGAAATTATCTTGAATTGGCGAAGAAACATTTTAAAGAACTTTGTGGAGTAGAACCTTCAATATCTAGTGCAAGCGTTGCAAAACAAAAAGGATTTTCCATAATTAATGATTATATGCATGAAGGAATATCCTTTGATTCAAAATTTGATGCTATTAGTATAATTGAAGTATTAGAACATCTTGAACAACCTGTCCTTTTGTTTAAGCTAGCTGCAAATTTATTAAATGAAAACGGTATTCTTCTGGTCGAAGTTCCTAATGGACAACGAATTGTTGAAAACCGCCTATATTATAATTTATCCACAGACCATATTCAATATTTTTCTGTGAACAGCTTGGCCACTATGGCATACCGAGCAGGACTAACAATTGTTTGTGTTCAAGAATCTTTAAATGCTAATTTACTCGAATTATATGTGAAAAAAGTTCCAAAATCCTTAGATACTTTTAGCACTAGAAGGCAATTTGAGCTCGATAGGATTACTTCTCAAATACCTTGTAATGCTAAACTAGCGGCATGGGGAGGGGGAGCCGAATCAGCTTGTTTTCTCGCTATGCTTGAAGGGAAAATTAAAATTAACTGCATATTTGACAGTGATGAAGCTAAACATGGACGAAGTATTGCATGCATACCAATTGTAAAGCCAACAAGTGAAGCAGTATGCGAATTTGAAATAATTATTCTCTTTGCCAATGCACATAAGGAACAAATACAAGATCAGTTGATATCTCTAGGATTTAGGGGAAAGTTTTTAACATCAATAGATGTATAGTTATGAATTTGTATTGCATTAAATAAATTAACAAAGGGAGGCAAAATGGTTATACATCCTACACCATTGCATCAAGCAGTTATATTAGAAATGCAGCCAATATTGGACAATCGGGGTTATTTCGTTAGAAGTTTTTGCAAGAAAACATTGGATGATCACGGAATATCCTTTGATAATGTACAATCTAATATCGCATATAACAGAAATCACGGTACGCTAAGAGGGATGCATTTTCAATTACCACCTTATTGTGAAGATAAGATAGTTTCTTGCATTCAAGGTTCTATTTACGATGTTATTATTGATATAAACAGGGAAAGCCCTACTTTTGGAAAATGGTTTGGAATAACATTATCTGAGAACAACCACATGTCTTTATATGTCCCAAAAGGTTTTGCTCATGGTTACCTAACTCTAAGCTCTAATACTAGTATCCATTATATGGTTAGTAATTATTATGCACCATCCTATGAATCTGGAGTCCGTTGGGATGACAAAACATTTGGGATAAATTGGCCTTTAGAAGATAATCTTATTATTTCTGAGAAGGACAAACAGTGGCAAAACTTCAATATGATTACTGACGGGATAATATTATCTTAGGGGGTGAAACATGGATAATCAAACAGCAAAAAAAATTCTAACAGTTTTACAGGCAGGGCAAGAAGGTATTAATTATTTAGAAAACTGTATTAAGCATGGTGAAATAAGTTTATCTGATATAAGTATTTTAGATGTATTAGTTGAAATGCTGGAATCTGTTGGAAATTCTATTCTGCAAGTATCAGTGCCTAATCGTGTAAACAATATAATTAATAATATTCAATTTTATATTGATAGACTTAAACAAAATGCATATAACGATTATGTGGAGGTTTTCGTATACGATTTCCGCTTTCATTTGTGTTCGTTGTTTAAGATTTTAGAATATGAAATTGCATATATAGTGGAAGGCATAGTAAATAAAGAAGAATACCCTCAACTATATCCAAAAGTAGAAGTGGTTGACCATAACGATATTCTTTTAAAAGGATCCAAAGCCCGCTTTAAAGTTAGTATAGTTCTACTTGCATACAATAATTTGAGTTATACACGTAATTGTGTAGAAAGCATCTTAAAGAACACTAATGATATTGATTATGAATTAATACTCGTGGACAATGGTTCAACGGATGGAACAAAGGAATATTTTGATTCAGTTTCAGGTGCAAAAGTAATACACTTAAAGTATAACTTACATATTGTAAAAGGTTTCAACATTGGTTTAATGGCTGCTGAAGGAAAATATTGTGCTGCAGTTTGTAATGATTTTATTTTCACACCAAATTGGTTAAAAAATTTAATTATTTGTATAGAGTCAGATTCAAACATAGGTTTTGTTTCTCCAGGAGCGACATCCATTTCCAATATGCAACAAATATCTATTCCACACAATTCTATAGAAGATTTTTTAGAAAAGGCTAGAGATTACAATAATAGTGATTCTACTAAATGGGAAGAACGGGTTGTGTTGTTACCAAATGTCTTATGTTGTCCTACTGCTCTTTTGGAACGAATAGGATATTATGACACCCGATTTTATCGTGGTGAATTTTTAGACGATGATATTAGCTTTAAAATTAGGCGTGCCGGCTACAAACTTATCTACTGTGCAGATACAGTAACCTACCACTACGGAAGTTTAACCACTGCGAGTGACCATCAAACAAATTCTTTGGAAGAAGGTAGAAAAACCTTCTTGAATAAATATGGGTTGGATGCTTGGTTAGATGCGCGAATGACTGCATCTTATCTAAACCTTAATTATAATCAATTGAGCAATGTGAAGTCAATTATGGGTATAGATGTAAAGTGTGGAGCAACCTTATTACAAATAAAAAATCAAATATGGGCAAAATTTAAAATGAAACCGCATCTTTCTGTTTTTACTACTGAACAAAAATATGAAATCGATCTTAATACAATTAGTGAAGATGTGTTCATGTTTAATACTTTTGATCAGCTATCATGTGGATTTAACAGTAGTACAGATTTAATATATATTGAAAAGCCTCTCGATTGTTATTCTGATAATTTGGATATTATTTTCGGAAATCTAGCAAAGCTTATGAATACAAAGGGTAAAATAATTTTTATGGTCAACAATAATCTAAGTATTGCATCATTGTATGAGCAAATTAATTCGTTACACTCTATACATAGCCGTAAAATTTACATACGAGATATGGTTTGCTTAAAGGCAAAAGAGTATGGGTTTGACCATTTATCAATAATTAATTTTAAGGAAGAATTTAATCCTGAAAGTAATCAAGTTGTGGGGGAGTTAGCCCGACTTTTATCCAATGGTGAAGAATTACAAATTAAGTATTTGGAGTCATTATTTCATACTAATTTTACGATGTATCAAATGAACTATATTAACTAATAAATTATGGGAGAATAGTTAAATATTTTGGAAGGTCAGGAGTTTTAATATGTGCAGAGCAAGCATAGTGGATCATTCGTTTTGGGAAGGTAAGAAGGTATTCCTCACAGGTCATACAGGATTTAAGGGAAGCTGGCTCAGCATATGGCTGAATAGTATGGGGGCAAAAGTGACAGGTTATTCGTTGTATGCTCCCACTACACCTTCCCTTTTTGAATTAGGAAATGTAGAAGACGTATTAGTGGAATCCGTTAGGGGTGATGTAACCGACCTGGATATGTTAAAGCTTTCTTTACATAAGACCAATCCTGAAATCGTTATTCACATGGCAGCGCAACCATTGGTCAAAAAATCCTATGAGGACCCAGTTCATACTTATAAAACGAATGTTATGGGAACTGTAAATGTAATGGAAGCTGCGCGTACATGTAATTCAGTACGTGTAATTTTAAATGTAACAACTGATAAATGTTATGAAAATAAAGAGTGGTATTGGGGATACCGTGAAAATGAGTCATTAGGCGGGTATGATCCATATTCAAGTAGCAAAGCATGTGCAGAACTAATTACCTCAGCCTATCGTCAATCTTTTTTCAAAACGACTGATATTAAAGTAGCAACAGCGCGAGCGGGAAATGTCATTGGTGGTGGCGATTGGGCTGAAGATCGTTTAATACCTGATATCATAAGAGCCATGATAGAACAAGGGCAAATCCAAATTAGGAATCCTGAGGCTGTTAGACCTTGGCAACATGTGCTAGATCCGTTATATGGATATCTTTTGCTTTGTCAACATCTTTATTTAAAAGGTGTTGAGTATGCCCAAGCATGGAACTTTGGTCCACAAGAAACAGATGTGAGATCAGTAGATTGGGTGGTTAACCAAATGCTTAAAAAATGGCCATTTAAACACCAAGGCTATAAAGCGATAAAACAGGATGACTGGCACGAATCAAATGTACTTAAATTGGATAGCTCCAAAGCATTTAAAGAACTTGGTTGGACACCCAGGTGGAAATTGGACAAAAGTTTAAGTTCAACTATAGAATGGGTAATTCAATATTTAGATGGTAAAGATTTAAAGGAATTGTGTATTAAACAGATAGCTGAATACGAAAATACGGAATGGTAATTCGTTATTAAGTAAACCGTATTCTAGTAAAAATTAATTATAAGATAAAGAGTTTAGGAAACTTTTCCCCCACCCTGGGTATACTCCATAATAAAGGAGTGGATGATGGGGTGGAGAAGGTGTTGGTGGTTCAGCGGCATTTTGCGGTGTGTGTCTTATTGGCTGTCTTTAACGGGGCAGATGCCATCCTTACACATATGCAGCTGCAAAACGGGGCGAGTGAGCTGAACCCGATTATGCGTGTGCTGTATGAGCAGGATCCGTTCTTGTTTCTTGGCGTCAAGTTTGCTTTCTCGCTTCTCATCGTTCTCATCGGAACGGTCAAGATTCGCCAATCGATTCAATATCTGCTCATGTTCACGCTCATCACGTACACACTCGTTATCCTGTACCATATTTTGTTGCTGTTTATCACATAGAAAAGCCTTTCCAGTCATTTCTCTGGAAAGGCTTTTTTATGTTTATTTTATCGCCCTGTCTACCGTCGTCACGGCAAGGTCTGTCACTTTCGGCAGTCCTTGCGGCGGGTTCTTGATGAGCTCTGGGTTGTAGATGATCTTCAGCCTCGAACGGCTCGGTGAAAGGTTCTGTTGGTTTTGTTCATAAATGTCGGGTTCGTAGCCGATGAGTTTGTTCTTATCGTAGATCGGTGCGCCCTGGCGAACGGAACCGCGTGTTGCATTCAAAACCAATTTTCGCCCGAATACGCCCCCGTGAATTTCGACGTTGGAACCGACGCCGTATATTTGCATCATGTCTTCGGAATAAAAGAAGCCTCGGATGATGTTCGGTGTGTCGCGGTACACGTTATTGTTGGCGATGAGGATCGGCCCTTTGCCAAAGACGATAACCGATTGCTCGACGTTCTGGTTATCGCGTATGCCCTCTAGCCTGGAGTAGCGGATCGTCGTCTTTCCGGTCACATAGATGGAGGAGTTGAATTTCACGTTCGCTCCCCAGATGGTCAGGTCGCCGTCGATAAACATCGGGCCGTCAATGGCAAATTTTTGATAGCTGTCTGCGTTGTACTGCGTCTCAGACGTATTGCCGATCGTCACATCTCCGCCAAAATAGGCGCCGTTTGTGAATTTAATGCTGCTCCAATATGTGTCCTTACCACTAATGTAAGTAGAATTACCACTGGGTGTGCTCAAGCGCTTAAAATGATGGCTGCCGTTCATTTTAATGTCGTTCCGTGTGTTTGTATACACATTTTCGTTCATATACTTGTCACGAATGTGATCATGGTTCGGATTGTTGTTAAAATTACCGTCGTTCAGCTCCTCCACGATAAACGGTGCGCCTCGCAAAGAATACTGAAAGCGAGACCGCTGCCCCTCGATATCAATCGGTGTAAAGTTCGGAATGCGGTTGTCGACAACGGGTACATAATGTTTGCCAGCTTCAGTATAGGAAGTAAAGGCAGCAGAAGGGTCGTTTAAACTGATATTGCTGTAATTGTTTTGTGACGTAAACGTGGTCCGGTTAATGTGTGTGCTGTAGTCGGGCGAACCGGTGAGCTTGTACAAGCTGCCTGGAAGAATCAAGTGCGCCTTCGCTCCGTTTTCTCCCTCCACACTTGGCAGATCGGACGGAATCCATGATGTACTCGTGCCGTAGATACCAGTGCTCTTTGTGACCAGGTTGCGTTCCACGTACAGATCACCCTTGATCGCGACACCGCCGTGTATGAACATATTGCCGTCGTCAGGCTGTTCGGTGCAATTGGAGAATCCTCTGCACGGGTTATACGCCCCAAGCGCGTACTTTAACGCGTCTGGTACGGTTTTCGCTCCAAGTCGGATGGTGGAGGAGATGGTTTTAGAATATTCTTTGCCATTCTTGCCCATGACCTTGGACGTGCTGTGCAGCGTCATTTGCTGTGTCAGATCGTTCGGGTCTGCAGGATTCACGATACGGCGCTGGTCGATTTTCAGAAACACCTTGCTGTCCAGCTGCTTCCCCGTGTTTAACCCCGTTACCTCATACTCTCTGATGATGTCTGTAAGCTTTGTGTTGAATTCGGCTGCTGTCTTTCCCGCGAGTGACTTGGTCTGTGTTTCCAATAGCACGCTCAAGTAATCAATCCCTTTTTCCGCGAGCTCTGTTGCCTGCACGTCGCCTTCCCGCACGTCGGTCTTTTTCTTCCCGCTTAGTGTGGCGCTGAAAAGAGAGAGACCGGCGACGGTGAAAATGACGATCATGAGCAATACAATAATTAACGAGTTTCCTCTTTCATCCAGCAGCTTCCTCATCACTTGCCTCCTAATAGCCCGAACTGGCTTTTTAAGTTGAGCGGTTTATCAATTTTTTTACTTTTGATGATCAGATCAATCTGTACACTGCTTCCTTTAAGTGTGATTTCCGAACCAGTGAGATCGTAATCGGCTGAATGAAGCGGGGTGCCGTCAATGTATGCTGTATCACCGCTAAAGCCGATCGCTTTCGTCGTGCTGCCATTTTTGTATTGCAGCATGCTGCTGGAGCTGCCCTTCACTTCGGTCAGTTTGTCGGCGGTAAGCGGGTACAGCTCTTTAACGATCTGTGACATGACCAGATCCGCTTCATCCCGGACGAGTGTTTCGGTGCGTATTTTCTTTTCCGTGTTCAGACCGTTGATCAGGACATAATAAGCCATGTACCCGATAATCGAGAACAGCACGATGGTCACGAGCAGCTCGATGAGCGTCAGCCCTTGTTCGTTTCTCACGTTATTTTTCATAGCGCACAAATCCTTCTACCGAGGTGACGATGTCTTCCTGCTTGACGGTTACGGTGACAGGAAGGAGCTTTAGTGTTGTATCGGCAGCTGCCGCTGAAATCGTAATTTCATAGTCTTTGCTGTTGATCTTTTCAGCGAAAGCACCCTGACATGTGGTATCCGAACCGCATGTGGTTCTGTTGTAGTTATTTTTAAAGGGTGGCTGCACGCCATATGAAGTTGGGCTTTGCTGCAGCCGGTCAAGTGTCATGCGGGCAAGGTTCACGGCCACTAGCTTATTGTTGTTATCGGTGCTCACCTGCTGCGACTGCTGAAAGAAGCCTGAAACCGCCAGAAACGCGATGGACAGTATGGTTAACGAGAGTAACACTTCAAGTAACGAAAATCCTTTTTCTGACAGCATTTGCCGCACACCCTTTTTCAAATTAATCGAGTTACAATTAGTATACAATATACCTATTGTTTTTTTGTATAAATTGGCTATATTTGAAGAGATTTGTAGTATTATAGTAAAAAAGAGTGAAATCTGTAAAAAATATAGGATGGGAGAGGTAATGTGACGCAATTATTCTTGGTGATTATCAGTTCGTTGCTATTAATTCCAATTTTATATGTTCTTCCTAAAGGACTGTCTTTGAAACAAAAAATGATCATGCTCGGAGGAGCCTTCTTCTTATCACTCGGCAGTGTATATGCCATCCAGTCACAGACGCTGTCGTACAGCCTAGCTCTCCTCGCGATGACAGGACTCGCCTTTATCGCCGCGTATGTGACCGAGAAAAGACTCCCGGACGTGGCTATGCAAAAACCAATAAAGGCAACAGAGGACTATATCGTTCCGGCTGTGGTGACAGAGGAAATCGTTATCGAGGAGCAAGACATGATGCAGGACATTCAGCCTCAGGAAGTAGAGCTATCGCCGATTGAACTGCCGGCACTCGAGCTGCAAGACGTTCAGCCATTAGAGTCAGTGGACACTCCTTCTGTAAAAGAAGAAACGCTGCCGGTGCTCGCTCCTGAAGTGCCGAGTGTAGAGGATGAGTTCGATTTCCTGAAAAGTGAAAGAGAAGGATCGGACGAAACAGACGAAGTGGAACAACCACAAAGTATCGAAGCCGAGATCACGCCAGAACGAGCTGAATGGCTGGCTGAGATAGAAGAGCTCGAATCGATTCCACTTGTTCTGAATGAAGTGGCCGCAACCGTGGAGGTAGATGTTCTAGAGCAGATTCCTGTTTCAGAGGAGCTGCTAGAGTTAGAGGATTTAACGATTGTAGAAGAGGAAGCGCCAGAAACGGTGGTGCAAGAAGAGTCGGCTGAACCTGTGCTCGAGGAATTAGAAGAAGAGCTTCCTGCTGAAGCGGAAACAGCTGTTGCGGAACCAGAACACATAGAGATCGCGCTGGAAACACCCGAGATGGATAACGATGTACGAGAGCTGCTGCTGCAAACCTTAAATACCTATCAGTCATCGGGTGATGCGGCTTCGTTTCAGGAGATGGCTCAAGCTGTGTTGGATCAGCCGCTGCATGATAAAGACTATTATCTATTCGCCAATCAGCTATTTCAGTCGTATATCGCACATGGCCATCAACAGGAAGCTCAAACCCTCCTGATGGAGATGGGCTACCGATTAAGAGAATACGAAACAATAAATTCTGAAATTAAAGACTATTTTACTATCTTCTTTAATGGTAAAATATAGTACGATAATATCACAGATAGTGTAAAATAATAATTCACATAGAATTGGGTGGGGAAAATGAAGAAAAGCAATCAATTTATGAATCTTCCAATCATCAGCATACAGGATGGAACAGAAGTGGGAAGCGTGAAGTCGTTAGTGGTGAATTCGCAGCAGGGTACGGTGGATTTCCTGACGGTGGAACACGAAGACTGGCAGATCAGCGTGCGCGCTGTGCCGTTTAAGAAAATTGTTGGAGTAGGAGAGTTCGCTGTCACGATCGAGAACCGCAGTTCCATCTTTGATTTGACAGAGATTCCAATTGCAAACGAGCTTGTGCAAAAGAAGATCAGCATCACAGGAGCGAAATTGATTGACCGTAAAGGGCAATTTATCGGTGAAGCCACAGAGTTCTTTATTGATGAAGAAAACGGATTGATCCTTGGTGTCGCGATTTCCATGCAATCAAAAGAAGTGGTTCTTTCCTCTGAACAGGTAATCACGTATGGCCGTGATTTGCTTGTTGTTAAAGAAGAAGCAGAGCTTAAATTTTTTGACCATGCCGAACAGCTGCTGCAATCAGAAAAAACTGAAGCAACAGAGGCGGATCCTGTGAAAGAAAATCAATACAAGCTGCTTACAGGCAGAACGACGACAAAGGATATCTTTTCAAAAAGCGGTGTGCTGCTATTTCCGAACGGAACACAGCTGAAAAAAGAAGATATTGTGACTGCTCAGGAAGAAGGACCTTCTGTATTAGCTGAATTGACGATGAACGTAGTCGGTTAATGATGGAGAACGCCAATGGCTAAGCAGGAGTTTAACCCAAAACGGTTTCTACAGCTTTTTGGCACGATTGGCCTTTCTTCTTTTTTTATTTTCTCTACGAGTACGATAGCGTCACAACTATACTCTAATACATTCGCTGAGAAGAAGCTCGGTATGGGGGCAAGCGTCGCATCGGTTTCACTCGAAAATCTTACAAAAGAAGAAGCGGCCACATTGCTACAAGGAAAAATCGAAAAATGGCGCAGCAGCAGTGAGGTTGTGCTCATCCATAACGAGGAACGAAAGAACCTTCCATTAGATGCGTGGCAGTTTCAGCCGGAAGAAAGCATTCAAGCTGGCCGATCACAGCCATTGAAAACCGAACTGAACGAAAACCTTGTAAAAGAAGCCCTTCAAACCTTCAGCGACCCTAACCTGGAGAAGGTGCTCGATATGCCGCTGCTGTTGAACCACCTGAAGCAGAGCGGATCCCAGCTGACGGAAGGAACGATAGAAGTCCAGCTTGGGGATTTTCTTTCCACCGCGATAGAAGATGATATAGTGGTCAGTGAAATTGCTCTTCCATTAAAAGGGGAATACCGGCTGCTTACTGATTATGTGGCTGGTCTGAACGGATTCAAGATCAACGGCGGAGAATCTTTTTCTCTCCGACAGGCACTGGAAGAGGTTAAGATGACACCGCAGATTTCACCAGATCTGAACGCTCTGGCAGAAGGCATTCACCGGGCGGCGCTAACGACGAATTTTTCTATCGTGGAACGCCATACATCACGTGAGCTGCATGTAGAAGATATGCTCGGCTATGAGGTGAGCATGGATGATGAAGAACGAGACCTGATTTTGCATAATCCGAACACCGGAACGTACGAGCTCAGTCTTGTTGTCGTCGATCAAGTGCTTTCCGTTTCATTTGTCGGCGTGCCATTTCCGTATACGTATAAAACGATCGTCGAAAAAAAGACGTTTGAACCGAAGACGATCGTTCAGTTTAGCAAGGAGCTGTCCTCCTTTAACTCGATCTCGTTAAAGGAAGAAGGGCGAGAAGGATATTTGGCGGCCGTTTACCGTATTTCCTACGATAATGGCGGGCGGAAGACGGATAAGGTGAAGCTGTATGAAGATTTCTATCCGCCAAAGCATCGTATTGAAGAGCGCGGGTATCCGCTCGCAGCGGATCCAGTAGAAGGCATTCCGCCTGAGGCTGGCGATCTGCCACCGGCGTTGCCTTGGTATCCGCCGTATCCGTACCCTGAGAATCCAGAGAACCCGGAAACTCCTGCTGATCCAGAGACAGGCGATGAGCAGGAGCCGGGTTCTAGGAAAGACGGAAAATTACCAGATGACAGTGATGAAGATCCTTCCAAGAGAAGGGAGGTAACCAAGTGATCTCACAGCGCAAAAGGGTTGGCGACATTTTAGTGGAAGCAGGCATCATCTCACAGGAGATTTTGCAGCAGACGTTAAAAGAGAAAAGACGCAAGCAAAAGATTGGTGACGCCCTTATTGAAAAAGGTTATTTGACGGAGCAGCAGTTAATCGAGGTGCTCGAGTTTCAGCTTGGCATCCCGCATATTAGTCTGTTTCGCTATCCGATCGACGAAAAGGTGATCTCGGTTGTACCGAAGGAGTTTGCGCGAAGGCACTTTCTTATTCCAATCAAGATAGACAGCGACAAGCTCTTTGTGGCGATGGCCGACCCGATGGACTTTACCGTCGTGGATGATTTGCGCCTGAGCACAGGATTCCAGATTGAACGTGCGATCGCGGCCAAGGAAGACATCATCCGCGCACATAACAAATATTACGACCTGGATGATTCGGTCAGTGAACTGATGGACCTGCTTCCGCAAGGCACCTCGCTTGAGGAAGACAGCCGGATGACCGAGGAGAACTCGCCGATCGTCAAGCTTGTGAACCAGACGATCCTTCATGCGGTGCAGCAGAAGGCGAGTGATATTCACTTCGACCCGCAAGAAACGAAGCTTGTGGTGCGCTACCGGATCGACGGCGTTTTGCGCACCGAGCGGAATTTGCCGAAGCATATGCAGAACATGCTGACGGCGCGCATCAAGATCATGGCGAACTTGAACATCACGGAAAATCGTCTTCCGCAGGATGGCAGGATCAAGGTCAATCTTGATATGCATCCGGTCGATCTGCGTGTGTCCACACTGCCAGCCATCTACGGAGAGAAAATCGTGCTTCGTATTCTGGATTTGGGCAGCACGCTTAATAATCTGGATAACCTCGGCTTTAACCGGATCAACTATGAGCGGTTCACGTCGCTCATTAAGCAGCCGAACGGAATTATCCTCATTACCGGTCCGACGGGTTCAGGGAAATCGTCTACGCTGTATGCGGCACTGAACCGGTTGAACACCGAGGAGGTGAACATCGTCACGGTCGAGGATCCGGTCGAATACCAGCTGGAAGGCATCAATCAAATACAGGTGAACGCGAATGTCGGCCTGACGTTTGCGAGCGGTCTTCGTTCAATTTTGAGACAAGACCCAGACATCGTCATGGTCGGGGAAATCCGCGATACGGAAACAGCTGAGATCGCGGTCCGCGCTTCCTTAACCGGACATCTTGTGCTCAGTACGCTTCACACAAACGATTCGATCGGGACCATCGCTCGTCTTACAGACATGGGTGTCGAACCGTTTCTTGTGGCTGCCTCATTGTCCGGAGTCGTAGCGCAGCGTCTCGTGCGCAAGGTTTGCCGTGATTGTCAGCAGCATGTTCGCGCGACTGAACGCGAGAAAGAGATTTTTGCCAAACGCGGCATGAAAATTGAAAATGTCACGCGCGGCAAAGGCTGCGGGACGTGCAGCATGACCGGCTACAAGGGCCGTATCGCCATACATGAAATTTTAGTGGTGGACGAGCACATTAGGCAGCTGATCATGAACAACCGGCCGATACTGGAGCTGCGTGATTACGCGCTGAAAAACGGAACGATCTTCTTGATTGATGACGGACTTTTAAAGGTTAAAAAAGGCTTAACCACCACAGAAGAAGTGCTGCGGGTAGCCACGAATGAGTAGGTGCACGTTATGAAAGAAAAATTTGAGCAGTGGCTGAGAGCAGCTTTTCAGCTCAAAGCATCGGATGTTCATTTATCCGTCGGCATGCCGCCCGTGTTCCGGATTAACGGCAGCTTGAAGCGGTACGGCAGCGAGCCGCTGAAACCTGAAGAGACAGAGGAAATTTCACGTACCATCATTCAGGAAAAGTATTACGCTGTCTTCGATGAAAAAGGGGAAATTGACATCTCGTACGGCATTGCCGGCCTATCGCGTTTTCGTGTGAACGCCTACCGTCAGCGCTCGTGTGTGAGCCTTGCCATCCGTATCATCCCGACGAGCATTCCGAGTCTCGAGGAGCTGTCGCTGCCAGAAACGGTCCGCCGCATGACAGGCAAGCAGCAGGGTCTCGTGCTCGTGACCGGACCGACTGGAAGCGGCAAAAGCACCACGCTTGCCGCGATGATCGATTATATGAACCGAACCATGAGCCGCCACATTATTACCCTTGAAGACCCAATCGAGTATTTGCACAAGCATCAGACGTGTGTCATCGATCAGCGTGAGGTGGGATATGACACGAACTCGTTCGCGAACGGTCTCAGGTCCGCTCTCCGCCAGGATCCAGACGTTATTTTATTAGGTGAGATGCGTGACCTGGAAACAATCGCGACCGCGATCACGGCAGCCGAAACGGGACATCTTGTTCTTGCGACGCTTCATACAACAAGTGCCGCATCAACCATCGACCGGATTATCGATGTCTTCCCGCCAGGACAGCAGGGGCAGGTGCGCATCCAGCTGGCTTCCGTCCTTGTCGGGGTCGTCTCGCAGCGTTTGTTTCCGACCGCTGACCAGACCGGGCGCAGGGCGCTGACAGAAATTTTGGTGAACACACCGGCCGTGAGCAATCTGATCCGCAACGAGAAGATTCACCAAATTTACAGCGTCATGCAGACGAGCAAGGCGCTTGGCATGCATACGTTCGATATGGCCGTTAAAGAGGCGGTTGAAAAGAAAGAAATCCACAGCGAAGCGGCGGATCCTTATTTGCAGGAAATGAAGGTGTAGCAGATGGCGCAGTTCAGTTATGTCGGAAGAGACAAAAGCGGGAAGAAACGAAAAGGCAGCATTATCGGCCTGTCCAAACGCGAGGCTGTCCTGAAGCTAAAGGAGAAAGGCATCTCCGTCATCCAGCTGGAGGAAATGAAGGCGACGCTTTTGAACAAAGAGATCTCAATCGGCCGCAGAGTAAAATCGCAGCAGTTCGTCATCTTTTTGCGCCAGTTCGCCACACTGCTTCGTGCCGGCGTGTCAATCGTGGACTCGACCCACATTTTATCCGGACAGACCGAGAGCAAGGCGCTGAAAAACGTGCTGTCCGACGTTGAGGAAGAGCTGCGGCAAGGGAATGCCCTTTCTTCAGCAATGGCGAAGCATAAAGACATCTTTCCGGCTATCGTCATTAACATGATCGCAGCAGGAGAGCTCGGCGGAAGCCTGGATGAGACGCTCGATCAGCTGGCTACTTTTTATGAGAAACAGCATTACACGAAGCAGAAAATCGTCTCGGCAATGATGTATCCGATGATTGTAGGGGTTGTGGCAGTGTTTGTTGTCATATTCCTGCTGGCGAAGGTCGTACCGGCCTTTGCCGGCATGCTGGAGGATGCGGGAGGAGAGCTTCCTCCGATTACGAGGGCTGTACTCAGTGCAAGTCACTTTGTACAGAACTTCTGGTGGCTGTTTATTGCTTTAGCCCTAGTAAGCTATCTAGCTATTTATCTTATTAGACAAAAACCGTCTAGTAAATATTATCTAGATTATGCTATATTAAAAACGCCCATATTCGGTAAAATATTACAAAAGTCGTCAATTGCGAGAATGACGAGAACACTCAGCTCTCTCTTCTCCAGTTCCGTTCCCATCCTTCCAGCTCTATCGATTGTGGAGAAAGTTGTAGAGAATGAGGTGATCGCAAAGGTATTAAGGCAGTCAAGAGACGCTCTTGAAAGCGGACAGCGTTTAACCGAGCCGATGAAAAAGCACTGGATCTTCCCACCGCTCGTCACACAGATGATCGCGATCGGAGAGGAAACCGGTTCACTGGATGAAATGCTGTCAAAAGTGGCTGAATTCTATGAAAAAGAAGTCGAAAGCGCGACAGACCGGCTCAAAAGCCTAATCGAGCCCATCATGATCGTCATCCTCGCTTCCATAGTAGGCACGATCGTCATATCCATCATCGTGCCGATGTTCCAAATCTACAACACGGTAGGACAATAGCACTATATACATTAATTTTATTAAAAAGGGAGATTACCATGTTAAATCTACTAAAAAAACACTTAAAAAATGAAAAGGGACTTACCCTTATTGAGCTACTCGTTGTTATTGTTATTCTTGGGATTATTGCAGCGATTGCTGTGGTGAGTATTGGTAATATTATTGATAACACAAAAGAAAAAGCAAAAGTTACTGAAGCTGTTCAAATAATAAACGCTGCAAAATTGGCAAGAGCTGCTGAAGGTTCTGTTCCAGCTTCAGGTTGGGTAAGCACAGCTGCTGCAAATCCGTTATCGAACTACCTTGATAATGTTAAGGATAATACATGGACAGTGGGTTGGTCTAAAGCGGGGGGATACACAATTACTGGTCATGATTCAGCTACAATTGTATCAAGCAGTAATACAGCTAATACGGCAGTACTGGAAAAAGACTTAACTGATTTTATTGATTAATAATTATTAAAATAAAAGATAATAGGGAGTTTTTTAAAATAGAGCTCCCTATTATTTTGCTTATTTTAAATATGTCTATTCCTTTCACGATCCCACCTGAAAAACTACCAAGGTGGGATGGTCAAAGGAATTGCTAGATTAGCATCCATCATGACTTGAGGTGAAATGCCGTGAAGTTTGGTCTTGGTTTATTTAATAGAAAAAGAGTCAATTTGATCATCCAGGATCATGTTATTCGTTTTCTGGAGTATAAAGATCCTGAGGAGCTGGATGTGAGAAACTTCGGTGAGCGGTATCTTCCGGAGGGTCTGATCCAGGAGGGTGCGATCAAGGACCGTGAAACATTGCTTCTTATTTTAGAGGAATGTGTGTCTGATTGGGGCATTAAAGGCAGGGATGTGCAGTTTCTTATTCCTGACGGCCGTGTGGTCATCCGAAAGCAGCAGATTCCATCTGATCTGATGGAGGACGAGATTAAAGGCTATTTATACATGGAGCTCGGCAGCTCGATTCACGTGCCGTTTGAGGATCCGGTGTTTGAGTTTGCCGCCGTACAAGGAAGTGGGGAAGCACGCGAAATCCTGTTGTTTGCGGCATCCGAGCAATTGGTGCACGACTATTCCTCGCTCTTGGAGGAGGTCAAGCTGAAGCCGGTGGTTGCAGATATCTCTTGTCTGGCGCTGTACCGGTTTGTGTATGTGCAAAACGAGACGGAAAGCGACGATCACAGCCTTTGTGTGCAATTTGATCTCGCATCCGTTCAGATCAGCATCTTTCATTACCATATGCCTTTTTTCTATAACAGCTTGAAGCTGGAGCATGATATGAAGCAGTGGGATGTGAAGCACCATATTAGTGAGGTGCAGGACATCACGTTTCAAGGAGAATCCCAACAGCTGCTGGGCGCGATTGACGATAGTATTAAAGAAGTGGAACGCATTCTTAATTATTATAAATTCAACATGAATGCAGGACAGCAGGGTGTCACCAAAGTCTTTCTTACAGGAGATCACCCGAAATTAGCGTATGTGAAGCAGCAGATCGAGCAACAGCTGAACATGCCTGTCGTTCAGCTCGAAGACGATGTTCAGCGTCTGCCATCTAAATTTCACTCTGCACTTGGCCTGGGACTAAAAGAGGTGGAGCTATGCTAGTCGATATTAACCTGCTGCCGCAGCAGAAGCAGAAATCTCTTTCATTTGTCGTGACGGTTATCGCAGCGGCCATCATCATTCTGGGGTCCGGTACTTATCTTGGCTTGGATTATTATGTAACACAAGGTGAGCTTGCTGAGAAGAAAACAGAGCTTCAGCAGCAATCGAAGCTAATTGAGTTGCTTCAGCAAAAGCAAGAGCCTGACGCAAGTACGAGTGCTGAGCCGATTGAGGAGAAGGTAGCTTACATCCGGTCAAAGGACATTGAAGCGGCTGGGCTTTTGCAGCATCTGACGTCTCTTTTGCCGGAGAGGGGCTATTTCCTTAATTATGAGTACAGTGAAGGCACGACCATCACGTTAAACGTGCAGTTCGATTCAATGGCGCAGTCAGCGGAGTACCTGCACCAGCTCACGTCATCACCTTATTTGTTTAACGTAACACTCGAAAAAATGGAAACGACGAATTTAGAGGAAGTAGAAGCAGGCGAAGACATGTCGGCGTTTGAAGAGCTGCTTCCTCGTTATAAAGGACAGTACAAAATGGAGTTGCAGCGTGAAAATCTGAAAGAGCTGACGGTGAGAGCTGATGGCGAGTGACAAGCTAAAATCCTATATTGCGGGAGGCGCGCTTCTCCTTTTTCTATTGTTAGGTGTGATGTTCTACCTTCTTTACCTATCACCGCTAAAGCAGCAGGTAGAGGATACAGCGGACCAAGTGAATCAGCAAAAATCATTTCTCGAAAAAAACAGCACGCCAGCAGCTGAAAAGCCCGTTGTTGTGACTGATACTGCTGCATTGCAGCAGGAAGTGCCGGTTAAACCGCTCATGGACCAGCTACTGCTGCAGTTCGAAAAAGCTGAGGTGCTGTCAGACAGCCTGATTTTATCGATGCAGTTTACGGACGGTGAAGAAGCGGCTGCTGAACCGGCGGAAAATGAGGGAGAAGGGGATCAGGAACAGCCAGCTGCTCCTGACGAATCCGCTGCCGCGCCTGAGGTGCTGCCATCAGGGGTGAAAAAAATCACAGCCGAAATGACCGTCATGTCCAAGGATTATGAGGGATTGCTCAGTTTTCTGCAGGTGGTGCAGGAGCTGAAGCGAATTACCGTGATCGAAGGCATTACCTTTACAGGGCCTGCAGATTTGAACGCCGAATCTGAGGATGCGCCTGAGAATCAATTTAAGTATGACCTGCAGGTTTCGACGTATTACCTGCCAGAGCTGACCGATTATCTAAAAGACACGCCGACCGTACCGTTTCCTGCCCCATCAGGCAAAAAGAATCCGTTAAGCGGAAGCGAAACCGAAACCGAGGGTGAAACCGACTGATCACTTTTTCATGAAAAAGGAACGCTTGCAAGCCGATAGTAAAGATACGTATCTTTACTTGATACGCAGGACTAACACTTCACGAAGGAGCTGAGTACCATGGACATTGCCGCTTTATCGATCGCGATTAACCAGTCGAGCGTAAGAGAACAGGCGAATCTGTCTGTCATGAAAATGGCGATGGATTCTTCTGAACAAACAGCTGTGAACATGGCGAAAATGCTGGAATCGGCTGCACAGCCTCACCTCGGCAGCACCATCGATCTAAAGGGTTAAGCAGGAGGCACGGGTTGAGTAGACTCGTGCCTTTCCCTTCTTGTTTTCTTAACGAGTAGAAAGGTTTGATATGTGTGATATACAATCTTCTTTACACCTACCTTTTCATAGCTGGATCTGTTTTCGGTTCGTTCTATAATGTGGTCGGTCTTCGCGTGCCACAAAAAAAATCAATCATCACGCCAGGATCTCATTGCGTCACATGTGACCGCTCGCTGCGCTGGACCGAGCTCGTTCCTGTATGGTCATGGCTGCTACAGGGCGGAAAATGCAAAGGCTGCGGCACACGCATCGCCATTCTTTATCCGCTTATCGAGCTCACAACAGCTATCCTCTTTGCTCTTTCTCCGCTTGTAGTCGGGTGGTCAAAGGAATTGCCTGTCGCTCTCGCACTCGTTTCCTTGCTCATGATCGTTCTGGTGTCGGACATCACCTACATGATCATTTCGGATAAAGTGCTGCTGTTCTTTTTGCCACTATTCGTCCTATTGCGTGTACTTTCACCGCTTGAACCGTGGTATAACATGATTGCTGGCGCTGCGCTTGGGTTTATTCTTTTATTGCTCATCGCCATGATTTCCAAAGGCGGAATGGGCGGCGGTGACATTAAGCTGATGGGCGTGCTTGGCATCGTACTTGGATGGAAAGGGGTGCTCATGGCCTTTTTCCTCGCATCACTATCGGGTGCGCTCATCGGCATGGCACTTATGGCTGCCGGCATCGTGAAACGCCGCGAGCCGATTCCGTTCGGTCCTTTCCTTGTGCTAGGCGCACTTTGTTCATACTTTTTATACGATGAACTCATGTCGTTCTATTTTTCCATCATGACTTTCTCATAAACCGGCTAACCGCTTCTTCAAGAATGCTGTGGCCGGTTTTTCTTATGAAGCTAAATGTTTTTCACATTTTACCGATAGAAGTAACAGAAGAACATGATCAGGGGGAAAGAGGATGGAGCTATTATCGGTTGGTTCGTCCAAGATACCGGCAAAGGAAATTCTGCCAGGGAAGCCTCAACAGCAAGAAACAACATCATCAGAAGCAGGCAAAAAAACGGATAAGCCAGTATCAAAGGAAAGCATTCAAAAAACAATCGAAGGGATCAATGAGTTCTTGAAAAGCTCTCATACATCCACTCGTTTCGTATTGCATGAAAAATTAAACGACTATTACGTGCAGATCGTGGATGACGCCACAAAGGAAATCATGAAGGAAATTCCATCAAAAAAATTCCTCGATTTATATGCAGAAATGATTGAACGAGTAGGCCTCTTTATTGATAAAAAAATATAGGCGGTGAACAGATATGGCAATTAGAATCGGCGGACTAGCAAGCGGCATGGACATCGACACAATGGTTAAAGACCTCATGAAAGCAGAAAGAATGCCATTGAACAAGCTTTCTCAGAAAAAGCAGATTTTGGAGTGGCAGCGGGATGATTTTCGTGAGATGAATAAGCTGATGGATAAGTTCGATCAGTTCATTTTCAAGGAAACTGGAATGCAGAGTACATTTACAAAAAAGAAGGTTACGAGCACGGATGAAACAGCCGTAACCGCAACAGGTTCAGGTGCTGCTGCAAATTTCACTTCTACAATTTCAGTGACAACACTAGCAAAACCGAACCAATGGATTTCGGGAGGAGCTACACTAGCAGACGGGATTACAAAACCTGCAGGGACTGCAAAGCTAAACGAACTGGATGCCTCGCTTCCAGCAACGTTTGATATTACTGTTAAAGTTCAAAAGCCAGGAAGCACTGTTTATGAGGCTCCCGTTAAGATTTCTGTGAATTCAGCAACGGACACCATTGATTCGTTAGCAGCAAAATTGAATAGCGCTGGATTACAGGTCTCAGCTTTTTATGATGCATCCTCAGGGAAATTTGCAATTTCCAATAATAATACAGGTACAGGTTCAAACATATCTCTTGAAAATGCGGATACAATAAAGGTTTTTAGTAAACTTGGGTTTAGTAGCCCCGTGTTAAATGGATCGGGTGGGGAAGATGCGAAGTTCAGTTTAAACGGTGTTTCCAACATGACAAGTAAATCTAACACCGTTACCATCAGTGGTGTTACTTACAGCCTAAAGAAAGAAGGAGTAAGTGCAACAATTACCTCAAACACAGACACAACAGCCATTTTCGACTCAGTCGTTAAGTTTGTGGATGAGTATAACAAAATGGTTGAAGGTGTAAAAGGGAAACTGACAGAAGAGCGGTTCCGTTCCTATCAGCCTCTTTCAACAGAGGAACGAAAAGAACTGAGTGAAAAAGAAGCTGAGCTGTGGGATAAGAAAGCGAAGAGTGGCTTGATTAAAGGGGACAGTATTCTTTCAAGCGGGCTTCAGCAGCTAAGAAGCAAGATGTATGAAAAAGTACCAACTGGATTTGTTGGATTTGAACAGCTTACCAGCTTTGGAATTACTACAACAAACGCCGATCGATCCACAGGGAAACTGACTATTAAGGATGAAGCAAAGCTGAAACAAGCGATTGAAACCAATCCTGAAGCAGTCATGTCATTCTTTACCGGTATACCCGCAAAAGATGGAGTACCTGAAGTAGATGGTATGGTAGATAAATTACGTAAATCTATTAAAGACACGTTAGAGAAGATGGAGAAAAAAGCAGGTACTGCGCTTTTGAACAACTCTCAATTCACCATCGGAAAAGAATTGCTAAACGTAGACAAAAGCATCAACGCATTCGAAGATCGTCTTCGCCGCACGGAGGATCGCTATTGGCGCCAGTTTACGGCGATGGAGAAAGCGA
The DNA here is from genome assembly GCF_042665465.1 of Fictibacillus iocasae. NCBI lineage: Bacteria > Bacillati > Bacillota > Bacilli > Caryophanales > Fictibacillaceae > Fictibacillus > Fictibacillus iocasae. Next base: position 36,972 of record NZ_JBHTCP010000049.1, on the reverse strand, counting down.
TTCAGCAGTCCAACCAGCAGAGCACGTATTTAATGCAGCAGTTTAGCGGCGGGCAGTAATTGATTTGTCATGAAGGAGTGAACGTACTATGTCATTAGCTAATCCGTATCAAGCTTATCAAACCAACTCAGTCCAGACAGCCCCACCCGGGGAGCTGACTTTAATGCTTTACAACGGATGCCTGAAGTTTATTGCAGCCGGAAAGAATGCCGTTCAAGAAAACAACATCGAAGAGAAAAACAAAAATCTTTTAAAGGCGCAGAAAATCATTCAGGAGCTCATGGTCACGCTGAATATGGATGTGGCTGTCTCACAGAACCTGATGCAGATGTATGATTACATGAACCGCCGATTAATCGACGCGAACATTCAAAACTCTGTGGAGATTCTGGAGGAAGTGGAGGGGTATGTAACGGAATTCCGCGACATGTGGAAGGAAGTCATCCAAGTCAACCGCAAGCTTCAGCATGGGGAAGGCGGTAGAGCATAATGTCGATGGTGAACATACTCCTTCAGGTGACGGAAAAGATACATGCTCATGTGACGAGTGGACTGCCGGAAGAGGATGGCCGTGAGGAATACATCGAAACGCTGAACGAGCTGATCGTGAACCGGCAGCTCGTCATCGAGCAGCTTCCCGACCTTTATACCGAGGAAGAGTTGAAGATGGGCATGACGATCCTTCACCTAAATGAAGTGATCGACCCATTGCTGGAAAAGCATTTGAACAGCATTCGAAACAGCCTTTCGCTGCTGAATAAAAAGAAACAGAAATCCTCCCAGTACGCCAATCCGTATCAAGCGGTGTCCGGCGATGGGATGTTTTTTGACAAAAAGAAATAGTTTTAACTCATTTCTTGATGCCATAGACGATCAGGATGATTCCGGCCATGATCCAGACTAAGTTCGAAGCATTCATTTTCGTGGAGATGCCGTAAAGGCCGAGTGTCATGGTCGAGAAAAAGATGATCGGTCCGACCATGGAAAGCAGGGAATTGACGAGGAGCGCCCGCTCGACGGTGTTGTAATGAAGCATAAAGAGAGCGGCCGTTATCTCAAACAACCCGGAGAAAATGCGGATTGCGGCCATTCCGAGTACGATCTTTTCGATGGTTTGCAGCATGTTGCCCACTCCTGTCCTGTGCTGATAGTACAAGTATATGAGCGGGGCATGTGAATAGAAGTGGAATGTAAAAGCGCTCGAAATGGCGTTTTTTCGACAAAACTAGTTGAATTTCGCTAATTTTAAGTCTTTGACAACTTTTTCTAGCCTATGTCATACTATACACATATAGGGCTTAGGCTTCTATACAGATTGTTGAGATGAAGGGATAGTGAAATGCATGCTAGGTAAAGTAAAATGGTTTAACGCAGAAAAAGGATTTGGATTTATCGAGCGCGAAGACGGAGACGATGTGTTTGTACACTTTTCCGCAATCAATTCTGACGGTTACAAGTCGCTTGACGAAGGCCAAGAAGTAGAATTTGATATTGTCGATGGAGCTCGTGGGCCGCAAGCGTCTAACGTAACAAAGATCTAATCTTGCCACCGACTATAACCTTTACCCGCCTGAGTTTTCAGGCGGGTTTTTATTTTAGGTTTTTTTGAAAGGATGACTTCCAATGAAAATCACATTTCCGGTCAAGTTTTTTATAGCCATGACCTTGATCAGCGTCCTCATAGTCTTCAATCATCATGTTATCTTAAACCCACATCCCATTTGGGAAGAGATAGAAGGCATTGCAGCTGCGTTTTTCGTTTTCTTTTTTATAAAAGCAATTAACCGCAAAGGCCACCTCAACCGCTCCTTTCCTGATGCAGTGAATGTTCTTTTCATCACGGGAGGTGTCGTGCTGCCATTAGTTATCTTGTTCTCCACCATATGAGTAAGCCGCTCTTATCGCTCCCCAGTCAAGTGGCCGCTCTAGACGATTTTCAGGCTTGTCGATCGGTTTAAACCCAAACTGTTCATACAATCCATGAGCATCATCCGTGGACAAACCAAACCTTGTTCCTTTCAACTGAGGATGCTCCAAAACACAGCTTAACAGCCACTTGCTCAATTCTTTCCCTCGATGCTCTGGCAAAATAAACACATCAGCCAGCCACGAAAACCGAACAAAGTCGGTCACCACACGAGCAAGACCCACCTGCTGCCGCACGGTCGTTCCATCCTCCAGCAACTCTTCATGATACACCCCATAACAAAGCGGCGTGTTCTCAATCATCACCTCCACCACATGACGCTCAATCCCCTGCGCCCAATACGACTCCTCACTCAAAAATTGATGAATCACATCTCTGTCCAAATCATCTTTATTCATGCTAATGACATATCCATCGCCCCTGCGCCACATAAGAATCCTCCTGAACTATTAAGTTTTAGCTAATATACTCAATATGACATGAGAGCGAGGAAGACTCAATGAAAAGTGGGGTTGTTTTCGTTTTCGTTCGCCGCGCGGGCGTATTCGACACCGCCGCGGCTAAGTTGAAGCGTGGCGCGGGCGACATTGGAGCTCGCTCGGCTGACAAAACACCATTTACGGCTGAGATCCAGCTAGCATCGGACGACTTTCCTTAATTTTACAAAAAGCACTTAAAATAAATTAGAACTAATTGATCCATCCCCGCGCGGGCGCAATCGACACCGCCGCGGCTGAGCTGGTGCAGTGCGCGGGCGACATTGGAGCCCGCTCGGCTGACAAACCACCATTTATGGCTGAGATCCGGCTAGCCTCGGACAACTTCCCGTAAATTTACAAAAAAGCACTTAAAATAAATTAGAACTAATTGATCCATCCTCGCGCGGGCGTATTCGACACCGCCGCGGCTAAGCTGAACCAGCGTGCGGCCTACATCTGAGCCCGCTCGGCTGACAAACCACCATTTACGGCTGAGATCCGGCTAGCCTCGGACAACTTTCCGTTTTCCTACAAATTCCCCCGACGGCGCCACTACAAAAAAAATTTTCCTATACTCAACCAGCCATCAATCACCCATAAATACAGCTAACTAGCGGCATTTTGAAAACCTTGTCGAAAGATGTAAAAATTTTTTAAAGGTTTAGCAGGAATGACGGAAGGGGATATCGAAATATATTAACATCACCGAAAGGAGGAGTTTAAGTTATGAACTTTAACATTCGCGGAGAAAACATCGAGGTAACTGAAGCTCTAAGGAACTATGTTGAGAAGAAGGTCACGAAGCTCACGAAGTACTTTAACGAAACTCCAAACTCCGACGTTCACGTTAACCTGAAAGTCAACAACAGTGAACAGTCCATTGAGGTGACCATTCCGATGAAGGGGCTTTTGCTCCGGGCTGAGGAACGACATCTTGATTTATATGCTGCGATCGACCTGGTCGTCGAGAAGCTCGAACGCCAGATTCGCAAACATAAAACGAAGGTGAACCGCAAATTCCGTGCGGCGGACAATGCCAAGCATATGTTCACGAACGGAACAGAAGGGATCTCGACTCAAGTTCTTGAGGAAGAAGATGAAGAACTCGAAATCGTGCGCGAAAAGCGCTTTGATTTAAAACCGATGGATGCGGAGGAAGCCATCATGCAGATGGATCTTCTTGGCCACAGCTTCTTCGTTTTCAGCAACGCTGAAACGAGCAAGACCAATGTGGTGTACCGCCGAAAAGACGGTAAATATGGATTGATTGTACCTGAAGAAGTGTAGAACGGCCGATAGAATAAGCCGCAGCTGGGTTTCCAGCTGCGGCTTCATTTTTGCGTGTTAAAACGGTGCTAGTACTTTTATTAACAAAGTTTCTACAATAAGCGACAAAAATGGTAGTGTATCACACAAAAAAAATGATAAAATTAAATTATGAAAAAACATTGGTAATACTTTCTATTTACGTAAATGGAATAAGAACTCCTACAGCCGTTGATTTATACAGCCAGCACGACTTTGCTTTTTCACTTTTTAATTACTTCTACTTTACATTGCAGCCCGATTTTCTAGTTGAAAAACAAATAAAGCAGGTGGTGAATCATGAAAACGTATAACCTATTAATCGCAGATGACGATCCCACATCCCGAAACGTGTTAAAGCAGCTTCTTCACCCTTTGCCGCAATTTGTAGTTTGTGGAGAGGCAGAGAACGGGGAAGAACTCATTAACCAGGCGGCTGCACTGCGCCCGGACTTAATTTTGCTGGATATTAATATGCCTCAAACCAATGGAATAAATGCCATTAAAGAGATTATGAAATTTTCGAGCAAAATGAAATTTATTATCATTACGGGGCATGACGAGTATGCAGTAGAAGCATTCAGTTTATCTGTACTTGACTATATCATGAAGCCTGTAGAACGCTCACGGTTGTTTTCTGCCCTTCAAAAAGCGGAAGTGCAATTCAATATGATGCAGAACGATCAGAATCGGAAAGCTACTAAAAAGCTGTTGATGAAAAATAAGGGATCCGTCAGTTTCATTGCCTTTGAGGACATTCTCTTTATTGAAAAAGCGGAGCGAAAAGCTCATATTCATACACTCGACACCGTTTATGAGACGACGGATACATTAGAAACATTGGCACGCAAGATTGATCAACGTTTTATCATGGCTCATCGGTCCTATATCATTAATATGGATTGGATAGAAAACATTACCCCAGTAGATGAAACATTTCGTGTCAGCTTTAGGCATTATGCTGAAATCGCTCATATTTCCAAGCATAAGATGAGTAATGTGCAAAAAATGATTCAAAGTTACATTAGATAAATTTTATGTGGGTCGCCGTGTGAATGGGTACCATTATCTTACAAAGAACAGTATCGCTCGCATGAAAGGGGACAAATGGTACGCAACAGGGTCATTCATGGTTAGACATATGTGTCGAAATACCTGTAAACTTCTTCTATAGTTGAAAAATTCCGAACATGAAGGAGTACCCATGCTGACCTACGATTTAAAAGTAGATCCAGAAACCATTTTAGTAGAATTTCAAGGGGATATTGACACCTACGCTGCGGACTTATTTTACAATGGCCTTTATATCATTGCCGACCATGAAAACCGTTCCTTTTGTCTGCAGTTTGAACATGTAGAGATGATTGACCCAGAAGGTCTGGAGTTCATTCTTACGATGATCAGCAAGGTAACGGCAAAAGGAAATCAAGTGAAAGTGGCTAACTTAGCTTCAGATATACATCATGTGTTATTGCAAAGAAACGCCCGTCTCTGTATATAGAGGCGGGCGTTTCTATTTTTAGTTCTTAAGGTGTTTCTTTATGGACTCTAGCAGTACGTCAACATTAACAGGCTTTGTTACATATTCGCTTAATCCCATGCTCAGCGCCTTTTGAATGCTTTGCGGCATTGCATCGGCACTTACAGCAATAACGGGGATATAAGCGGTGACAGGATGGCTGTTTAATGCGGTGAAGACCTCATATCCGTTCATTTTGGGCAATTGAATATCCAGTAAGATTAAATCGGGCTTGATTTTTTTAGCTAATATTAGCCCGTCTTCTCCTGTTAGGGCAATCTCCAGGTTAACGTTCGGCAATAGTTTAATAATGTTCTTCATCAATGAAATATTCATCTTGTTATCTTCTATATACAGTACGGTACCGGATATAACTGCATTTTCCGTAGAAGTGGAAACACGTTCCTTCGCGACAGGCAGAGAAATCCAAAATGTACTTCCGTGGCCATGCTTGGATTCCACCCCAATATGGCCGCTCATCCGATCCATCAGCTCTCTAGCTAAAGAAAGACCGATGCCTGTTCCATCTGTTAGATCACTATGCTCTTCACCGCGGTAGAACGGATTGAAGATAAAGGGCAGGTCCTCGCTTGAAATACCGGTGCCCGTGTCAGCTATGGAAATTTTCAAGCTGTCTTCCGTCCATACATGGCTGATTTGTATACTTCCTCCAAACCGATTGTATTGGACGGCATTCATTAACAAATGATGAAGCACGCGTTTCAGTTTTTCTGCGTTCGCGCTCACCAATGGCATCGATGCTTTTTGGTCAAGAGAGCGAGATATGGCCACCTTTTTCATGGCTGCCTGTTGCTGGATGGACTCTATGGCAGACTCGAGTACCGTTTCGGCTTTCACTGGTTCTAGTTTATATGTGATAGGGCTCTTTCTGTCGCTCGCTTCTGCATATTCAAGTATCTCATTAATAAGCCAAAGCAGGTGTGAACCGGCATTCTGTACATCCATCATATGATTTAGTTGATTCTCGCTTAGAGTATCAACCCGATCAGCAAGGAGAAGGTCCGTAAAGCCTATTATGGAGTTTAATGGTGTACGAAGCTCATGACTCATCATAGAAAGAAACGCTGTTTTTGCTTGATTGGCCCGGTCTGCGGCCAGCTTTTTCATACGAAGCCGTTCCATCCATAAGCTTCTTTCTATGGTAATGGCAGCCTGGCTGCAAATGGTGTTCATCAGCTCGAGTTCATCTGGCGTAAAGCAAGCCTTTTTAAAGGAACCAAACGAAAGGGTGCCAATGAATCTGTTAAAAGCGACAAGCGGATAGCAAGCATACGATTGGACGCCTAATTTTTTTATAATATGTACTTTTGGATCGTTGGAGCAGTGAACATTTTCAAGCGTCATTTTTGTCTTGGATTGAGCGACAAATCCACAAACGGCTTGTCCGAATTCCAGACGCTCTAGTGCTATTGCGTCTTTTTCTGATATGCCGGCATAGTTCGTTAGCCGAAGTATGCCGTTTTCTTCTATATAATTAATGTACACATCAAGCTGCAGTATATCGGTCAGCTGCGTAAACAGATTATCAAGGATAATCTTTGGATCATGCTGCATGATCATCTCGTTCGCTGCTTCTGTCAATATCGTTAAGTAACGTAAATCAGGTGTTGTTTCTCCGATGTTATTCTCGGGTCTTAACAACCGCATGATAATGGTAAAGGTATTCTCACCCGGATAAACATTTACTTCCTTCCAATGAGCGCTAGGTGAAGTTACTTGATAATGAAACTTTGAACTTGCTGTTTGCTGTTCCGCTGCCCGGAGATTGTCGACGAGTATAGGGTTCGCCTCCTTTAAAGCATCCAGGAGTGATTTACCGGCTAAGTCAGTAGGATCAACGCTTAAGAAGAGCTCAGCTTCCGCGTTAGATTCCATTATGTTCCAATTTTTATCCGTTACGATGAATAGATCCTGGTTCGTTGCTTGATTAAGTGCGGTAGGCATAAGTTGAGTAGATGACATTTAACCATCTCCAATTCTAGAATCCTATCTATTTTAAACCATAATATGGATGATTGCTGTAAGTTTTCTTGAAAAGGTTTGAAAGATGTTTCAATGGTCCTTATTTTTCATTTTTCTATACAAATATGCTAGGACAAAAGAAAGGAATATTGCATTACAATGAAAATAATCGGTCTTTCAACCTATCATTATGTAATGTGAATGAAACAATTTAGCTTTCATGCGTCTGTAATCATACTTTTTGCCTATATAACATTACATAATTCGACAAAAATGGTTATTACGTCTCTAAAGGTTGTAAGCGATTTATTGTATCATTAAATCAATATTTAATTAAACGGGGTATATGACATGCACGTTACACATTACAACAGCTATTTAGTGCTGTTATCACTATGCATCTCTGTATTTGCATCCTATGTGGCCTTGTATTTTGTGGAAAAAAGTACTGCGCAAAAGTTTGGATATCGCATCCTTTATGCCGGTTCCGCTTTTGGTTTGGGAATATGGGCGATGCATTTCTTAGCGATGACGTCGATGGAAATTGAGCAGCAATATGACCCCATCATGACGATTGTCTCGCTGCTTATTGCCATTGCCGCCTCGTCGCTTTCCTTCTTCCTGTTGTTTTATTTTAAGAGAAAGATGATTGGCTTGATCTTTTCCAGCCTTTTATTAAGTACAGGGATTACCTCCATGCATTATATAGGCATTTACGCGATGGAATATAAAGGGCTGCTTGTTTTTAATTTGTTCTATATTGTTTTATCAAAAATTATTACGTTCTTTATATGCTTCGGCGCGTTGAATATCTTTTATTTTGTTAAGGATGGTTCGAAGCTATTGTTTATTAATAAATGGACAAGTGCCTTATTCATGGGTTTGAGCATTCCTTCTATGCATTTTGTCGCAATGAACGGGTTAAGCTTTCTGCCTGATGAATCCCTTTCTCTTTCACCCGGTTCTATTGAGGAGTCTATGCTGCCAGTCGTAGTTGTCTTCATAACCGCTACGATTATCGTGGCTAGTCTGTTGTTAGCCGGATATGAGAATAAGGTGGCGAAGGAAGCAGCCAAGTGGGGAGAAGAACGTTATCAATCACTGTTCCGTCATAATCCGGATGCCGTATTCACTCTGGACTTGGACGGGCGTTTCATGTCTATTAACCCTGCTGGAGAAGCATTAACTGGCTATAAAGCAGAAGAGCTTATTGGTCAATCTTTCGCTCCGTTAATTTCAGTAGAAGACATAGAGCGGACGTATTATCATTTCAAAAAGTCGTTAGAGGGACACTCTCAGGAATATACCATTTGGGCGATTAACAAGCAGAACGAGAGAAGATTGGTAAGCGTCAAAAATGTTCCGATGATCTGGCGGGAGAAAATTGTCGGAGCTTATAGCATTTGCACCGACATCACTCAGCTTCATCAGACACAAAAGGATTTGAAAAAAGAACAGACACTATATAAGACCATTCTTAGTACCATGTCAGACGGTCTTGTTGTGATTGATCAAAAAGGGAAAATGATACTGGCTAACGAGAATGCCGCCAATATGATGAACATGAGCTATGAGGACTTTTTAAAAACGAGCCCGCTGAATCCTTCATGGCAGCTCATTCGGGAAGACGGATCCGATTATCTGCCGGAAGAAAAACCTGTTTTCCAATCATTGATGACAGGTGAAACCTTTAATCGCAGAGTAATCGGTGTCAAACAGACGTTGCAAGGTGATCTTAAATCTGTACTATGGGCTTCTGCTAACGTTTCACCGATGATGATGGATGGTGTATTGAAAGGTGTCATCATAACTTTCAGGGACATTACGAAGCAAAAGGAGCAAGAAGATGAATTGAAGGTTTCCAATGAAATCATGAGCACCTTGATCGAGAACCTTCAGTTCGGAGTGCTGGAAGAGGATGAACACCGCAATATTCTGCTCGCCAACAAGGAATGCTTTAAAATCTTCGGTTCCACCGCTGATCCGAAAACTTTATATGGACAAAATATCAGTAACTTAGCACAGCATCTTCGCCGTCTGTTTCCGGACCACCTAGAGGTAAAGCGGAATACAGATGCGTTAATTGAAAATCAAAAAGTAGTGACAGACGAAATTACGATTAACACAGGCAGGCTTATTAGAAGAACGTATATACCGATATTTTCCAATGAGGTGTATAAAGGACATTTCTGGAAAGTGGAAGATATTACAGAAGAGCGAAAGCTGGAAGAATCACTTTATTTAGCAAAAGAAGAAGCGGAGAAGGCGAACCGGACAAAGTCAGAGTTTCTGTCCAAAATGAGCCATGAGCTGCGCACACCGCTTAACGCTATTTTAGGTTTTGCGCAAATATTGGAATTTGACTTAGAAGAGCCATTAACGCTCCAGCAAAACCAACGAGTACAAGAAATCTTGCAGGCTGGAAGACACCTCCTGCATTTGATTAACGAAGTACTGGATCTTTCGAGGATAGAAGCGGGCCATACAGCTTTTGAATTTCAGCATGTGGTCTTTCAGGATCTGTTGAACCAGTCACTGGCACTCGTCCAAAAACAGGCAGCGGAGATGGATGTGAGGATTTCCATCAAGGAACTTCCTGAAACGCCAGCTATTCTTAACGTGGATGCAACTCGATTCCAGCAAATCGTATTAAACTTGCTGACAAACGCGATTAAGTACAATAAGGAAGAAGGCCGTGTTCAATTGTCAGCTGTTTTAAAGGAAGATTATTTAACTCTTCATGTTGAGGATACGGGAACCGGAATACCGGAAAGTGAACTTCCCTTCATCTTTGATCCTTTTTATCGAGGAAGCTTCGTCAAAAGAAGCATTGAAGGAACGGGAGTAGGATTATCCATTGCTAAAATGATGACAGAAAAAATGGGCGGAGAGATGCTTGTTCAAAGTGAGGAAGGTACAGGAAGCTTGTTCACCATCCGGTTTCCTGTCGCTAATCAAATCATGGATGCTCTGCTTCCCGAAGAACGAAAAGAATCTTACCATTTTTCCTCTAAAAAAATCTTATACATTGAAGACAATGCTTCAAACACGGCAGTAATGAAGCAGTTTCTGCGCAGTGTTGACGGCATAGAGCTGACGACAGCACGGTCTCCTGGTGAAGGGTTGATGCTTGCTAAATCGGTTGTTCCGGATCTTATCCTGCTCGATCTTCATATGCCAGGAATGAGCGGCATGGAAGTGTTTGACCTATTAAGAAGAACAGGGACGACACAGTTAATTCCCATCATCGCTGTTAGTGCTGCTGCTATGGAATCGGATATTCAACAGGCTATGGCAGCAGGGTTCACGGACTACGTTACCAAACCAATCGATGTGAACAGATTGTTGAACATATTAAGCAAACATTTGAATGAAGAGGTAAATGAGGTGATTTCTTGAACCAGTATAAAGTCATTATTGCAGAGGACCATGGCCCCTCGAGAGAAGTGTTAAAGCACTTTATGAAAGGGCTGACGGAGTACGAAATATGCGGAGAGGCCTCAAACGGTGAAGAATTGATCGGTCAGGCCATCATTCATCAGCCCGATCTGCTGCTGCTGGACATCCATATGCCAGGATTGAATGGAATTGATGCGATTAAGAAAATTATGCAGATTGTTCCGCCTATCAAGTTTATTTTTATTACAGGCTATGATGAATTTGCTGTAGAAGCGTTTAACCTTGCAGCGGTGGATTACATTGTTAAACCTGTAGAACGGGACAGATTACTGACCGCTCTTCACAAATTTACCGTCACCTCATTAATAGGTACTGGAGAACCAAAAGACCCAATCACTGTATCCAAGCTCGTGTTGAGGCATAGAGGGAGCAGGCACTATATCAACTTCAGCGACATCATTTTTATTGAAAAGGCAGGCCGGAAAGCGATGATTCATACAGCAGAAGATGTCTATGAATCGGGAGAAACATTGGAGTCACTGCTGAAAAAACTTAATCACACCTTTTTGCTGACACACCGGTCGTATATTATTAACTTGGAATGGATTGCTCACATTACGGCAGTGGATGAAACGTATCGAGTCAGCTTTAAAAAATATCCTTTAAAAGCCATGATCTCAAAGCACAAAATAGCTCAGACGCAGCTAGCATTGCAGCAGCACTTAAACTAATAGAAAGAATACCACTTGATGAACGGTCTGCTCTGAACGGTTTACATTCCATTTATTCATCAATTGTTCTTAAAAATTACCGAGCGATGGTTAGTCGCTCGGTTTTTTGCGTTTTCTGGCTATAGGATGTATATCAATTTCGGTTTTGGTGGCTTGAATGGTCGAAAACGTGTATTGAATGGCGCTTCAAGCATTCGACATCATTAGACATTTATAGGTAAAATGATACAAAAAACAGGATTAATTAGGTAATGCAGTAAAAATATGAATTTCATTTTTAGTAAGGAGGGAACAATTCAGCGATGATTCAGAAATTTGGAATAAAAACTCACATGCTATTCTTGGTGGGTCTAACGTTTATATGGGGAACTTGCTATGTCAATTCTGTCTTTTCATTGAATATGCTGATTGCAGCGGTTGCGCTAACTCTCCTTACAAGTAAAGCTGCTGCTCATTTTCAGCACCCTTCAAAGGAGCTGCAGCTAACACCAATACATAGATTACCCTGTCGTAAGGAGTTCGAAACCTTTGTCCAGGAAAAAATTAACGATAATTCTTCATTCTCAGTAGCTTTGGTGGATATCGACTGTTTTAGGTGGGTTCATCATTTGCTGGAGCATCGCTGGGGTGATGAGATGCTGGAGCTTATTGGAGATAGGCTTAACGAAATGGTTCCTTTCGGAGGCATGATTGCCTCTCAAGGTGGAGACACGTTTTTGATCTATTTGCCAGAGACTGAAGGCGAAAAGCTTGAACAGTGGTCCAAGCAGTTATTCCGCCATATCGCAAAGCCATTCTTTATTAGAGAAAGAGAATTTCATCTAACATGCTGTGTTGGGATGAGCACTTCTAAAATTCATGGTAGGAGTCCGGAGCATTTATTGGCTAATGCCAACATTGCGCTGCATCAGGCCAAAAGCAAAGGGAAGCATTCATTCTGCCTGTTTTCCCTGGATGATCAAGAAAAGATGAAATACAGAATGCATTTGGAGAGAGAATTAAGAAAAGCGATCCATAACAATGAACTGCATTTGTATTATCAGCCGCAAGTCTGTTTAAAGACGCATCAGCTAAAAGGAGCAGAAGCATTGCTCAGATGGCATCACTCAGAGCTAGGGCCGATCTCACCAGCCGTATTTATCCCGATTGCCGAAGAAACTGGGCTGATTGAGCCGATGGGACTTTGGGTGCTGAATAAGGCTGTGAACCAGCTGGCAGGCTGGAGGAGCGAGGGGATTATGCTGGATAGCATTTCGGTCAACCTGTCGCTAAGCCAGTTTAAAGAAGAACGATTTGTAGAAAGAGCGAAGGACATCATTCTGAGGTCCGGCTTAAGCCCGAACCTGCTAAAGATGGAAATTACGGAAAGTGTAGCACTGCTTGATGAATCGGATTTAATCGACAAGTTAAATGACCTGAAAGCGTTCGGTGTTCAGCTCGCCATGGACGACTTTGGGACAGGGTATTCCTCCTTGCATTACCTGCAGGCGCTCCCGATTGACTATCTGAAAATTGATCAGTCGTTTATCAGGCAAATTCACTCGGATTCTTCAAGTCATACGATTACCTCGTTCATCATTCAGCTGGCCAAAAGCCTGAATTTGAAAATCATCGCTGAAGGGGTAGAAACACAAGTGCAGCTCGAATTTCTGCATCAGCATGATTGTGATGAATGCCAGGGCTTTCTATACTCTCCTGCTATACCGGCCAATCAGTTTCAGTCCTTATATCAGCGCATGAATGCTATTCATACATAATAAAAGTGAAGAAACATCTCACGTCTATGCACGGCTCAATTCAAAAGACCGACTTATCTTATAGTAGAAGGTGCTGCCTTGTTAACCTATACAACAACATTTCAAAAAGACGTTATACAAGTCACATTCCAAGGTGACATTGATAGTGAATCGACTGATATCTTCCAAGAGGAGCTTGCTGCTTTATTTTTGTTAGAAGCTGAATCGGTCGTAATTGAACTGGAGGACGTCGGGTTTGTCGATTCAACAGGGATAGGCTTCATTTTAGGCTTTATTGAAACATTAAAAACTGCAGGTAAAAAAGCAGTGATGGCGTCTATAACGGAAGATGTTTACGAGATTTTTCAGCTCCTTCAAATTGAAGAAATCATCGGGGATGAAGTATTTGAAGGAATAAGAATCGTCTGATGGAGCTTGCCCATAGTGGCAAGCTTTTTTTCCACCAGCCATATGTGAGGCACGAAATGGAGGGTATGAAATGCAGAAAACGAAACCGGAATATGTTGAAATTCACGAAGGGTTGCTGCCTGTTTTTCAATTACTTACTGATATTGTCGTCATCTTGGAGAAAACAGATCAAACCTTTTTCTATTATTTTGTTAACGAAGCCGCAGAGAAAATCGGCATTGTTAAAGAGAGGGTGGGAACGTGCCATGCACTCTATCATGAGGGCGATGTTTTTGAGCATTTTCAGCAAACATTAAACCAGGTAATTCAGGAAAATTGTCCGATTCGACAAAAAGTAGCGCATGTGACAGGTGACAAGGAATATGTTCTTGATATGACGATGACCCCCTACGTCAATCAATCCAGCGGGCGTCAGTTCGTGATGATTCTAGCGCGAGATATGACAGATCAAGTTCAAACCCAAAGACTGCTGAAGGAGAGTGAGGAACGCCTTCAAAAGGTCCTGCACTATTCTCCGATGGGAATGGTCATCTTTTCATTGGACGGTATGATTTCTTATGCGAACAAATCGACCTATGAAGCACTGAAGGCAACGTCCTCTTCACAGGTAATCGGCCGGTCCATTTTTGAATTCATACCGCGTGATGAGGTGGTGCTAGCCAAGGAGCGTCTGGCAGAGGTGATAGCAGGGAAGGATGTTGACGCCTATGTTCTTCAATTAAACGATTGTTTAAATGGAGGGATGTATGCTGAAATCAAGGGGATCCTTGTATCTTTAGGAAATAAAGATGAAGTGATCGTGATGCTGCGCGATGTGACGGAAAGGGTGAACACATTAAGTGCATTGCAGGAAAGTGAAGAAAAATACCGGCTGATTGCAGAGAATACGAAGGATATGATCGCGATAACAGATGCAGAAACATATGGCCGGATTTTGTATGCTTCTCCTTCCCATCAGAGACTTTCCGGCTGTGATTCTGAGGACTTCATTGGCATGCATGCCTCTATGCTTGTGCATCCAGAAGACAGGGAACGGACACAGACCGAATTCGATCTGAAAAGCCTTCTCGGTGAGCCGTTTATGCTTCAATATCGGTACAATACAGTAAGTGATTCAGCTGAAGTATTTGTTGAATCCTCCTTCAGCCCCATTTTTGATGAATACGGAAAAATTGAAAAATACTTGATGATTTCACGTGATGTGACAGAGCGCAGAAACTATGAAAGAAACCTTTTAAAGCTTGCCTATTATGACTCGCTCACAGGATTGCCCAACCGGTTGAGATACCGAGAAGATTTGCTCCTTGAAATCAAACGAGCAAGTAAAGAAGGACTGTCATTTGGCTTGATTTATTTAGATATTGATTCCTTTAAGGTCATTAACGATACGTATGGACATGACGCAGGTGATCAAGTTCTCCAGGCATTCAGTAAGCGAGTGCGTTCCGCGTTAGGCTCAAAAGGAACGCTGTACCGATTGGCAGGAGATGAATTTGTCATCATTACACAGCCAGGTTCAGTGAAGGAAGAGCTGGGCGAGATCGCAGAGTCCATCATGCGAAGCTTAAGTGAAGCCATTTCTTACAAAAATGAAGCGTTCACAGTGTCTTCCTCTATTGGCATTGCCCTATACCCGGATGATGGATTAACGAGGCATGAACTATTAAAAAAAGCGGACAAAGCCATGTATGACGCAAAGCAAAAAGGAAAGAACACGTATTGTTTTCATTCATAAACCGTGATAGATGTACAAGCCAAACCTCTTGCATTCGCATTTACTAAAAAATGTAGAGGTGATAACAATGTTTGATCGCAAAAGTACGGTTAGCTGTATGATTCATGTTGCGGATCCAGTACCACTGTTTAATGAAAAATTTCCTATTATCTTTTTATGGAGCCCAAAAAGTGGATGTACATCGTTGATAAAATGGTTTTACTTTCAAACTGGGGTACTGGAACAGGCTTTGAATTATAAAAAGTATATAGATTCAACCGGAAAGCATTATCCATGGGTGCATGGGTATCGTATGGAAATTCATCAGCAGCAAAAAAGGTATAAAGAAGATCTATTAGCATACCTTTTGAATGGCGGTAAGGATGTGTACAAACTGGTACGAAATCCTTATACACGGGCTGTCAGCTCATTCTTTATTTTTCTTGCTATACCAGCATTACATGAAACCGTTTTTCCAGAAGAGGTCCAAGAGGGCGTTTCATTTAAACAATATCTTTATAGAATAAAAACAATCGGTTTAGATAGAAAGCTTATTAATTACCATATAGCAAAGCAATACACAGAACATGAAGAATATATCGTGCGACAGTTTATTAGGTTAGAAAACTTTGAAACAGAAATCAGGGCGATTGAAAAAAATCATCAGCTGATTCATTCCCCAATCAGCACCCTCGTCCAATCGTTCCATCATAAGGCACCAAATATGAAATTGAATTCTAAACTGAATTATTCAGAGGTGAACATGCCACTAAAAAAACTGAACGGCCACCTACCACACTATCAATCTCTTTATGATGCGGAATGCAAGGATTTGGTTTGGGAATTGTTTAACGATGATTTTGTTAAATATGGATATCATAAGCATTCAATATAAGTAACTGATCCTGTTGTTAACAGGGTCTTTTTTCATAAACATATAACTTTTTTAAAAAGGTTTTTGTCAGAATTAATAGAATAGTTAAAATAACAACTGTGTTAGGAGGGATTTTGTTTTGTACCACGATACTTTGCTGAAGCAGCTGGCGGCTTACCGGCATAACACATTGTCTGTCGTGGTTGATGTATCAGAGGAGATGGCGGATATTGTGCCGGATGGATTTAACAATAACATTCGCTGGCATCTCGGCCACGTTTATCTTGATCAGTATGATTGGCTGTATCACAACATTAATGAAGAGTCCCCGGTTCCAAAACATTACCGTGAGCTTTTCGGTTTTGGGACAAAGCCAGCAGACTGGAAGCTATCGCCGCCGACTCTCAATGAGCTCAAAACTCGCCTTTCCGATCAAGCAGAACATATTGCACAGCATTTCGGATACAGGCTTGACGAAGAGCTAAATTCTCCCACAGTTCTAGGTATGAACACCTTCGCAGAAATTCTTCCGCGCACCTTTTACCATGAAGGTGTACATATGGGCCATATCATTGCTCTGAAAAAAGCCGTGACTGCCCAGACGTCCGCACCATCGCAAGCTTAATCTCTCACAGCCTATGATTCTCTTCATAATCAGTACCAATACGTACAGAATTAGGAGGAACGATGAATGTATGTGACGATTGGCCAAGTATTTGAACAGACAGTGAGGAAATATCCGAACAAAGAAGCGCTCGTTGATTTAGCTAAAAATCAGCGCTGGACGTTCACAGAGTACGACGAGGACGTGAACCGGCTCGCTAACGCGTTAAAAGAGTCTGGCATCCAAAAAGGTGACGTTGTATCCACGTTTCTATTCAACACGAGCGAGCTGGCCATCACGTATTTTGCGTGCGCCAAAATTGGTGCGGTGATCAACCCGATCAATTTCCGTTTAAAATCACAGGAGGTTGCCTTTATCCTGCAAGACTGCCAGCCTCGGCTCGTACTCTATGAAACCATGACCGAACCCCATGTGAAGACACTGCAGCAAGACTTTCCTGCCATTTCATTCTGGTCAATTTCACCATCTGACCAGCCAGACACCATCTTTTTTCATGACCGGCTGCAGTCTGCGAGCAGCGAACATCCGAACATCTCGGTAAAAGAAGACGATCTGTACGCCATCATGTATACGAGCGGAACGACAGGCCGTCCGAAAGGCGTGCTGCATCGCCATCGAGAGATGATCGACATGAGCCTGATCGGCATGAACGCCCTTCATCTCCGGCCGGATGATATCGGACTCGTCGCGGCACCGATGTTTCATTGCGCCGAGCTGCATTGTGCCTTTTTGCCCCGCGTTCATGCGGGCTGCACCAACGTCATCCTCCACCATTTTGATCCAAAAGCCGCACTCTCTGCAATTGAAACCGAGCGGATCTCCATTATGTTCGCCGCTCCGACGATGTGGAACATGATGCTTCAGGAAAATCTCGCAGACTATGATCTGAGCTCGATGCGCTACTGCCTGTATGGCGCCGCACCGATGGCTCCGGCACTCGTGACCAAGCTGAAGGAAGAGATGGGCATGCAGCTCGTCCAAGCATACGGCATGACCGAGATGGGTCCGGCGATCACCTTCCTCGCTGAAGACGAACAGTTCACAAAAGCAGGGTCAGCCGGCAAGGCCTGCTTTAATCATGAAGTCCGCGTTGTGCGCACGAACGAAGACGGACCGAGTGAGCCTGATGCTCTCTGTCCGCCTTATGAGGTCGGAGAGATCATCGTGCAAGGACCTTGTGTGATGAAAGGGTACTTAAACCGTCCAGAGGCGACAGAAAAAGCGTTGTACAAAGGCTGGTATCATAGCGGTGATCTCGGGTTCATGGACAGTGAGGGCTACCTCTATATCTCGGACCGTGTCGATGACATGATCATTTCAGGCGGCGAGAACATCTATCCGCGTGAGGTAGAGGATGTGCTGTATGAGCACCCTGGTGTTCTCGATGTGGCTGTGCTTGGCGAACCGCATGAGAAGTGGGGTGAGCAGGTAACCGCCATCATTGTGAAAAAAGATGGTGCGCTCACTGAAGAAGAGCTGGAGGCGTTCTGCCGCAGCAGCGACAAGCTTGCCTCATACAAGCGACCACGGCGGTTCATTTTTATGGAAGCGCTTCCGCGGAATGCGAGCGGCAAGATTCAAAAGTTTTTGCTTCGCCAACAATACACGGCCAAAAGTGCCGCTAATTAAAAGGAGGAAATAAAATTATGATGATGAATGTGCCTTTACGTGTGACGATGATGCTTGAGCACGCCGAACGTTATTTTCCGAAAAAATATGTGACGAGCCGAACGATGTCAGGCATCCGCCGTTTCACGTACCGTGAGATCGGCGAACGAACGCGCAGGCTTTCCAGTGCTCTCGTCAAGCTTGGTGTTCAAAAAGGCGATAAAGTAGGAACGCTCGCATGGAACCATCACCGCCATCTGGAGGCATATTTTGGAATACCAGGAGCCGAAGCGGTTCTTCATACCATCAACATCCGTCTGTCACCCGAGCATATCGCCTACATCATCAACCATGCGGAAGACAAAATTTTATTGATCGACCAAGATATCCTGCCGCTCGTAGAGGTGCTCAAAGACCACATTCCGAACGTTGAAGCGTTTGTTTTAATGACCGATGACGACAAGCTGCCAGAGTCCCCGCTTCAGCCGATGTATCATTATGAAGAGCTGATCGCTGGCGGTGATCCTTCGTATACGTTTAACGATAAAATTGATGAGAACGATCCGGTCGGCATGTGCTATACCTCTGCGACGACAGGCAATCCGAAAGGTGTCACTTACACACACCGGTCCACCGTGCTTCACAGCCTTGCGCTCGGGCTGACCGACTCTGGCGGTGTGTCAGAGAGCGACATTATCATGCCGGTCGTGCCGATGTTCCACGTGAACGCATGGGGCTTGCCGTTTGCCGCCACCTGGTTCGGCACATCCCAAGTGATGCCTGGTCCGCAGTTCACGCCAAAGCTTTTAGCCGAGCTCATTGAGATGGAGCAGGTTACGTTGGCTGCGGGCGTGCCGACGATCTGGCTCGGGCTGCTGCGCGAACTAGATCAAGGCAGCTATGACACGAGCTCACTCCGTGCCATCCTTTGCGGGGGATCAGCTGCACCGCGCGGCATGATCAAGGCCTTTGAGCAGAAATATAACATCCCGTTCATCCACGCATACGGCATGACAGAAACAAGTCCGCTCGTCGTACTGTCTCGTCTGAAAAGCCATCAGATGGATCTCGACCAAGAAGCGATTCTCGACATCCGTGCGATGCAGGGCTATGTCGTGCCAGGCGTCGAGATGAAGGTGATCGGAGCGAACGGCGAAGTGAAATGGGACGGCCAGGAAATGGGCGAGCTCGCACTGCGTTCGAACTGGGTATGTGACGAGTACTATAAAGACGATGATAAAAGCGCCTTCTCTGATGGCTGGCTCTACACGGGTGATGTGGTAACAGTCGATGAAGAGGGAACAATAAAAATCGTCGACCGGACGAAGGACCTGATCAAGAGCGGCGGCGAATGGATCTCTTCCGTTGATCTTGAGAATGCGCTCATGGCACATGAGGATATTTTTGAAGCGTCCGTCATCGCCATACCTCATCCAGAATGGCAGGAACGCCCGCTTGCTTGTGTCGTCTTGAAGCCTGAAGCACCAGGGCGCGTCACGAAGCAGGATATCCAGGATTACCTAAGGCCGATGTTCGCCAAGTGGTGGATTCCAGACGATGTGGTGTTCTTGAGCGAAATTCCAAAAACGTCTGTAGGGAAATTCCTGAAACGCGCACTGCGTGACCGATTGAAGGATCATTATAGTGTCATTAACAACTAAAATGAGGGCTCCGCATGCTGATGTCATGCGGAGCTTTTTATTTTGTTGGTTGTTCATGTGGGGAGCAAGGGTGGATAGGATTGGCTATGCTAAGACTACGGCGATGGCGCGAAAGTTGTGAATAGTGGCGCGCAAATTTAGATTCGGATCAGAAAGCCGCTTGTGTGAGAATGAATATGGCATGCAAAAGCGGAACGGCACGAAAAATGTGAGAACTCGCGCGGAAAAATACTGATGCTGCGAGGAAAATGATGATATGGCGTGCAATCTAGAAATTTGGCGCGAAAGCTAATGAGAAGAGTGAATAGAGTTGTAGTCATAAGCCGAAAAGTGCAATTGGTGTGAAAGCATCAAAAACTCGCTTGCATCCTCTTTAAAATGGCGCGGAACCGTTTGAAAAATCTTTGTAACAGCGTGCAAGGAAAAGAAAGAGAATTGTTACTTATTAAGAGCGTCGGCGATCTCAACTGCTGCACTAAAAACCTACTTTCCATAGCATGAAAAACGCACGAATGCGAATCGTTTAATTTCCTTATATTGTTTAATCTCTTCGGGTATTGCCCTTGTTTCCTTGTAGCAGCCTGTACAAACTGATAAAATGGAGAAAGATCATATTTTCTGAAAACAGAGGAGCGTTAACGCCGATGATTCAATTTTTAAAAAAGATTTTTCCAAATGCAAACGACCGCAACTTAAATAGATATCAGCGAATTGCGGAACAGGTGGAAACGGCAGGCGAAGCGCTTAAGAATTTGAGTGACGAAGAACTTGCCGGCAAGACAGATGTGCTAAAAGGGCGGTTGAAAAACGGTGAGACGCTGGATGACATTCTTGTCGACGCGTTCGCTGTGATCCGTGAGGCGTCCACACGTGTTCTCGGACAGCGCCACTATGCCGTTCAGATCATGGGTGCGATGGCTCTTCATGAAGGCAACATCGCTGAGATGAAAACCGGTGAAGGGAAAACCCTCATGGCTACACTGGCGATCTACTTGAACGCATTGACAGAAGAAGGCGTTCACGTTGTCACAGTCAACGAATACCTGGCTCGCCGTGACTCGGAAATCATGGAGCCGCTATTCAACTATTTGGGACTTACTGTCGGATTGAACATTTCGAACATGTCAAAGGAAGAAAAAGCCGCTGCTTATCGCTGTGACGTGACATACGGCACGAACAACGAATACGGCTTCGACTATTTGCGTGACAACATGGTCGTGTATAAAGAGCAGATGGTTCAGCGTCCGCTTAACTTTGCGATCGTCGATGAAGTGGACTCCATCCTTGTCGATGAAGCACGTACACCATTAATTATCTCCGGGTCTGCTGCAAAATCGACCCAGCTCTATGGAATGGCGAATCATTTCGTGCGCATGCTGAAAAAAGAAGAAGATTACACGGTGGACGAGAAAACAAAGAACGTCCAGCTGACGGAAGAGGGCATCAACAAGGCTGAGCAGATGTTCAGCATCGACAACCTTTACGACTATGCGCACGTGACGCTGAACCACCATATCAACCAGGCGCTTAAAGCGAACGTGATCATGATCCGCGACGTGGATTACGTGGTGCAGGACGGAGAAGTGGTGATCGTTGACCCGTTCACAGGCCGTTTGATGGCGGGCCGCCGATATAGTGACGGGCTTCACCAGGCGATCGAAGCAAAGGAAGGGCTCGAGATCCAGCGCGAGAGCATGACGCTTGCGACAATCACGTTCCAGAACTATTTCCGTATGTATAAAAAGCTGTCCGGGATGACCGGTACGGCGAAAACGGAAGAAGAAGAATTCCGCAACATCTATAACATGGAAGTCAACGTTATTCCGACGAACAAGCCGATCGCACGTATTGACAGCAGCGATTTGATTTACAAATCAATGGCCGGCAAATTCCGTGCAATCGTAGAAGAGATCGCGAGCCGCCATGCGACAGGACAGCCTATCCTCGTCGGTACGGTTGCCGTTGAAACGTCTGAGCTATTGTCTCAGATGCTGACGAAAAAACGTATCCCGCATAACGTCCTGAACGCGAAGAACCATGAACGCGAAGCCGAAATCATTGAAAATGCCGGTCAGGTCGGAATGGTCACGATCGCGACGAACATGGCAGGACGCGGAACGGACATCAAGCTTGGAGAAGGGGTTCGCGAGCTTGGAGGCCTTCACATTTTAGGTACAGAACGCCACGAGTCTCGCCGTATCGATAACCAGCTGCGTGGTCGTGCCGGACGTCAGGGAGACCCGGGTTCTTCACAATTTTACATTTCTATGGAAGACGAGCTCATGCGCCGCTTCGGGTCAGATAATCTGATGAACATGATGGAGCGACTCGGCATGGATGAGGATACGCCGATCGAATCCAAGCTTGTCACAAAAGCGGTAGAATCTGCTCAGAAGCGAGTGGAAGGATCGAACTTCGATGCGCGTAAGCAGCTTCTGCAATATGACGATGTGATGCGTCAGCAGCGTGAGATCATCTACGGCCAGCGCCAGGATGTTCTAGATGCTGACAACTTGAGCGACATTATCATACGCATGCTCGATTCGGTCGTAACACGTGTTGTGACCGCTCATACTCCGGATGAAACGGTTCAGGAAGAATGGGATCTGAAGGAAATCGCAGACCACATCAATGGCGTCATGTTCATTGAACCGGTTTACAGCGAGAAAGACTTCAAGAACATCGACCGTGAAGAAATTATCGAGAAAATCACGGAAAAAGTGCATGCCGCGTTCCGTGAAAAAGAGAGCTTGATGCCGGAAGAACAGCTTCGTGAGTTTGAAAAAGCCGTTATCCTTCGCGCGGTTGATACGAAGTGGATGGATCACATCGACCAGATGGAGCAGCTGCGCCAAGGTATCCACCTTCGTGCGTACGGCCAGATTGATCCGCTGAGAGAGTACCAGTTCGAAGGCTTTGAGATGTTTGAAGCGATGATCGCCGCGATCGAGGAAGAAGTGTCCATGTACATCATGAAAGCGCAGGTCGAACAAAACGTCCAGCGTGAACAGGTGGCAGAAGGAAAAGCGGTCGTACCAAGCGACAAAGCCGAAACGAAAAAACAGCCAACACGCAAAAAATCCGACATCGGACGCAACGACCCATGTCCATGCGGAAGCGGGAAAAAATATAAATCATGCCACGGCGCAGCAGCCGAATAACATGTAAAGAGAGTCTGTAAAAAGACTCTCTTTTAGCGGTTATAGACATTAAGAGTGATTTTTTCCATTAAGTGCTACTAAGCATAATGAAACGAGAATATTATACAAAAGCACTTATTTTATTTGTTGTTATCCACTTTGAATACTTCATTGAAAAGTTGATCGGAATGAAAGGTGCCGACTACAGCGGGATGAGTGAGACAGGTGAGACCCTTCAAAGGCGCTTAGCTAGCGGAAGGGCTCACCATGTCCAGCAGAAATGGCTAGCCCCTCGAGGTCAAATGAGCAAGTGCCCAATAAGTCAAAGAACGACTTACCGGACCATTTCTCATTTGCTTGTCGTGGCTGAACGAGCCATTCCTGCTTTTCGCCTCACCCCGCGGAAAGCGTGCAACTGTAATGGAGATCACCTTCTTCCTAGAATTCTTTCAAGCAAAACAGTATATACAAACAATAATATTTTGTGGGGTGTTTTCCATGGACTTAACAGAAGTTAAACAAGAATTAGCAGTAATGGTAAAACGGTTAGAAGACTTTAGGGGGTCTCTTTGACCTCGATACAAAGAAAGCCAAAATAGCTGAGCTCGACGAAAAGATGAGCGCACCGGAGTTCTGGAACGACCAGAACGCGGCACAGACGGTCATCAACGAAGCGAACGGCTTAAAGGATCAAGTCAACGAATTTGAAAAGCTGTCTTCTTCGTATGAAGATATTGAGGTCGCTTATGAGCTTGTAAAAGAAGAAAACGATGATGACATGATGAAAGACCTCGTGAAGGATTTGAAAACTCTGGTCAAAGACTTGAACGATTTTGAACTGACACTACTTTTAAGTGATCCGTACGACAAAAACAATGCGATCCTTGAACTCCATCCGGGAGCGGGCGGTACAGAGTCACAGGACTGGGCGTCCATGCTGCTTCGCATGTATACGAGATATGCCGAGCGCCAAGGATATAAGGTGGAAACGCTGGATTATCTTCCGGGAGACGAAGCAGGCGTCAAGTCTGTTACGCTGAGTATTAAAGGACATAACGCATACGGCTACCTGAAGGCAGAAAAAGGCGTGCACCGTCTTGTGCGCATCTCGCCGTTCGATTCATCCGGACGCCGCCACACGTCGTTCGTGTCGTGTGAAGTGATGCCGGAATTGAACGATGATGCAGCTATTGAGATTCGTACAGAGGATCTGAAGGTCGACACGTACCGTGCGAGCGGTGCGGGCGGTCAGCACGTCAACACGACAGATTCTGCCGTCCGTATCACGCATACGCCGACAAACACGGTTGTGTCGTGCCAGACGGAGCGTTCGCAGATCAAGAACCGCGAGCGCGCGATGAAAATGCTGCAGGCGAAGCTCGTGCAGCGCCAGATCGAGCAGAAGCAGGCTGAGCTTGATGAGATTCGTGGCGAACAGAAAGAAATCGGCTGGGGCAGCCAGATCCGCTCTTACGTGTTCCACCCTTACAGTCTCGTAAAAGATCACCGCACAAACAAAGAGATCGGCAACGTACAGGCGGTCATGGACGGAGAAATCACGCCGTTCATCGACTCTTACTTGCGCTCAAGAATTAAATAAGACTTTAAAAAAAGATGCCGATTGAGGCATCTTTTTTTTGTTCTAGTGTGCACGGCTGGGCACAAGCTATAGGATAAAAGTAGGGGATGACGTCTCCAGCTAACTTCATTGAGCTACCAAAAGATTGGATATTTATAACTTTAAAGCCGATATGAAGGGTGTAAGCAGAAAAGGAGGATGTTGCAGTATTTACCAAGTGCATTAAAACTAGCTGGTAAAGAGGAATCATGGTACATTATACTCATATACTCTGTGTATAAGTTATTTTTAACTTTTTTACAAATGAATGTTAAGTGGGTGAAAAGACGTGAATTACAAGATCGACTTATTGTACAGAGGCTGCTTGAATGTACTCCCCTTTACAGAAGAACTTAATGCTATGAATGTTTTCCCTGTGCCAGATGGTGATACCGGAAGCAATTTATTTCACTTGTTTTCTGCCATAAAGGAGCAGTACGAAGAATATGAAATAGACAAAGAGTTGTTCATCGACACGATTTTAACTTATTCAAAAGGAAACTCTGGAGCCATCTTCAGCCAATTTATGATGTCCTTCCTATCGTTTAGTGATGAAGAAAATCAAAAGGCTTTTATCACAGCAGCCAATCATGCTGTGATCGAAACGGTTTCTTCTGTAACGGAACCTAAAGAGGGGACAGTACTGACTGTTATGAAAAGCTGGATTCAAGCTCTTCAACAAAAAATGGACCATGGAAAAAGCATTCTTGAGCTGATTCAGGATTCACTTGGTGCTGTAAAAGATTCTGTCGAGAGAACGAAAAACCAGATGGAGCTTCTGGCGAAGAATAACGTAGTAGATGCTGGTGCGTATGCCTTCTATCTTTTTTTGGAAGGGATGTCCTCCACTAAAGTGAAGAACCATACACGCACAGCTTCATCTGTCCGTAAGACAATCATGCCAGATAAAATGATGGACCATGGATTTGACTCTGTGCATCGTTTTTGCACAGAGGTACTCATAAAAAATGTAGCGGATATCAATGAAATCAAACAAAGGCTGATGGATTATGGTGACTCCATCTCATGCATTGGCGATGCGAACACACACCGTATCCATCTGCACACGAACGCTCCTGATCAAGTTCTGGGATATTTAAAAGAAGAAGGGTCCATCGTTTACCAAAAGATCGATGATATGCAGCGGCAGTATGAAATGAGAAACGCAAGAAAAGGAAACATTGCCATCGTGGTAGATTCCGCGTGCGATATCCCTCAAAAAGATCTCGATCATCACCAAATCCATCTGCTGCCTTTACAGATTGAGGTGAACGGAATGACGTACCTGGATAAAGTAACGCTCACACCAGAGACCTTTTATGATCTAAATGAAACGAGTGACGTGATGCCAAAAACGTCTCAGCCTGCGATCAAGAAAATTAAAGAGACCTATGAGAGCTTGCTTCAAAATTATGATTATGTTTTGTCCGTTCACGTTTCAAAAGAATTAAGCGGGACGTATAACCTTTGTAGGCAAGTAGCGAAGGATACGGGAGATGATCGCATAACTGTGTTGAATTCAAAAACATTATCAGGATCTTTCGGGCTTTTTGTCCTCGAACTGGCTGAGATGATTGAGCATGGCCATTCGATTGATGAGATTGTAAACGAATCCGAACAGCTTATTAAAAAAACAGAAATTCTCGTAAGTGTACCTTCATTAGAGTATATGGTGAAGGGCGGCCGCGTACATCCTGTTCTCGGGAAAATCGGCTCTGCGATTAACTTGAAGCCTGTTGTTTCCGTGGACGGGGAAGGGCGTTCATTATTGTATGGAAAGACAGTCTTTAGAAAATCGAATATGAATACGATGCTTAAACAGATCAAAGCCGTCCATAAGAGGCATACGATCGATAAATATGTCCTGCTGCACGCTCATGGAGAGAAATGGCTGCCTATACTAGAAAAAGAAATGACGGCGATCACCGGTAATGCGCCACTTTATACGACTAGCGTATCACCAGTCATCGGGATGCATGCGGGTAAAGGGGCAGTCAGCGTCGCCATGTTATTAAAAGAAGAAAACAAACGAGGAGAAAAATAATGGGAGAACTCTATCTTTACAGTGGTTTAGCGATTTTCATTTATATGGTGGCTCTGTATCTTGTCGCTCAGAAAATCAAAGACAATTCAATCGTCGACATTGGCTGGGGAATGGGATTTGTCATCATTGCAGTGATCAGTTTTCTCGTTGCCGGTGAGTTCAATCTAAGGCAATGGGTGGTTCTGCTTTTAGTGGGGTTATGGGGCATCCGTCTTGCCGTCCACCTTTATATTCGGTCAATTGGACGAGGAGAAGATTTTCGTTACGCAAATTTCCGAAAAGCATGGGGAGAGAAAGCTGCTGTTATTGCCTTCTTCCGAGTGTTTATGCTGCAGGGAGCATTCATGCTCTTGCTCGCTTATCCAATCGTACGTGTGAATGCAGCGAATGAGAATAACGAGATGACATTCTTGCTTCTTGGAACATTACTTTGGATCGTCGGATTCATCTTCCAAGTGGTCGGAGATGCTCAGCTCGAAAGTTTCAAGAAAAACAAAAAGCATAAAGAAGAAGTGCTGGATACAGGGTTATGGAAGTATTCAAGACACCCGAACTATTTTGGGGAAGCTGCCATGTGGTGGGGCATCTTCGTGATCGTTCTCCCAGTGGAGCTTGGATGGACTTCCGTATTCAGTGCACTGTTCATTAACTTTTTGCTGCTAAAAGTATCCGGTGTGCCATTTTTGGAGAAACGGTACAAAGATAACAAAGCCTATCAAGAATACAAGAAAAGAACCAATCGCTTCATTCCTTGGATTCCAAAAAGTAATGGTAGAACAGAAGCTCATGCTGCGGTTTCAGAACGTAGACAACACCCTATTCAAAAATGATAAAAAGAATCGGAACAAAGCTGCAAGTACAGGGAAAGAGTATCTTTCAGAAGATAAAGTAGCAGCATAAAAAAGAACTCGCAGGATTGCGGGTTCTTTTATTTCTAAAGGCTTTTTTCATAGAGATTGTTGTTTTTGAAAAGTCTGATTGTGCAAACTTATTGCTGCTGGATTGCATCTGTGAAAGTTCACTATCTTATTTTCTACACATAATTCTAGGATCGCTTGTACGTCATCTTACCAGGTCTTTTATCTTAATCAACTTTGAATCCTTCATTAAGAAGTTGATCGAAGTGAAAGGTGCCGACTCCTGCGGGATGAGTGAGAAGGTGAGACCCTTCAAAGGCGCTTGTGACGAAGGGGCTCACCGCTCACCCCGCGGAAAGCGTGCACCTGTAACGGAGATCAATCACTTCTTAGAATTCTAAAAGCAACAAAGTTTGCGAGAAAAGCCTTTCTAAAAAATCATTTAGGTTCAGGACACCCAATTGTTTCTGATTGCTTTAATGACAGCGGCTGTCCGGTCGTTTACCTTCAGCTTGCGCATTATCGAGCTTAGGTGGTTTTTAACCGTGCTTTCTGACACATACAGGCGGACCGAAATGCTTTTGTTGTTCATGCCATCCGCCAGCAGCTGTAGCACCTCCCACTCACGGCGCGTCAGATTGTTGGAGGGAAGAGTTTCATGTGTATAGCTAGGCTGCTCGGTGAGGCTGTATAAATGCGGAATAATATCATGGTGCACATACGTTTTTCCATTTAATAAAACGGAAAACGCGTACTTTAAATCATCATAATCGGTTTGCGAACAAAAGTACCCAGCGCATTTCAGCTCGAGCATCATTTTGCAGTATTCTTTGTTTTGTGAAGGCAGCCAAATCGCTGTTCTAATGTTCTTTTCCAATAGTGTTTCAATTAAAGAATGATGATCTGTACCTTCAGGCGACGCATCGAGCATGACAAGATCACCTTCCTGCAGTGCAGCAAGCGCTGCGTGTGTCAGTTTGTCATAAACGTTAACCTGCAGCTGTGGCTGTTCTTTGTTAATAAATTGCCGTATGCCTTCTCTTAAAAAAGCATTCTTGTGAATGATGACGATTGTTTCCACGATGATTACCCCTTTAAAAACATATGTATATAAAAATTATAACAATGTTATGTTTGAAATTGTCTGAAAAAATATATTTGTAAACATTTACATGTTTATTCATAGAGCGCATAAATACTTAATGATATGGGGGTCCGGTACCTGGCGCACAAAAAAGCCCGGCAATGCCTGCCAGGCTGTGTTTCTTACTATTTGTGTACCGGACCCCTGACGTTATTGAAGGGTTACGGCTGGTTCATCTGGATACTTATTGTCTAGAAGATATTCAATCTGTGCTTCCAAGAATTTGATGCGTTCCTGCATTTCCTCGAATTTGACCACAACCGCTGAATGATAGCGACCCATCTCGTTTTCCATTATGTCAAAGTTTCGTTCCATTATATCGAGCTTAGCTTGAAAGCGGTCAAGCCTTCCTAATGTTTCATCAAGTTTATCAAGAATCAGCGGGTTTATGTCTTGCTCTTTCTTCAAAAAGATCATCCTCCCTGTCCGTATTAGATGATAATGATGATAGCGACTTTATTTTTCAACATTTCGGCAAATGCCGTAACGTTTTTGTGATAAATATCATTTTAGCACGAATAGTGTAGCAATTGGAAAAAAGGGTTCGACAAACCTATTTGTAATGCTTGAGCGGAATTTTTATTTCATGGGTACAAGCCTGTCCAAATCAAGGAAAAAAACAATAAACTATATCATCACACACTTTGTGATGAAAAAATGTATTGAAGGTGGTATAAAAATGCTGCTTCCAGATTTAGCAGGGCATATGATGGGTCTACAGTCTAGGGATGAATTGCATGCCATCGATGCAGCTGTAAATGATAAATTTAAGAAATACTTCTGGAGTACTAGATTGGACGATATCTAACGATTTAGCAGGTGTAACGAGATTGTTGAAAAATCGTTTCCGCAAGTTTATGGATTACTCGCAACTCGAGCTTGTTACTTTCAATGCCCCAAATCCAGCAAATTAATATGTAAATGATAAACGATATAATATTATCTCTGCTCATGATTTTCCCATTACTATAAATAAAAGCCTTTCCCATTTAGATTCATATCCAGAAGTGATAGCAAAATATAATCGAAGAATTCAGCGCTTTCTTGAAAAAATAGAGACAAGCCATAACCTGCTGTTTATTCGAATTGGAGGTACACCTGCTGAGGCAGCAGAGCTCGACAATGTGCTGAAAGGAATGGTAAAACACAAGTATAAAACCTTCTTCTTCATTTAAGTTCAGTGCCGCATCTAACCTATGATTCATGGGCTATTTCACATCCGACTATTTGTTCCTTTCAAACTCCAAGTAGCCAATTATTAACTGGTGCGAGTGACTATTCGGCTTGGGATTTTATGCTGAAAGACATCAAACTAATGACTTGAAAATCTCATGAAAGTGAGGTTTTTTTTTCATTGCATCTGAGAGAAAACGAGTTAAAAGGATAACACTAGTATAAACAGTTCAGCCCTTTAGCGCGGCAGTCTGGCTGCGTTTACAGTAGATCATAGCGCTGATATAATTTTTAAGGCAGCTTTTAAGGGCGGGGTCCGGTACCTTTACCATTAATCGGTTCATAAAGCTGAATTTTGAAAGAAAGGTACCGGACCCCGGAAATTATTTGAAGACAGGCAGTGAGTCAGACATGATGATGGCAATCAGAAGAAGAAAGGCCATTCTCCCGACTTGGGCTGAAGTGGCACTTGAATATGTATATGTCATAATTGGATCCGCGTTTGTAGCGCTGGCATTTTCCGTTTTCCTTTTACCGAATGCCATCGCCTCAGGCGGAGTGAGCGGGATCAGTACCATCCTTTACGGACTGTTTGGCTGGAAGCCTTCTTATGTTCAATGGGCCTTCAACATCCCGCTCTTTATAGCAGGCCTCGTGTTTCTCGGCAGGCGATTCGGTGCGAAAACACTCGTCGGTACAATCGTGCTGCCGCTTTTTGTATACGTGTTTGAAGACTGGGGAGCAGCGACGAAAGATCCGTTGCTCGGAGCGCTGTTTGGCGGTCTTGGAATCGGCGCAGGACTGGGTATCGTCTTCCGCGGGAAGGCATCAACCGGCGGTGTGGATCTGCTTGCCCAGATCATTCACAAATATATTGGCATTTCTCTCGGTACAATCATTCTCCTGATTGATGGTACGATTGTCCTTTCGTCCGCGATCATTTTCGGAATCGAACAGGCGCTTTATGCGCTGATCGCGATGTTTCTGACCGCGAAGACGATTGACGTTGTGCAGATGGGTCTAGGCACGTCCAAAATGGCACTTATCATATCTGATCATGAAGAAGAGCTGAGAAAAGGAATCTTAACCGATATTTACCGCGGTGTGACGAAAATCAGCGCGTTCGGCGGCTATACACAGGATGAGCGCCCGATGCTGATGTGTGTCGTCGCACAGCACGAAGTCACGAAGCTCAAGCAATATGTACGAGATATCGATCCATCCGCCTTCATTATTGTCGTGAACGCCCATGAAGTGCTCGGCGAAGGATTTAAACGATCTTAAAGTTAAGTTTATATGAATGTCCCAAAGCGCTGATTTTTTGCGTTTTGGGACTTTTTTTGATCAGTGGCCAGATGGATTAGCGCAGTTCAAGCAAATGTCGTGACATCGGCTGAAATTGTCGTGACTTTTAGCTGAATTGCTTTAACTTTTTCCAGAATTCATGTGAGTTTTTTCTGAAATGTTGTGAGAAACCGAAAAAGTGTTGTAATGGCTTGATCCAACCCCAATTTAATGAAGAATTAAATCTGTAAATAAGCAAAAATGGATAGGGAATCACTAATTTGATCATCTATGAGTCCATTAATCAAGAGATAAGAAGATAATCTGGAGAAAATAACGCTTTGTTGATTATGCTTGAAATGATAATAGTGTACATGACCCCATTAGGCGTACCGCTTTTAAGGAAATGGCCAGTACAGTTGCGTCAGTTAGGCAAATGTCGTGACATTTGGCTAAATTGTCGTGACTTTTAGCTGAATTGCGTTAACTTTTTCCAAAAATGCTGTGAGTTTTTCCAGAATTGCTGTGAGAAACCGAAAAAGTGTTGTGATAACTTGCTCCAAACCAAAATTTTTAATAAAAGCAAGACCAAAAATGAGCAAGATACGGTACGAAAGCTCTACTTGATCATCATGTGAAACGGATATGAGAGTAAATTAACAAGATAATTTGAAAAAACGGATACTTTAACGAGATTCAACCTAATAAATAGATGTACCGGACCCCAATTACTTTCAAACACCATTCAACCCCAATAAATTTACGCTCCCATCAACTCACCGCCACACCAGCCAGAGTGACCTTTTTACTATTTTGATATGATAACCCCCTGTTTTGTGTGGGGATGTCGAAAACTTTTAGCGTTGTTAACCCCGATGTTTAAAGGAATTCCTCGAATTGTGTCGTAATTTTTATTCAAAAGAATTCATTGAATATCCGCCTATTGTCACTTGTTGACGGAAGATGAAACATAACTGTAATAAAATTTACGGATATGGATGTTATAATAGGAATTACGGAAAAAATGACAATTCTTGCAAAACCGCTGACTAATTTCGCGGTTTACCAATATAGAGATTAGATGAACATCTCAGCCCTTATGCGGGGAGATAGGGAAATAGCTTAGCAGTTAGGATGTGAGACGTTTGATCGAAATGATTGACGTATGGAAGACGTACCCGAACGGTGTTATGGCACTGAATGGGATTGATGTAGTGATTGAAAAAGGTGAATTTGTTTATGTGGTTGGGCCTAGCGGAGCAGGTAAATCTACTTTTATTAAGTGTATGTACCGCGAAGAAAGACCGACAAAAGGTGCGATCATGATTAATGGAACGAACCTGGCGAAAGTGAAGGAGCGCCAAATTCCAAGAGTACGCCGTAAAATCGGCGTTGTCTTTCAGGATTTCAAGCTGCTTCCTAAGCTGACCGTCTATGAAAATGTGGCGTTCGCACTTGAGGTTATTGAAGAATCACCAAAGGTAATCCGCCAGCGCGTGATGGAAGTGCTTGATCTTGTTAAGCTGAAAAGCAAGGCGCGAATGTTTCCGGACGAACTGTCTGGGGGAGAACAGCAGCGTGTTTCCATCGCCCGATCCATCGTGAACCGGCCGCCTGTCATCATTGCTGATGAGCCGACGGGGAACCTGGATCCTGAAACAGCGTGGGAGATCATGGATATCTTTAAAGAAATCAACGAACGCGGCACTACTGTCGTGATGGCAACACACAACAAAGAGATCGTTAACACAATCAAGCATCGCGTTATCGCCATTGAGGGCGGAAGAATTGTACGCGATGAGGCAAAGGGGGACTACGGCTATGAAGATTAGAACCCTGAAACGCCACTTCGCAGAGTCAGGTAAGAGTCTTGTGCGAAACGGATGGATGACGTTTGCATCTGTCAGTGCGGTAACCGTCACACTCTTGCTCGTAGGGGTATTCTTGGCCATCTTGCTTAACATCAACCATGTGGCAAGCCAGATCGAGAAGGATGTTCATATCCGAGCTTACATTGATCAGACAGAAAAGAAAGAGAACTATGCAAATTATGAAAAAGAGCTAGAAAAGATTCAAAAAGTAAAATCAGTCAAGTTTGAATCAAAAGAACAGGGTCTGAAGAACTTGATCGAGGACCTTGGGGATGAGGGCAAGGTGTTCTCCGGCCTTCAAAAAGAAAATCCACTTCCAGACCGGTTTGTCATCGAAACGGTGAAACCGCAGGACACAGCACTCGTTGCTAAACAAATTGAAAAATATCCTTTTGTTTATAAGGTTGAATACGGCAAAGGAACGGTTGAAAAGCTGTTTGAGGTGACAGGTGCGGCAAGAAACGTCGGTATCGCCTTAGTTATCGGCTTGATTTTCACCGCTATGTTCTTGATTGCCAACACGATTAAATTGACCATCGTTTCAAGACGCCGAGAGATCGAGATCATGAAGCTCGTCGGTGCGACGAACGGTTTTATCCGCTGGCCATTTTTCCTAGAAGGATTTGCGCTTGGCGTGATGGGAGCATTGCTGCCAATCATTGTGCTTATCGTCGGGTATCAATTCATATTTGATTCAGTCAGCCAGAAGCTTGGAACCGTCTTTATTGACCTTCTGCCTGTTTATCCGCTTATTCCTCAGCTGTCGCTCCTTATGGTGGCAATTGGCGGAACAATCGGTGTTTGGGGAAGTGTTACATCCGTCCGTAAGTTCTTAAAAGTTTAATGACACGCGACATAACAATTCGGGGTACAAGGGGGAAACGTTACACATGAATCGAAGGATTGCAGGTATTACGCTTTCTATCAGCTTAGCGCTTGGCACGCTCGCTTTTTATCAGGAGCCCGTGTCAACGGTTAAAGCGGAAACACTATCGGAAATAAAGAAGAAGCAGCAAGCCAACAAGCAGCGCGGTGCGGCTGCTGAAAAAAAGCTTGCTCAAAACGAGCATAAGCAAGAGGCGCTTGAAGCAGAGATTGAGCGGCTGGATAAGATCTCTACTGAAACAGATGAGAAAATCCGCGCCAAAGAGTCAGAAATTGCGGACACTAAGGAGCAAATCGCTGAACTAGAAAAAGAGATTGCCGTCGTGCAAAAGCGCATCGACGAACGCGATAAAATGCTGAAAGACCGCGTAAAAGCGATGTATGAAAACGGCGGAGCGGTTAACTATCTTGATGTCGTTTTAGGATCCAAGGATTTCGGCAACTTCATTGAGCGTGTGTTCGCGCTGAATATGATTGCAGAGCAGGACAAGCAAATTTTAGAAGAACAGAAAAAAGATAAAGAGCTATTAGAGAGCAAAAAGTCCCAGATTGAAGCAGCTCTTACTAAGCTTCAGATCGCGGCTTCTCAGCTGCAAGAGCTCCGCAAGCAGCTTGATGCACAGATGGCTGCAAAGGACAAGCTGATGGGGCAGCTTGAAAAAGAACATTCGCACCTTGAGCACGAAATCCACAAGGTCGAGAACGCTGATAAAATTCTTGCCTCTCAAGAAGCAGCGATTCGCGCTGAGATGGAGCGTGCCGCGCGGGCATCTATGAACAATAACAACAGCGGCGGAGAGAGCTCACCACCTCCGACTGGAAACGGCATGATCATCAAGCCAGCTTCTGGTGCGTTAACATCCGGTTATGCTAACCGTTTTGATGGCATGCACTATGGAGTGGATATCGCACAAGGCGGAACTGTGCCGATTCATGCAGCAGCAGACGGTACCGTTATCCGTTCTGAGTACTCGAACTCTTACGGAAACGTCATCTATATCTCGCACTATATTAACGGACAGACGTGGACTACGGTTTACGCGCACATGAGAAGCCGTGCGGTTCAAGGCGGATCCGTGAAGCGCGGCCAGATGATTGGCTATATGGGGAACACGGGTCAGAGCATGGGTCAGCATCTGCACTTTGAATTGCACAAAGGACCATGGAACCAGGCGAAATCGAATGCTGTGAATCCAGCAGCATACTGGTAAAATAAAATCATAATGTAAACAAGCTGTTCATATAGTACAGTAGGAGCAAGGAACATCTTTCTCTTACAACAAAAGGCATCGCACTGGCAAGGTGTGGTGCCTTTTCCTGCAGAAAAATGAGGTGACGACATGAATGTAAACAAAAAGATGCTTGTAGCGGTAGTCGTTCTTGCGATGCTGATTGGCGCTGGCGGAATGTATGCGGGCATGGGTTATTTTGGCGCGAAAGAGGTTTATCCTGGGACGAATGTAAAAGAATTACCGAAGTCATCTGCCAAGTTTGATGAAAACGAAGAATTTTCCAAGCTCCAGCGTACGTATGAAATCATTTCTTCCCGTTATGTGGAGGAAGTAAGCGAAGAAAAGCTGTTAGAAGGCGCCATTCAGGGAATGGTGAAAACGCTGAAGGATCCGTATTCTTCCTATATGGATGAAGAAACGGCAAGCCAGTTCAGCCAGTCGCTCGACTCCTCGTTTGAGGGAATCGGTGCAGAAGTGAGCATGGTGAACGGAAAAGTGACGATTGTGGCACCGTTTAAGGACTCGCCGGCTGAGGACGCAGGATTGAAGCCGAATGATCAGATTATCACAGTGGACGGTAAAAGCCTCGAAGGCCTCGATCTGTATAAGGCCGTCCTGAAAATTAGAGGCAAAAAGGGCTCAACGGTCACACTTGGCGTCAAGCGAAATGGCGTCGACAATGTGATGAATGTAAAAGTAAAGCGTGATGAAATTCCGATCGAGACCGTTTATTCTGATGTGAAAGAAGTGAAGGGCAAGAAGGTCGGCGTTCTGGAGATCACCTCCTTCTCGGAAGAAACGGGCAGTGATTTTAAGAAAAAGCTTGCCGAATTAGAGAAGCAGGACATTGACGGACTTGTCATTGACGTGCGCGGAAATCCAGGCGGCTACTTAGAAGCGGTGGACCGCATCTTAAAGCAGATCGTAACAGATAAGAAGCCGTTCGTTCAGATTGAGGACCGCAAAGGCAACAAGCAGGAATACGTGTCTCAGCTGAAAGAGAAAAAGGATTATCCGATCATCGGGCTCATTGATGGAGGAAGTGCGAGCGCGTCTGAAATTCTTGCAGCCGCATTAACCGAAGCAGGCGGCTATGATCTTGTTGGAGAAAAGTCTTTTGGAAAAGGTACTGTTCAGCAGTCCATTGACTTAGGAGACGGCAGCAACATTAAGCTGACACTCTTTAAATGGCTGACACCGGACGGAAACTGGATCCATAAAAAAGGCGTGAAGCCGACGCATGCGGTTAAGCAGCCCGCCTATTTCTATACGAATCCGCTGAATATTGAAAAGCCGATCGCGTTTGACAGCAATTCCGAGCAGGTGAAAAACGCACAGATTATGCTGAATGGACTTGGCTTCTCGCCAGGACGAAACGACGGTTATTTTGATGATAAAACGCAGACGGCTGTCATCGCCTTCCAAAAGGCGAACAAGCTGGAGCCGACTGGGAAAATTGATAAGAAAACGGCAGCTAAGATGGAGAGCGAGATCATCGAGCAGATTCGCAGCGAGAAGAACGATGTCCAGCTGCAGACCGCGATTCAGCTTATTTTGGAAAAGCAGTAAGGCAGGAAAAACGACATACTTCACGAATACTATCCGTAGGGGCAGTCTGCTCCTGCGGAATTTTTTGGTGTGCCCGGCATGGGTACAGGCTATAGGGTGTGAGTCCCGAACTGTGAAGGCAGTAGTAACAGTAGCTTAAGACAAGGTGGTGCGGGGCGACCCGCA
>NZ_JBHTCP010000048.1:0-122730 GCF_042665465.1 Fictibacillus iocasae | reverse complement strand
TGGCGAAGAGGCCACACCCGTTCCCATACCGAACACGGAAGTTAAGCTCTTCAGCGCCGATGGTAGTTGGGGGTTTCCCCCTGTAAGAGTAGGACGTGGCCGGGCTGTACTACATATTCCACAGTAGCTCAGTGGTAGAGCTATCGGCTGTTAACCGATCGGTCGCAGGTTCGAGTCCTGCCTGTGGAGCCATTGGAGAGCTGTCCGAGAGGTCGAAGGAGCACGATTGGAAATCGTGTATACGGTCAACCCCGTATCAAGGGTTCGAATCCCTTGCTCTCCGCCATGAATACATATAAAATATCGGCCCATTGGTCAAGCGGTTAAGACACCGCCCTTTCACGGCGGTAACACGGGTTCGAATCCCGTATGGGTCACCAATTCACAACTTTAAAATCCGGAGGATTAGCTCAGCTGGGAGAGCACCTGCCTTACAAGCAGGGGGTCGGCGGTTCGATCCCGTCATCCTCCACCATTTATTCTTTCAAAAACACCATTGCATGCATCAATGCAGGGGTGGAGCATGGAGCGTAATCATCAGTGATTACACGGCGACATGTTTCGACGCATCTACTACTTTGGTTATGCGTGTAGAGGAAGAAACAACAAACGCGGACTCATCATCCGTAAGCATACTCATTGTCGCGGGGTGGAGCAGTCTGGTAGCTCGTCGGGCTCATAACCCGAAGGTCGCAGGTTCAAATCCTGTCCCCGCAACCAATTTTATTTTATGAACTGCGTCGATTAACACCTAGCTCATAAAATATCAGAAGTACCGTTTAGGTACAACCAAATGGATCCGTGGTGTAGTGGTTAACATGCCTGCCTGTCACGCAGGAGATCGCCGGTTCGACCCCGGTCGGGTCCGCCATTTGGCTCGGTAGCTCAGTCGGTAGAGCAGAGGACTGAAAATCCTCGTGTCGGCGGTTCGATTCCGTCCCGAGCCACCATATTTTTAACTCTTGAGCCGGTTTAGCTCAATTGGTAGAGCAACTGACTTGTAATCAGTAGGTTGGGGGTTCAAGTCCTCTAGCCGGCACCATCACTTTTTTATTAGTGAAGATGCTGCAAAGAGTGATCAGTCAACAAAAAAATTCACTCTTGAAAAATCAGCAAACATGAATTAAAATAGTATTTGTCTCTCATGTGGAGGGGTAGCGAAGTGGCTAAACGCGGCGGACTGTAAATCCGCTCCCTCAGGGTTCGGCGGTTCGAATCCGTCCCCCTCCACCATTCTTTTTTGACAGACAAACACAATACCTTTTATAGGGGCATAGTTTAAAGGTAGAACGAAGGTCTCCAAAACCTTTGGTGTGGGTTCGATTCCTACTGCCCCTGCCATTTACATCTTAGATATTCTGGCGGTCGTGGCGAAGTGGTTAACGCATCGGATTGTGGTTCCGACATTCGGGGGTTCGATTCCCCTCGATCGCCCCATTATTGGGCTATAGCCAAGCGGTAAGGCAACGGACTTTGACTCCGTCACGCGTAGGTTCGAATCCTGCTAGCCCAGCCATTTTTATATGCGGAAGTAGTTCAGTGGTAGAATACCACCTTGCCAAGGTGGGGGTCGCGGGTTCGAATCCCGTCTTCCGCTCCATTTTTTTATTTTATAACGGCGGCATAGCCAAGTGGTAAGGCACGGGTCTGCAAAACCTTTACCCCCGGTTCGAGTCCGGGTGCCGCCTCCATTTTAATTTTAGCAGCAAGCAGCACTTATTTTCGATTCCATGCCGGTGTGGCGGAATTGGCAGACGCGCACGACTCAAAATCGTGTTCCTTCTGGAGTGCCGGTTCGACCCCGGCCACCGGTACCATTTTACTTCCTTATACAAACAATCAATGACGGTTTCTACACTTAGTAGAGGCCGTTTTTTAATTACAGTTTGTGCCATAAGCAACATGCTAGAAAAATGGATGAAGGTATGTAAATGCTGCCGATTATCAGTCGGCAGCTTGTCCGCACGTCTATTACGGTATAGGAGTAATCGCGGTTAGTTCAGTTAACTCAGGACGGACGAGGTATCCAATGGATTCGTCAAGATCATTGGCGAATCGAAACGTTGCGGAAAAATCGTTGGAAGGAAACACATCAATCTGAAACTCAACAGCGTCTGTAAAGCCGATGGAATATGTCCGCGTAGCAAACTCTCCCGGATCAATCGTGAACGTTTCGGATACGAAAGGGGTTCTTGTGCCATCTGTTTCTAAAATGAATGCTTGCATGATAACCGTCTGCTGTGCAGCTGCATCTTCGTTAATAATATCTACTGTTACTGTACTTCCTGCCTCTCTTAAAGGCCCAGTCGTTAAAGCTGCCATTGTACATCACTCCTTTCAAGTACAAGGTACGATATTCTATGACAGCTCCATCATCATGGCTTGTACAATTGCCAAATAAATAGAAAAATTTACTGAGTGAAGTACTTTTTTCAGACTGGCATGACTATATATATAACAAGCTAGTTGTAGGTTTTAATAAAGCACTTCCCTCGGGAAGTGCTTTATTACGTAAGAAGCGCGATATGAGCCTCTCCGCCGTGAACTTGTGTAAACATTTGAGCGATGGATGTTAGAAGCTGTTCCGCATTTTCTGGCTCTAATGACGGAGGAAGATAGATAATATGCAAGGCCTCTTTTGCCTGCTCTGTCATCATAGTCCGTTTAGAATCAACGATAGGGCTTCCGAATGCTCCTTTCGCATCACAGCTGACAAGCTTTCCTTCCATGTTCATTAAACGACCGTTTAACCCTTCATATTCGTCTTGCGCGTTACCGAGCCGGATCTCGACATCCCCATCGATCATTTTGGCATCGTATATGCCGAGTGGCAGTGCATGGCGCAGAGAAAAGAAGTTATTAACATCCACAGCACTGTTTACAGGGCTGAGGTCTTTACCTGTCAGTACTCGGCGGAGCAGTGCTTCTGACGCAGGTCTGTACCGGGAAGGATCTGTTCCGAGAGACTTGAAAACATCGCGGTATTCTTTAATATACGGCCAGTCTGATGGCTGTTTATCCTCAAGACGGATGGATTCAGTGAATAGCTGGAAACGGCCTTTAATCATTTGCGGAGAATCCCCAACCGCGATATGATGGTAGGTAATGAATCCGATTTTAAAGCCGGGGACAAGCTGTTTGACAGCAGGGCTGATCGTCCCTTTTTTCATAATGTGCACCACCCTTTTTATTCACAAGTGTACCATATATTGAATAAATCTTGCAGAAAGGAGGACGCAGCATGACAGGCGCCCAGTTAAAGGAAGAGATAATCGCATATAGTAAAACAATCGGCATTGATAAGATCGGCTTTGCAGCGGCAGACGTGTTTTTGCAGCTGAAAGCAAGGCTGATTACTCAGCAGGAGCTTGGATACCAGTCAGGTTTTGAAGAGCCGGATATTGAAAAGCGGACGAACCCAAAACGGCTTCTATCAGGTGCGTCCTCCATCATTTCGATCGCTCTGGCGTATCCATCTAAAATGAAAGACGCTCCGAAAAGTGTGAAAGGAGCAAGGCGGGGCATTTTTTGCCGAGCCTCATGGGGAAGGGATTATCACCATGTGCTGCGGGAAAAGCTGCAGCTGCTGGAAGCATTCATTTTGGAGAAACATCCGGATGCCGCCGTGAAGTCGATGGTCGATACAGGAGAGCTGTCCGACCGGGCAGTCGCCGAGAGAGCGGGAATTGGCTGGACCGGAAAGAACTGTGCGATCATTACACCTGAATTCGGTTCTTATGTGTATTTAGGAGAATTAATCACGAACATCGCGATTCCGCCTGACACGCCGATGGAAGATCAGTGTGGATCTTGCAATATATGCGTCGAGGCATGCCCGACAGGAGCGCTCGTACAGGGGGGGCAGCTTGATTCAAACAAATGTGTGGCCTACCTGACACAGACAAAAGATTTTATGCCAGATGAGTACCGTTCTAAGATAGGAAACCGGCTCTACGGCTGCGATACGTGCCAGACGGTGTGTCCAGAAAATAAGAAAAAGGATTTCCATCTTCATCCGGAGATGGAGCCGGATCCAGAACTGGCAAAGCCACTGCTTCGTCCCTTGCTTACAATCAGCAACCGGGAATTTAAGGAGAAGTTTGGCCATGTATCAGGGTCTTGGCGCGGGAAAAAACCGATACAGCGGAACGCCATTTTGGCTCTTGCTCATTTTAAAGACAATTCTGCGGTTTCTGATCTTGTGCATGTTATGACAAAAGACCCGCGGCCTGTCATGCGCGGAACGGCAGCATGGGCGCTTGGTAAAATAGGCGGAGAAAATACAGAGAATCATCTTATAGTGGCAAAAGAAAACGAAAAAGATGAGAAAGTGCTTACAGAGATAGAAAAAGGGCTAAAAATGATGAAAAATGAACAAATTTCATAATCGCAAAAGTTACTCATGTCGGATAGTATAAAGGACAAGTAACGAAGAAGAAGGGATATGTATGTGTCAGATAAAAACCGTACTCTACTACGAGGAATGTGAAAGCATAATTGGTCCGCTTACGATTATTTCTACCGATAAGGGGATCTGCCGGCTGGACTTTGGCACATTAAACGAAAATACTCCATCGCTTCAGGCATGGATGGCTAAGTATTTTATTAAAGGAGAGCTCGTTCATGCTCCTTTAAAATTAGCAGCCGCAACAGAACAGTTAAGAAATTATTTTAACGGAACACTTAGAGAATTTGCTCTAGAGTATGATTTATACGGAACACCTTTCCAGAAAAAAGTTTGGGAGCAGCTAACGTCTATACCATATGGATCAACGTGCTCCTATAAGGAAGTGGCATCCGGAATCGGTGCACCAAAAGCGGTTAGAGCCGTCGGGTCGGCCAATAACCAGAACCCTGTGCCGGTATTCATTCCATGCCACCGTGTCATTGGCTCCAATGGTGCGCTTGTTGGCTATGGCGGAGGTTTGGATAAGAAAGAAATACTGCTCTCCATCGAGCATACTAGCTGCCAGAAATCCTCGTAGAACCCATTTTGCGGGTTCTTTTTTTTTGCCGTTTTCTCATATGTTAATAAAGCAGAGAGGAGTGGCCGTTCATGTGGACGAATATACTGAAAAATTATATACAAACACAGTCTCAATGGATGATTGGCAGCGAGCGTACATCGAGAGTCTTTTATATGGTGAAGGAACAGGAAAGTTTTTTGCGAAAAAAAGAGATGCTCAAAGAACGAAAGGCGAGCATCGTCAATAATCAGACGAGCGGTTCGATCATTCGGACACAGGAAGCAGACGGGAAGACACAGGTCGACTATCTGGTGCACCATAGCCTGCTGATCAAGCAAGGCTATGACTTTTATGTAGAAGAGCTTGTTCAGGAAAGGCGCAGTGTGTTTGAAGATGATGTCATGCTGAGCGATGGCCCAATCATTGAAGAAGGAAGTTCAACCGACGCCAGTAAAATCGACCGCGATATGTCTCCGCCCGATTTCCGCAAAGGCATCTATCAGCGGATGGAAGCCGTAAAGTATGCCGAGCGGTGGTGGAATTCGCATAACCCTTCATTCAAAAATTTCGATGTGAACTGTACGAACTATGTCTCGCAATGCATTAACGCAGGCGGTATACAGATGACAAACCATGGCGTCCGTTCAAAAGGGTGGTGGATGAGAAACAATAACTGGAGCTATTCGTGGAGTGTGGCGAACGCATTTCGCTGGTATTTGAGCGGATCGCGCACTGGGCTTGTCGCAGAAGAAAAATATTCTGCCAGCCAGCTGCTTCCCGGTGACATCGTATGCTATGATTTTGACGGTGATGGCAGGTGGGAGCACAGCACGATTGTAGTGGCGAAGGATCCGATGGGAGAACCGCTCGTTAACGCCAACACCACTAACAGCCGCATGCGCTACTGGGGATACGAGGATTCCACAGCATACACGAAGCGGATTCAATATAAGTTCTTTCATATCGTATAAAGTGCAGAAAGCATGGGGTCCGGTACCATCATCGGAAAATTGGCGTTATCGCTAAATTTTCATGAAATGGTACCGGACCCTTTCGCTGTTGCGTGCTATAATAGTCGAAGCAATCATTAATAAGAGGTGAGCTTTTTGGCTATTCATGTTGTACTCTATCAGCCGGAAATACCGGCGAACACTGGCAATATCGCAAGAACATGTGCAGGAACAGACACGCACCTGCATCTGATCCGCCCGCTCGGGTTCTCAACCGATGATAAATACTTAAAGCGTGCAGGGCTGGATTACTGGGAGCACGTCAACTTGACGTATTATAATGACATACAAGAACTCTTCGACCGATACCCTGATGGCAAGTTTCACTTTGTCACGAAATTCGGAGAGAGAAACCATACAGACTTTGACTATACCAATCGAGAAGAAGATTACTTCTTCATCTTCGGAAAAGAAACAACAGGACTGCCGCGGGAACTGATCGACAGCAACATGGACACATGCATGCGGCTGCCGATGAACGAAAACATCCGCTCCCTAAACCTATCCAACACAGCAGCCATCCTCATATACGAAGCCCTAAGACAACAAGACTACCCAAACCTGAGGAAATAAACATAGTGCGGATGGCTGGATAACATGCATGGTGGAAAGAGGTTTTGACATTGAAAGCTAGATGTAATACTTCCGTGAACTTTGTGTGGATATTACCTTTATCTTAGTACTTGTCGTTTCTTCTATGAATGCTTCATGACTAGGTTGATTGGAGTGAAAGGCGCAGACTCCAGCGGGATGAGTGAGACAGGTGAGACAGGTGAGACCTTCCGAAGGTGCTGGCGGCGGAAGGGCTAGCCCCTTGAGGTCAAATGAGAAAGTGCCCGATAAGTCAAAGAGCGATTTTCTCGGTCCCTTCCTCATTTGCTTGCCCTAGGCTGAACGAGCCATCCCTGCTTTTCGCCACGCCCCTCTGGATAAGCGTGCGCCTGTAACGGAAATCAACCATATCACAGATTTCATCAAAACTAACAAGAATACTAAATACCTAAATAAAAAAACGCCCCAAAACATCGGGGCGTTTTCATATGTATGCGTATTAGTTCTTTCCAGGGCGGTCATTGTAGCCCGCTGTAAAGATGGCAGTTAAGAACGTAAGCATGACAAGCAGTATGAGAATAAAGCTCATTTTACCGTCCTCCTTTTGCATAAGTCTTTCCTTGTATCCTTTTTTTACACTATAGGAAATATACCTTTTTTGCAACGATGATTTATTGACGTGGCAAAAAGTTAAAGTCCATAGTATAAGTGCAACTAAGGCTGACGAGTCAACCAAGTTTTCTTTATTATAAAGGAAAAAGAAAGCGCTGTGAATCTAAAATGAGTATAATGAGGACAGGATTTATGCAGAAAGGGGTACATCATCTGTTTTGAAGAAGAATGTATACATCACCGGGTACTTGCCGCTGTTTTCCATCATCCTGTTCAGCAGCGCATTTGCCATACATATTGAAAGACTGCTAATTAGTAAACTGAAATTTTTCGGCGTTTATCAAGGGATGCGGGAACTGTTCTCCGCCCAGACGATTCACCTTTCAGCGGGCTTCTGTCTGTTTCTCCTGTTCTTCATGACCTTCGCGGCGCTCAAGCTGCTGTCAGACTCATGTATGCAGCTTGGGTTGTTTTTCTTTTCTATGGATAAAGAGGGCGATACCCTTCGACTGACGAGGCAGGGAGGCTGGATATTCTTTGGCGGCGCGATGGCAGCCGTCGTGCTGAACTTCAGCCTCACCATCATCCTTATACTTTTCGCAGCATCAGCGCTCGTCTATTTCTTTTACTTCCTGCTAAAAGCAAGTACGTATATGAACTCTGTGAACATTATGGGAATGGTGTTTTTGCAGCTGTTCTTCTGGGCCGCATTCGGCTTGGTGACCGCCTATACCGTCGTCAGGCTGTATAACGCGCTCATGGCCGGAATCGCCTCATAACCTTAAGTTGAAATGGACATTTACCGGTTATGAGCGAAGG
This sequence comes from Fictibacillus iocasae, assembly GCF_042665465.1. Classification (NCBI taxonomy): domain Bacteria; kingdom Bacillati; phylum Bacillota; class Bacilli; order Caryophanales; family Fictibacillaceae; genus Fictibacillus; species Fictibacillus iocasae. Next base: position 114,770 of record NZ_JBHTCP010000048.1, on the reverse strand, counting down.
ACATGACATCGCGCCATATGCCGATCTGCGGCTGTATGCCCTCTACAAAGCGGATGGAAGCAGGCTGATCACGACCGATCCAGACACCGGCCGTATACCGGTCGGTTAAACCGACGAACCATAAGTCGTTTACATTATTCGTTGTTCCCGTTTTGCCTCCGATATAAGATGATCCGGCAAACGAAGCACGGCGAGCTGTACCAGACGACACAACCATGCTGAGCAATGCTCTCATCTTCTCATTCGTGTCCGGCCTCCATACAGGAGTGCTGGACTTTTTCCATTGATAGAGAACTTGGCCATCTCTTGATTTCACCGAACGTATGGCGTGAGGAGCCGTATAGATGCCATTGGATGCATACGTGCTATAAGCCGAAGTCAATTCCAGCGGTGAAAAGCCGAACTCAAAACCGCCTAACGCAGCCGGCAGACGATGATCATTGGTAGAGATGCCGCCAAAGTGAAACGGCTCCAAATAATTAAACGATTGTTTAACACCCGTCGTTTGTAAAAGGCGGACAGCTGGTGTGTTCACGGAAAATGCCAGAGCTTGGCTCAGCGGCATGCGGCCATACACCGCGCCTCCATAATTTTGCGGACAATAGCCGTTGTTACAGAAGGGCCCTGCATTGATTAATGTGCCTCCGCTTGCTTTGAACGTATCAATATATGGCGTATACACCAGAAGTGGCTTAATCGCCGAACCTGGCTGACGCCGGCTTTCATAGGCACGGTTAAAGTCTGTATAGTTGGATTTCTTGCCGCCTGACAGAGCAATGATTTCATGCTGTTTGTGATCGACAACAGCGACCGCGCCTTCCACCTCTTGATAAGGCAGCCGGTTGACAAGTGACTGTTCTGCTTTTGCTTGTAACGAAGGATCCAGTGCGGTTTCAATGACAATTCCTTCACCGATGAGCCGTTCCGTTTCCTTGCTCAATGCTTTTCCTTTGAGCTCTGGTCGACTATCGGCTAGCAGCTGCTGAAACTCATCTCTCACGTAAGCGGCAAACCCGGGAAAGCTTCTATAAGGCAGATTCTGCTGTACCTCGATTTTTTCTTGCCACGCAGCGGCATGCTCTGCGTGCTTAATATTCTTCTGTTCTAGCATCTTATCTAAAATCCACTTTTGCCGTTTCTTTGTGTTCTCCAGCTTTGTCACAGGATTATAGAGGGAGGGGTTATTCGGTATAGAGGCGAGCAGGGCGGTTTCACCGAGTGTGAGCTCACTGGCACGCTTGCCCAAGTAATAACGGCTCGCTGTTTCAATGCCATATACACCGTTCTGAAAATAGATCGTGTTCACGTACAGCTCCAGAATTTTTTCCTTGCTGAGCGTTTTTTCAATCTGATAGGAGATCAACAGCTCCTTCAGCTTCCGGTCATAGGTCTGGTCATGATTGAGAAACATGTTTCGTGCGAGCTGCTGTGTAATGGTGCTCGCGCCTTCCTGGATACCGCCGCCTTTCAGATTTGTAACCAGGGCGCGTGCGATCGCCTTACCATCAATGCCATGGTGTGTGAGGAAATCCTGATCCTCTGTGGCTATAAAGCTCTGAATCACTCTTTTAGGTATCTGTTCATACGCAATGTAAATTCTGTTCTCTGTTCCCCTAAATTCGAAGAACACGTTGCCGCTGCTGTCCAAGGCTGTGCTGTTCTTTTCCAGCGGATAGCGGGAAACATCTGCGATGGAACGCACCGTCTGATCAATGGGGGTGTAGCGTTGTATTTCCTGTTTTAATCCTATACATGCAAGCGCCACAATTCCGAGCAGAAAAAGGGACGCAGCAAAACCGAACAAACGACTCATGATGCACCTCTAGCGTGTTAAAAGTTGATGTATGCCTATTTTACCATGCAGGCTCGCATGGGAAGGAAATAATCTCCTTATCTGAAAATAATGTTTCGACCGAATGATTACGGACATCCTCGCATAGAGTAGATTAACACTTGATGGAGCCAAAAAATCAAGGGAGGTACTCATGGATATTTTATCGAAAATACAATCGCACCGTGAGGAGGAGCAGCGTCTTGTCTGGGAAGGTACTTTTGCCGAGTATCTAGATATCTTAAAAGAGCGGCCGCATGTCGCCCAATCAGCACACTCCCGCGTATATAACATGATCAAAGACGCTGGCATTGATAACTCTAACGGTCAGAAGAAGTATCAATTTTTCGACAACCAGATTTTTGGATTGGAAGAAGCGATTGAACGCCTTGTAGAAGAATACTTTCATCCCGCAGCAAAGCGTCTGGATGTACGCAAACGGATTCTTCTGCTCATGGGGCCAGTCTCTGGCGGTAAATCAACTCTCGTGACCATGCTGAAAAGAGGCCTCGAGCAATATTCCAAGACAGAGAGCGGAGCGGTGTATGCCATTAAAGGCTGCCCGATGCATGAAGACCCGCTGCATTTGATCCCGCATCACTTAAGACAGGACTTCTTTGAAGAATATGGCGTCCGTATCGAAGGAAGCTTATCGCCGCTGAACACGATGAGGCTCGAGAAAGAATATGGCAACCGCATTGAAGATGTCGTCGTGGAACGGATTTTCTTTTCAGAGGATAAACGAACCGGAATTGGAACGTTCAGTCCGTCCGACCCGAAGTCTCAGGATATCGCCGACTTGACTGGAAGCATCGATTTCTCGACGATCGCCGAATATGGTTCAGAGTCCGATCCGCGCGCCTACCGCTTTGACGGCGAACTAAACAAAGCGAACCGTGGGATGATGGAGTTTCAGGAAATGCTCAAGTGTGATGAAAAATTCTTATGGCACTTATTATCTCTTACGCAAGAAGGCAACTTTAAGGCTGGCCGATTCGCGTTGATCTCAGCCGACGAATTGATCGTAGCGCATACGAACGAAGCCGAATACCGCTCATTTATCGCGAACAAAAAGAATGAGGCCCTTCATTCCCGTATCATTGTCATGGCCGTCCCATACAACCTCAGAGTTTCTGAAGAAGAACGCATTTATGAGAAGATGATTCAGTCCAGTGACATGTCACACGTCCACATTGCGCCGCATGCGCTGCGTGTTGCCGCTATTTTCTCTATTTTAACGAGACTGAAGGATTCGAAAAAACAGGGCATGGATTTACTGAAGAAGATGAGGCTGTACGATGGTGAAATCGTGGAAGGCTTTAACCATGTGGATTTGGAAGAGCTGAAGCGAGAGTTTGCGGATGAGGGAATGAGCGGAATCGATCCGCGTTATATTATCAACCGCATTTCATCCACGATCATCCGTAAAGAAATTCCGTCGATTAACGCGCTCGATGTGCTGCGGTCCCTCAAGGACGGTCTGGATCACCATGCCTCCATCTCGAAGGAAGACAAAGAACGCTACGTCAATTTTATTTCTGTCGCACGCAAAGAATACGATGAAATCGCGAAAAAAGAAGTCCAGAAAGCGTTCGTATATTCGTATGAAGAATCCGCCATCACACTCATGGACAATTATTTGGATAATGTGGAAGCGTACTGCAACAAAAACAAGCTGCGCGATCCGCTGACAGGCGAGGAGATGAGCCCTGACGAAAAGCTGATGCGTTCGATTGAAGAGCAGATCGGCATTTCAGAAAACGCAAAAAAAGCGTTCCGTGAAGAAATCCTCATTCGAATCTCGGCTTATGCAAGAAAAGGGAAGAAGTTCAACTACCAGTCTCATGAACGCCTTCGTGAAGCGATCCAGAAAAAGCTTTTCGCTGACCTGAAGGATGTGGTGAAGATCACGACATCATCCAAAACGCCAGATGAGTCTCAGCTGAAGAAGATTAACGAAGTCATCGCGCGTCTCGTTGACGAACACGGCTACAATACGACAAGTGCCAATGAGCTGCTAAGGTATGTCGGAAGCCTCCTTAACCGATAATAGTGATACCAGCATACCTGGATGAAGCAAGGCATCCGGGTATGCTTTTTCTGACGATTCTGAAACAGACAGGTTGTATTTCAGTGCTTTACAATGGTAAATTGATACTAAAGAGATAGGTAAAGGAAGTGACTTCATGAGCTCTCGCACCGAAAAAAATGGACTGGTTGATTGGATTAAAGCGATTGGCATCGCCCTCATTCTGGCGATCGTGATCAAAAAATTTCTATTTGAACAATATGTGGTGTATGGCGAGTCCATGATGCCAACAATCGAGAACGGAAACCGCTTGATCGTGAACAAGATCGGCTATGAAATCACAGAGCCGAAACGATTCGATTTGATCGTCTTTCATGCCAACGAATCAGAAGACTATATTAAACGGGTGATCGGACTGCCTGGCGAACATATCGCTTACCGCAATGATCAATTATATATTAATTACAAGCCAGTACCCGAACCCTATTTAGCGGATTATAAAAAACAAATACCAAACAGCAACCTGACCGGGGACTTCACCCTCGAAGAAATTACGGGCGGCCTGAAGAAGATTCCTGAAGGCCAGATTCTGGTTCTCGGTGATAACCGTCTGCACAGCCAGGACAGCCGGCACATCGGCCTCGTAAAGGTGAAGGACGTCATTGGCGAAGCCAACATCCGCTACTGGCCGGTTGACGAAATGAAGGTGTTCACCGGTTTGGAACAGCCCAAATAGGGGAAACTACAGGGCAAGAGGTGATTCCCTGTGAAAAAAGACGGCAAAGATCAAGATAAACGCGAAAACGGCTCCATGGCCTCAACCTTCGAGGAAATGAAAGAGCACGGCAAAATAATGGAGCACGTATCCTCCAATGAACAAGTGAAAAAAAGCGGCAAAACCCCTGACCCCCAGCAGCTCGAACACGACCAAGACGATAACTAGCTCCATTCCGCCTATGCGGAATGGGGTTTTTGTCTGTTTTGGGGTGGGTAAGCTGGGCTGCGGCCGCGTTCGACACCGTTGCGGGCGAGATGCGGTTCCGCGCGGCTGAGCAGAAGGGAGCTGCGGGCGAGGTTCAGCCGAGCGCGGGCGACATAACAAGTTCGCGGGTAACATTCCGTTATATGGAAAAATCAGATTGTTGCTTAATCTTATATTTAATACTGTTTCCCTTGCCTTCAATTGGATACTGCATCTCTTTTAGCAATCTTTTTGTAATGGAAGCTGATTCTAAATGCAGTAACTCCTTAGCTTGTCTATTGGTGATATGAGCATCAATCAAAAGCCCATAATCCTGAAATGCTGCTTTATGTGCTGTTGCATTAAAACAACAGCAATGTTCACAAAACCATTTGCCAAAGGTTCTTCTCATGGGCAGATGTAAACAAATGGGACATTGAACACCAGATAGAATGTCAGTGCTTTTTAGTTTGTAATGTTCTAAGGCGTTGGGAGAAGGTTCGGTGTGAAATTTTAGAAGTTGATAGGTCAATTTTTTGAGTTCTTTGTCAGTAAGAAGCTCAGATTTATACTTTTTTGAAAGATCCTGAATTTTTAATGGGAGAATTCTTTTTCGTATTACTTTTAACCGTAATGAAGGATTGTAGGTATCGGAAAAGGTGATAATCGTTTGGGGGTTCGTGAACACAACAATGGATTCTACCGGAAGTGTCCATTTCATCTGTTCTAACCATTTGCGGAAATGACTTTCTTGTATCATCACTTGATTTATTGGATCAGGAAAGCACTCTTCCGTTCCATCCTTCTTATATCGGATCATCTGGTCATACAAATCAAAGTAAACTTTTCCTGAGATATTTTTCACTTCCATAATGAGGGCGAATGATTTGGTTATGAAACACACATCTGTTTGGAAGAAGTAATTTTGATTATTTGTCAGTCTGATATCGAATAAAGAGGTGTGACTGTTTTTTGGCAACATATTGAGTTCATACAATAAAGAAACTTCGCCTTTATAACCTGCTTTAAGCCTTCCGAAATCATCTTCAATAACTGGCCATTGAGGAAAATATTTAGCGGTTCTTCTGTAAAGTGCAGCAGTTTGGAGCAATTTTATCCCCGGAGAAGGCTGCTTAATGATCACTTTTGTCCCCTCCCATCTTTTCATCACCCTAACATGAAAATAAATAATGGTCTAACCAAGATAATAGCGATTATGATGTGAAAAACTTTACTTTTTCTTAGTTCGTTTAGAGGATATGGTCAAAATGAAAACGAAAAGAAAGATTTTTTTAGAAAAGGGCATTTTTATAAATGCCGCGGCGAATTCGACCTCGAAGTAGCTGACATCAGGTTATGAGCAGCTGACTTTCTAACATTCACGGGCGAGTTAAAAATAGAATCGGCTGGAAAACGAAATACGCAGGCAACATTCCGATATATGTAAATTCCAAGCCGTTATAGGGAAGAGAGAAAACACCACGACCCTCACTTATTCTTACTAAAATAAAGCAATTCTCCAGCTCTCCTGCATATCATAGAGTAACCAACCCTTTTTCGGACAACAATTATGGCCTGAGGGTGGTCAAAAATAGGCAGCAATGCTGCGCTGGGGGGAAACCCAATGAGTGATTCATCTAAAAATAACTTCGTCGTCTCCCAGGAAAACTGGTCCCTCCACCGGAAAGGCTATCAAGATCATCAAAGGCATATGGACAAAGTGCAGGAAGCGATTAAGAACAACTTGCCGGATTTAATTAGTGAGGAGAACATTATCCTTTCAAACGGGAAGGACGTTATCAAGATTCCGATCCGTTCTCTCGACGAATACAAAATCCGATACAACTATGAAAAGAATAAGCACGTAGGCCAAGGTGATGGAGACAGCCAGGTGGGGGATGTGGTGGCACGTGATGGACGTGCGGCACAGAACGGGCCAGGCAAAGGGAAAGGTCCGGCTGGTGATAAACCAGGATCTGATTATGCAGAAGCAGAAGTGTCGATTGCCGAGCTTCAGGAAATGCTCTTCAAGGAACTGGAGCTGCCTGATCTTAAGCAAAAAGAACAAGACAACATTACCGTAGAAAAAATTGAGTTCAATGACATTCGGCGCACCGGCTTAATGGGGAACGTCGACAAAAAGAAAACCATCCTGAGCGCCTTCAAACGGAACGCACTCGAAGGACGGCCAGGGGTTGCGCCAATCTATAACGATGACCTCCGCTTTAAAACGTGGAATGAGGTAACGAAGCCTGAATCCAAAGCCGTTGTCCTAGCGATGATGGACACGTCCGGTTCAATGGGAATATGGGAAAAGTACATGGCTCGAAGCTTCTTTTTCTGGATGACCCGCTTTCTCAGGTCCAAATATGAGACGGTCGATATCGAGTTCATCGCGCACCATACCGAAGCGAAGGTCGTACCAGAAGATGAGTTCTTTAACAAAGGCGAGAGCGGCGGGACGATCTGTTCGTCCGCTTACCGTAAGGCGCTTGAACTGATTGAAACAAAATACAATTCATCCCGCTATAATATCTATCCATTCCATTTTTCAGACGGTGACAACCTGACAAGCGACAACGCCCGCTGCGTCAAGCTTGTGGAGCAGATTATGGAGCATACGAATATGTTCGGATATGGCGAGGTTAACGCATATAACCGCCATTCGACTTTAATGAGTGTGTATAAAAACTTAGACGATCCGAAATTCCAATATTACATCCTTAAAGAAAAAGCCGACGTGTACCACTCGATGAAGCATTTCTTTAAGAAAAAAGTTCCGTTATAAACGCTGCCGTATTGGGGTCCTGGCATTTCGGGGTCCGGTACACACTCACTGAAGTCCTGTAATCATCGGCATGGTTGTCTGCACGTACCGGACCCCCAAAAGCTCCCAAAAATATGCACCTAAAAAGAGCAAAATCCGCATCCATGTATTGGATGGCGGATTTTGCTCTTTTTTACATATAACTAAAGAAACGAACGGCCGAGAGGAGCTGGCAAAGTGAGTGGTATGAGATTAAAAAAGGTGGCGGTCTGGCTGTGCTTAGCTATTGCGGTCGTTTCCTTTTCGCCTAAAGAGGCCAGCGCAGCGTGGTTTGAGCCTCTTAGCATTCATTTTATTGATGTCGGACAGGCAGACAGCATACTCGTCAGGGCGCCGAACGGGGAGAATATGCTGATCGATGGTGGAGATGAAAGTGATGCAGATACGGTGATTAACTATTTAAAAAAAGAGGGCATCACGCACTTGGATATAGTCGTGGCGACGCATCCGCATCATGATCATATCGGTTCGCTCGATGATGTTATCAAAGCCTTTCCAGTGAGCACTGTATACATGCCGAATCTTCCGTATGACACGAAATATTACCATGACTTGTTCCGAAATATAAGTGAAAAACAGATTCCGGTCGAGCGAGCGAAATCAGGTGTTACGTTTCGAATGGGCTTTGCGGTGAAGGTCGAAATGCTGGCTCCGCGAGCTGCGTATTACAAATACATCAATGATTATTCAGCGGTTATCAAGATCACCCATGGGCGAAACGATTTTCTTTTAATGGCTGATGCGGGTGTGGAGGAAGAACGGGAACTGCTGCTGAAGAAAAAAGACAAAATACAGGCAGATGTGATCAAAATTGGCCACCATGGCGCGAATTCCGGGTCGACAATGGCATTTCTGAAGAAAGTAAAGCCCCATACAGCCGTCATCTCAGTAGGCAAGAATAATCCCTATCATTTTCCGTCAAAGGAAGTGCTGTTTCGTCTTGAAAAGCAAAATGCGACAGTATATCGGACAGATGAGCTAGGGTCGATCATCGCGATCTCGAATGGAAAAAAAATCTCCTTCAAAACAGATGGAATCAAGTAGGCAGAGAAACGCTCTGCCTATTTCTTGCGCTTTTTGTTACTTCACGCAACAATAATAGAGAAACCTAATAGGAGGGGAACCGATGATAAAAGCACTCATTTTTGATTTTGACGGCACGATATTAGATACAGAATCACAGGAATATCAAGCTTTAAAAGAAATTTTTGAAGAGCATGGCTGTGAGCTGCCCCTTGATGTGTGGGGAAAATGCATCGGTACTGCGAATGTATTTGATCCGTATGAATATTTGGAGGAACAATATAAACAGCCGATTAAGCATGATGAATTACGGGAAAAGAGAATGAAGAGGTCGCATTCCCTCATTCTGGAGCAGGAAGCTTTGCCAGGTGTAGTTGCCTATTTGGAAGCGGCAAAGGAATTAGGCTTGAAAATCGGCCTCGCATCCAGCTCCACCAGAAGCTGGGTCACGGGCCATCTAGAGCGGATCGGTCTGCTTCATTATTTTGAAACGATTAAGACGGCTGACGATGTGGATGAAGTGAAGCCGAATCCAGCCCTATATCTTGAAGCCGCTCAAGCTCTTGGCGTTAAGTCAGAGGAAGCAGTTGCGTTTGAGGATTCTGTAAACGGAGCTAAAGCGGCAAAAGCGGCGGGCATGTTCTGCGTGGCAATTCCGAACCCTGTAACGAGGCATATGAATTTTGATGGTACGGACCTCGTGCTAGAGTCGCTTGCCCAAAAAGAGTTAAGTGACTTATTGCATTCATTGAACAACTAATAGATACAGCATTTCCATTGTAAAAGGAGTGGCAAACGTGAGCGATTTAGATGTATCGAAATTCGAAAAAAAGATAGAACTGAGGAATATTGAATTTGAGGATATTGATGAAATTCTGGCGCTGCAGAAGCTGTGTTTTCCCAATACGATGGAGCCATGGGTAAGAAGCCAGCTGGAAAGCCACCTGCGCATTTTTCCGGAAGGGCAGTTCTGTGTCACGTATGAAGGGAAAATCATTGGCAGCTGCTCGAGCCTGATTGTCAATTTTGACGAATATGACGACAATCATACGTGGGACGAAATCACGGATAAAGGGTATATCACGAACCATGATCCCGAAGGCTTTAACCTGTATGGCATCGAAGTGATGGTTCATCCGGAATACAGGCGCATGAAGATCGGGAAACGCTTGTATGAGGCACGCAAAGAGCTTGCTGAGCAGTTGAACTTAAAGAGCATCATTCTCGGCGGAAGGATTCCGAACTATCATAAGCACGCTGACGAAATGACGCCGAGAGAGTACGTGAAAGAAGTAATATCACACAATATTTATGATCCGGTGCTGACGTTTCAGCTGATGAACGGTTTTACGGTCATGCGCATTAACAAGCGCTATCTTCCGGACGATAAGCAGTCAGATGCGTATGCAACGTTAATGGAATGGAACAACGTGGATTATATACCGAGCAACACGAAACGCCATTTTAAAACGAGCGAGCCTGTCCGAATTACGGCCATCCAATATATGATGAAAACGATCAGTTCCTTTGAAGAGTTCGCCACACAGGTTGAATATTATACAGACGTGGCGGCTGATCAAGGTTCCGATTTTGCCGTATTTCCGGAACTGCTCACCACACAGCTGCTCTCATTTGTGGAGGAGAAGAGCCCGAGCCAGGCGATACGAAAGCTGACAGAATTCACCGAGCAGTATATTGAACTTTTCACGAAGCTGGCTGTTCGTTACGATGTGAATATCATCGGCGGATCGCACTTTATAGAAGAAGAAGGCAACATCTATAACGTGGCCTATTTGTTCAGACGAGACGGTACTATTGAGAAGCAGGACAAGCTCCACATAACACCGAACGAGAGAAAGTGGTGGGGCATCAGTCCAGGTGACAAAGTAAGGGTGTTCGACACGGATTGCGGGAAAATCGCCATCCTGATCTGCTATGACATTGAGTTTCCTGAACTTCCGCGAATTGCGGCGGATATGGGAGCGAAAATCATCTTTACGCCATTTTGTACGGAGGATCGTCAAGGCTACATCCGTGTGCGATATTGTTCACAGGCACGTGCAATTGAAAATGAGATCTACACGGTGATTGCTGGTACGGTCGGGAACCTTTCACAGGTGGAGAACATGGACATTCAGTATGCTCAGTCTGGCATTTTCACCCCTTCTGATTTTGCCTTCCCTCGAGATGGGATAGTGGGAGAATGTCATCCGAATATTGAAACGGTGGTAGTTGGGGATGTGGATCTGGAAATATTACGCCGCCAGAGAAAAACAGGAAGTGTCACACCATTGCGCGATCGACGACTGGACTTGTATCGTGTGGTGCAAAAGGATAAGAGCCAAGCCGGCAGAGACTGACAAAGTCTCCCGGCTTTTTTCTTGCCTGCTCACTATTTTCCGGGAAATAAGGAGGGTATTCGACGGCATGTTTTATTTTAATGCTTTAACTATTATAATAAAAAGGTATTTTATGCAGGATGTGCTCGTTTTAAGGAAGGAAATAACCGCTCATTACCGAATACTTACATAAAAATACAGTACATCAAGAGGAGGAGAACAATGGCTTGGAAAGAAATTTACGGGAAATGGAAGGCAGAGGCAGCGCTTGATGCCGAGGTGAAATCCTGGCTGGAAGAGGCTTCTCAAAACGAAACCACATTGGAAGATTGCTTTTATAAGTCGCTTGAGTTTGGAACAGGCGGTATGCGCGGGGAAATTGGCCCTGGAACAAACCGGATGAACCTTTACACAGTAAGAAAAGCATCTCTTGGTCTGGCAAATTTCATTAAAGAGCAGGGAGAGGAAGCGGCAAATCGTGGAGTAGCGATTGCCTATGATTCGCGTTTCAAATCGCCAGAATTCGCGATGGAAGCAGCGAGAACACTCGCTTCAAACGGAGTGAAAGCCTTTGTATTTGATGATTTGCGCCCAACACCTGAACTTTCATTTGCGGTCCGTTTTCTTCATGCCTATGGCGGGATCGTCATCACAGCAAGCCATAATCCTCCTGAGTACAACGGATACAAAGTGTACGGACCAGATGGCGGCCAGCTTCCGCCTCTTGAAGCAGATATGGTGATCAGCAAAGTGAATGAAGTGGAAAACGAGCTTTCCATTTCGGTTCGTTCTGAGGAAGAGCTTAAGCAGGAAAAGATGATCGTAATGATTGGTCAGGAAATGGACGAAGCGTATTTAAATGAACTTATGACCATCAGCTTGAATCCTGATATCAATAAAGAAATGCACGATATGAGCATCGTTTTTACACCGCTTCATGGTACGGCTAATCTTCCTGTGAGAGAAGGGCTGAAGCGGCTCGGCTTTACGAATGTAACAGTGGTGAAGGAACAGGAGCTTCCTGATTCGCAGTTTTCGACGGTGAAGTCACCAAACCCTGAGGAGCATGCTGCGTTTGAGCTCGCGATTTCCTATGGCGAAAAGCTTGGAGCGGACCTGTTAATGGCTACTGATCCAGATGCCGATCGGGTGGGGATCGCGCTGAAAAATGCTGAAGGGACCTATTCCGTCTTAACAGGAAACCAGACTGGAGCGTTAATGCTGGAATATATTCTTTCTGAACGCAAGCGCCAAGGCATTCTTCCTGAAAACGGCATCGTGCTTAAGACGATCGTAACGTCTGAGCTCGGGCGCAAGATTGCGCAGCACTATGGCATGGCGGCTGAAGATACGTTAACCGGCTTTAAATTCATAGGCGAAAAAATGAAAGAATACGAAGAGACAGGACAGCACACATTCCTCTTTGGTTATGAAGAGAGCTACGGGTCGCTGATTGGGAGCTTTGTGCGAGATAAGGATGCGGTTCAAGCATGCTTGCTCGCAGCTGAGATAGCTGCTTTTTATAAAAAACAAGGCAAGACATTGAACGATGCGATGAACGAGATATACGAAAAGTACGGCTATTTTGTAGAAGGACTGGAGTCTCTGACACTAAAAGGAAAAGCGGGAGCGGAACAGATCCAAGCCCTCTTGTCAGAGTTTAGAGTGGAGCCGCCAACAGAAGCTGCTGGCACAGCGGTCATTGCCGTAGAGGATTATCAGACGCAAGTGCGAGTGGACTCTTTAAAAGGGGATCGAAGCGCGCTCAATCTGCCTGTTTCTAACGTCTTAAAGTATTTCCTCGCAGATGGTTCATGGTTCTGCATCCGTCCATCCGGCACAGAGCCGAAAGTGAAGTTTTATTTTGGCGTAGAGGCGAAGACACGAGAAGAAAGCGACATTCAGCTTCAGGCATTGCGAAAGTCTGTTATGGCGATCGTGCAAAATAAGATGGGAAGCGCAGTATAATGGATGAGAAAAAGAAGGTAGTGTTAACCGCCGCCTTCTTTTTCTGTCTTTTGTATACTTGTTTGACAATGTGGAGAAAATAAGATAATATACCCCTATAGGTATACAGAGCGAGGTGCTAATGAATGGAATATACGCAAGAAATGAAAAATCGACTGCGCAGAATTGAAGGTCAGATACGCGGAGTGCTGCGTATGCTAGAAGAAGAAAAAGACTGTAAGGATGTTATCACCCAGCTGTCTGCTTCTAGAACAGCAATTGACCGCACAATCGGGCTAATTGTTGGAACGAACCTTGAGCAATGTTTGCGTGTCCAATTGGAAAAAGGCGAAGACACGAACACGGATTTTGTAAAAGAAGCCGTTAATTTACTGGTAAAAAGCCGATAAGAATCTGTCGAAGCAATGAGGTTGACAGATTTTCTTTTACTCGTTAATATACCCCTATTGGTATATTAGGCTATGTGAGAGAGAAAAGATAACTATTTTTTTAACCTCATAAATACCCCGTTAGGTATTTATGAGATGGAAAGAAGTTAGGAGAAAAGTTTTTTATCAAAGGAAACGAAATAATACCATGGGAGGTAATAGAGAATGATTAAAGTGGATCAAACACTAGATTGTAAGGGGTTGTCATGCCCGATGCCGATCGTTCGAACGAAAAAAGCGTTCGATCGAATGCAAGCAGGCCAGGTGATTGAGGTTCAGGCAACAGATAGAGGATCGCTAGCTGATATTCAAGGATGGGCGCGAAATACAGGTCATCAGTACCTTGGCACAGATACAGTTGGTGATGTTCTGAAACATTACTTGCGAAAATCGGATCCTAGTGAGGTAAAAGAAACAACAAAATTCCCTCATGTCATACAAAATGAAGAACTTGCTCAAAACCTGCCTGACAACGAAAACAGCGTTGTACTGGATGTGAGGGAACCTGCAGAGTTTGCGTTCAAACGTATACCTGGTGCCGTATCTATCCCGCTTGGTGAGCTAGAAGCGAGAATTCAGGAAATCGATAAAAATAAAGAAGTCTTTGTCATTTGCCGCACAGGAAGCAGAAGTGATATGGCTTCTCAGCTTTTATCAGAGAATGGTTTTAAGAATGTGAGAAACGTAATTCCGGGAATGTTGGAGTGGAATGGGCCAGTTGAAAAAGATTAATTTTTTTAGAAAAAAATATACCTATGGAGGTATTGTTAACATGATTACACCAATGAGTGCTAAAGATGTTGCATCCAAAGTATTAGACGGAGAATTGTTCATCCTTGATGTGCGAAACGAAAGTGATTATTCTGATTGGAAGATTGAAGGGAAAGGCGTTCAATCGATCAACCGGCCATATTTTGATCTTATAGACGGTGTTGATGATCTATTAGAATTACTTCCAAAAGGAAAGGAAGTACTCGTAGCATGTGCGAAAGAAGGCTCATCCCAAATGGTAGCAGAAATGCTCGATGATGCAGGCGTACAGGATGTGTACTATCTTGAAGGCGGCATGAAAGCATGGAGCGAGTATTTAAAGCCTGTTAAAGTAGGCGATTTAAAGGATGGCGGCTCAATCTACCAATTTAACCGCATCGGTAAAGGATGCTTGTCTTATCTTGTTGAATCTGACGGTGAAGCAGCAATCATTGATACGGCAAGAATGAAGGATGCTTATGTGGATTTTGCAAAAGAAAACAACCTGACGATTAAGCACTTGATCGACACGCACCTTCACGCAGATCATATTTCTGGCGGCCGTAAGCTTGCTGAAGAAGCAAACGGTACGTACTGGCTGCCGGAAAAAGATGCTGGCGAAGTAACGTTTGATTATGAAAAGCTGGAAGATGGAAAAGATATCGTGGTTGGAAGCACGAAAATTGCCATTCAGCCGCTTTACAGCCCTGGGCACACGATTGGAAGCACAAGCTTGATCGTTAATGATCAATATTTGCTGTCAGGTGACATTTTGTTCGTTGATTCCTTCGGACGCCCTGACCTTGCGGGTAAAGCGGAAGATTGGGTGGGCGACCTTCGAAACACTCTTTACAACAAGTATAACGAGCTTTCCAAGGATCTAATCGTCCTTCCTGCACACTTTGGCAAGATGAGCGAGATCGATGAGAATGGCGTGGTTCAAGCGAGGTTAGGAGTACTATTTCAGGAGAATGAAGGCTTGAAGATCGAAAGTGAAGAGACGTTCCGCAAGGCGGTTACAGAAAATCTTCCACCGCAGCCGAACGCCTATCAAGAAATTCGCCAGACGAATATGGGACGCATCAGCCCTAACGAAGACGAACAGCGCGAGATGGAAATCGGTCCGAACCGTTGTGCTATTACGGAATAAGACACATAAAAAAACAACAAAACTAAGGAGGTAATTTATCATGAATTCAACACAAGTTCTTGATGCAAAAGGGTTATCATGTCCAATGCCAATCGTTAAGACGAAAAAGGTGATGGATACGCTGAACAGCGGAGATATTTTAGAGGTGCATGCAACAGATAAAGGAGCAGTGAATGACTTAGCGGCTTGGTCGAAATCTTCTGGTCATGAACTGCTTGACCATAAAGAAGAAGATGGCGTATTCAAGTTTTGGATTAAAAAAGGCTAACGATTATAGGGTGGAGGGTATGTGAATGCCCTCCATTTTTCCAAAAATAATAAATACCCATAGGTGTATGGGTAAGGGGAGTGCAGATAAATGGAACAACAAAATAAATCAACAATGGTTGTGTTTTCAGGTGATCTTGACAAAGCGATGGCGAGCTTCATTATTGCAACAGGAGCGGCTGCAATGGGAAAACAAGTTACTATGTTTTTCACGTTCTGGGGATTGAACATCCTTCGCAAAAACGAATATGTGAAAGTCGAAAAATCATTCATGGATAAATTATTCGCTAAAATGCTTCCAAGAGGGCCAGAGAAGCTTGGCATTTCCAAAATGAACATGGGCGGACTTGGTGCGAAGTTCATGAAGAGCACGATGAAAAAGAAGAATATCGTAACACTGAAAGAATTAATTGAAACGGCTCAAGATCTCGATGTTAAGATGGTGGCTTGTACGATGTCAATGGATGTCATGGGGATCACGAAAGAAGAATTAATAGACGGTCTCGATTATGCAGGCGTTGCATCTTATTTAGCAGATGCAGATGAATCTAAGATTAACTTGTTTATCTAGTTCTTATTGTAAAAGAAAGAGGTGAATAATTTTGGACATCGGATTTATTTTCACGATATTTTTAATTGGATTGATCGGTTCATTTATATCAGGAATGGTTGGAATTGGCGGATCCATTATTAAGTATCCGATGCTGCTTTATATTCCCGTCATGCTTGGATATACAGCATACTCTGCTCATGAAGTTTCAGGCATTAGTGCGGTGCAGGTTTTTTTTGCAACAATTGGCGGAGTCTGGGCTTACCGAAAGGGCGGATACTTGAATAAAGCACTGATTATTTATATGGGCTCCGCAATACTGATGGGAAGCTTACTTGGAGGATTAGGTTCCAAGGTGATGTCAGGAGGGCAGATTAACACTGTATACGCGGTGCTGGCTACGATTGCCGCTATTATGATGTTCGTTCCAAAAAAAGGAATCGATGACATTCCGCTTGATCAAGTGACATTCAATAAATGGCTTGCCGCAGTGCTGGCATTCATTGTTGGTGTGGCTGCAGGGGTGGTAGGAGCCGCTGGTGCATTTATTCTCGTACCTATCATGCTTGTGGTGTTGAAAATTCCGACACGTATGACGATTGCAACATCATTGGCCATCACGTTTATATCTTCCATTGGTGCGACTGTAGGTAAAATTACAACAGGTCAGGTGCTGTTATGGCCCGCCGTGATTATGGTCGTGGCGAGTCTGATTGCGTCTCCGCTCGGTGCGAACTTCGGCAAAAAGGTGAATACAAAAGTGCTGCAATACATCCTAGCAGGGTTGATTGTCGCCACTTCCATTAAAATTTGGATAGATATTTTAGGGTGAGTTTAAACCGATAATCAGACAGTTTTTCATCTCGTTGATTCGGGTAAAGAAAAAAGAATGCAATCGAAGGAGGGTTTCTGATGTTTCATTATACAGTTGAAACAACGATGAGTATTCAGGATGCAGCCAGCGTGTTGGAGGATGTTTTAAAGGAGCAAAAATTCGGAGTCCTATGGCAGTTTAATGTAAAAGAAAAGCTCCAAGAGAAAGGCCTCGAATTTAATGAGGATTATCTCATCCTTGAAGTGTGTAACCCGCAGGAAGCAAAGGAAGTGCTCTCCATTAATAAAAGGATTGGCTATTTCCTTCCTTGTAAAATCGTTTTGTACCGTGAGGGCGGGGTGACAAAGATCGGGATGCCAAAGCCTACTGAGTTTATTAAGCTTATTGAAGATGAGCGCCTTCATAATAAAGCAAAAGAAATCGAACAGCGTCTGATGGCCTGTCTAGAGAAAAGCGCTAATGTAATGCAGTAAAAACGATTCGGGGTCCGGTACCTATGCATAGGTACCGGACCCCGTTTGAATGATTCCCATTAATAAATTTTAATCTGCCGAATAAGGGTAAGGCTCATCGTAGCGAATCCTACAGCGAGTATGGTCACGAGAGAATAAAACAAGATGCCTTCGCCCAGTATATAAAGTCCGGCGATGATCACGAGTGCATCAATGAAAAAAATCACCATCCCGACATTGATCGACAGCCACCGTGAAATGAATAACGCGATCAAGTCCGTCCCACCTGTGCTCGTTTCATGCCGAAGCATGATGCCGATGCCAGTGCCGATCAGCAATCCGCCAATCACAGAGCTCTCCATAATAGGAATCTCCATAACGCCTTTTAGTGGTTCAAGTAAATCAATGACGATAGAAGAGACCAGCATGCCGTGCAGGCTATTGATGAAATAAGACCTCTCCAGCTTCCAAGCTAATAGATAAATAGGAAGACTCAAGCAAATGATTGTAAGCCCGGCTTTAATGCCCCATACGTAATTAACGAGCAGGCTGATTCCGATCATCCCTCCGTCAAGCAGGTGAAAGGGCAGAATAAACGCATTGATACCGAATCCAATGAAAAAGCTTCCAAGAAAAATAGCCATTGTCTTCTTGAGCATAGGCATCATCCTCATTCATCATGTACCTAAAATGTATGCTCGGGCAGGCTTGTTTAGTCTTTCAAAAACGAAGTGACATCCAGTTAACATAAGTTGTACCGGACCCCATATACCAAATAAAAAACAAGCTAACTTTGCTGTCAGCTTGTTTTGTCGTCGATGGTGTCAGCATCAACGTTTTTGAGTGTGAATTTTTCTCTCAATCGAGTAATGATGTCTTCCGCTTCTTCATATTCTGTGTCGCTGTTAAACGTATGTTCAAAATATAGGCTGTCATCTGTGCATTCAATCAGAAGCTTCATTTTCAGTTCAACAGGAGGCTGCGGTGCATCCTCGTCCGCGAATATAACTCCCCCTGGCAATTTCTCGTTTTGAGCAAGCAGCATCGTTCCACTGCTTTTGTTGTCTGACCATTGCTCGATCTCTTCTAAGGATTCCGCTCTCTTCAACCTCAACACTCCTCTCATGGCATACATACAGAGAGTTTCCCCGTCGTCTCTTTAAATTAAACAAGTGTTTAAGAAGTTTATTTCATGAAAATGGGTAATCACCCTGTCCAAAGAGGGACCGGCTGCATCTACTGTAGTATCATCGGTTATCAAGCCGCAAGGAAGGAAGTTACGTTTAGCTTATGAATTTCAGACGACAGGCCCGCCGCTTTATAGACAGGCAAGTCGAGGTTGATACGGTGAATGAGACATATGTAGGACGCCTGGCAAAAGTCGAATACGACGTCATTCTTTTATGCATCTGCCACAAGGGCCAGAATCACCTCATCATCATTCGAATTGACGAAATCGTTGCCCTATCCGCGGTGTGAAAAAAAAGAGCCGATTGCATGAGTTAACTGCATGCAATCGGCTCTTTTCTATAGGCGGGGTCCGGTACGTTTTATGGAAGATCCCGCATTATAGCGGATGATTAATAAAACGTACCGGACCCCGGTTTTGGCTTGGTTATTTCTTCGTGAATCCAAGCTGGATAGGCTTTGGCGGAGCGCAGCAGAGGGACAGGTCAAGGGCATCTCCCGCTGATTCGAATTCGCTGTCTTCTTTTGTAAAGAAGATCTCCCAAGCGTTTCCGTCCGGATCGTACACCCATACCTTATCCTGCACGGCGTAGCAGCACGTCGTATTCATCTCGTCTACCAAAAGCAAACCCGATTCTCTCAGACGGTCACCCATCTTCAAAACGTCTTCGGTATTGTCCACCTGAAAACCGAGGTGGTTCAGCACTCCTTTTTCTTGAAAAGGACGCACGTTCAGCGAAAAGTGAAGTGCTGGTGAATCCAGCTCGAACTTAGCGTAATTCTCTTTTACTTTCGTCGGCTCAGTGCCGAAGAGGCTCTTATAAAAGGTCAAAGACTTCTCCAAATCGGTGCAGTTAATCGCAACATGCATTCTTGTAATCATCTTAATGTCCTCCTAATCATTGATTTTATGACGTGATGACCAGCAGCCATACGTACAGTCCACAGAGCGTGATGAAAAGGGTGGGGATCGTCAGGATGATACCGGTCTTAAAGTACTGTCCCCACGAGATTTTTACACCTTTCTTCGATAGAACGTGAAGCCAAAGCAATGTGGCAAGTGAACCGATCGGGGTGATCTTCGGACCAAGATCAGAACCGATAACATTCGAGTAAATCAACGCTTCACGAACCACGCCGCTCGTGTTTGTCCCTTGTATGGCAAGCGCATCAATCATAACTGTCGGCAAATTGTTCATAACCGAAGAAAGAAGAGCAGCGATAAAGCCCATCGCAATCGTGGCGGCAAACAATCCGTGTGAAGCGGTCATCTCGATTAAATCTCCGAGCACATCTGTCAGTCTGGCATTTCGCAATCCGTACACCACGACATACATACCGATAGAAAACACAACCACAGTCCACGGTGCATCGCGTACGACTTTCTTCGTCTGAATGACCGGACTTTTCCTAGCTGCATAAATAAAGACAGCCGCCGCCAATCCAGCAATGAAAGACACCGGTACGTGTAATGTTTCGCTTACTAAATACCCTAATAGCAGAACAGCAAGGATGATCCACGACAATTGAAACAGCTTCCCGTCACGTATCGCGTCAGCCGGTTCTTTAAGCTGTGACAAGTCATAATCAGAAGGAATGTCTTTTCTAAAATATAAATAAAGGACAAGCAGACTCGCCCCTAGTGAAAAGAAGTTCGGTACAATCATTCGGCTCGCGTATTCGACAAAGCCGATGCCGAAAAAGTCCGCAGACACGATGTTGACCAAATTGGAGATAACGAGCGGAAGTGACGTCGTGTCAGCGATAAATCCGCTTGCCATTACAAACGGAAGGATCATCGAATCGTTAAATTTGAGCGCACGCACTTGTGCGAGTACAATCGGCGTCAAAATAACCGCCGCTCCGTCGTTTGCGAAGAATGCAGAGACGGCAGCACCAAGTAAAATCACATACAAAAACATTTTCCTGCCGCTGCCGCCAGCAAGCCTTGCCATATGTAATGCCGCCCATTCGAAAAATCCAATCTCATCTAAAATAATCGAGATCAAAATAATGGCGACAAACGTCAGTGTTGCGTTCCAGACAATTCCTGTCACGGCTCGTACATCCGCGCCGTCCACTACGCCAAGAATCATCGCTGCAATCGCTCCAATTGAGGCAGACCAGCCGATCGAAAGTCCCCGCGGCTGCCAGATCACAAAGATGATCGTAATGATAAAGACGGCAAAGGCGAGAAGTGCCATGCTATTCATGTGTGTAAAATTCCCCCTGTTGTTTCTCTAGCTGCAGCAAACCTTCATGCCTGAGTGTTTCAAATGCTCAATTTCAGCACTCATATCGGGCAGTGCATTCAAATTCTCTTGAATAAACGGATACATCTCCCCATCAATGGAATAAAAAATCCACTGGCTGCTGCGTCGTTCCTTCACGAGCTTTGCCTGTTTCAGTTTTCGTAAATGCTGTGAAATGCTCGGCTGTGTCATCTTTAAAATCTCAACAAGTTCACACACACAGAGCTCCTCGTGACGCAGCAATGCCAATATTTTAAGCCGTGTTTTATCTGCCATTGCTTTATAGCATTCTGATAGCTGCTCAAGCTCCATCCCATCCACCTCCGATGTTCAGTTTTTACCAGTATATCATCACATATTGATATAAGTATATTCTTATATTATGATTTATAGGAAGAACCAATCGTTATAGGGAGGACATACACCATGGCAAAACCAATACTTTACTTTCTTTGCACAGGCAACTCTTGCCGATCACAAATGGCGGAAGGGTTCGGACATAAATACTTAGGCAATCAATACGAGGTGTATTCAGCCGGAATCGAAGCGCACGGTATGAACCCGAACGCGGTGAAGGCGATGAATGAGGTCAATATTGACATAACCAATCAAACTTCTGATGTCATTGATCCGGAGCTGTTAAACAAAGCGGATTTTGTTGTGACGCTTTGCGGCCATGCGGATGAAGTATGTCCTGCAACACCTGCAACAAAAAGGCGCGAACATTGGGGATTTGATGACCCGGCAGGAAAAGAGTGGAGCGAGTTTCAGCGTGTGCGGGACGAGATTGGCGCCCGAATTAAACTGTTTGCGGAAACAGGCAAGTAAAAACAAGCAGAAGAGGCGAACACAAGTTCAATCGTGTTTGGCCTCTTTTTTTACTCATAACTTTCAGCCCATTCGTTCACCTTATACAGAGAGGTGAAAAAGAATGTACCGTAATTTTTTTATTCTGATAGTGCTAACTTTTTTCATGTTCCCAAGGGAAGCTATGGCAGTTGAGCATAAAGCGGCGTTTATCCGTCATGATGGTCTATGGATGAAAATAGGCGCAAACGAGTATCAACTTGTGCGTGAAAAAGGTCTTCATCAGCCATCCTGGTCGTATGATGGCAGCATGATCAGCTACCGTGACAGCGGTGAAAAGCTTTGGGTGTATAACACGTTAACGAAGAACGCCCAGCACGTCTATCATTCTTCCGTCACGCTGCCGAAATGGTCACCAACAGAAAACACGATCGCGTTTCAAGCAAATCACACGCTGAACATAAGAAACATGGACAAAAAGACAACTCCATTTCAATACGTTTCCGGCGGCGCGGATCAATACGCCTGGATTCCCGATGGTACGGGATTCGTCGTATCGTCAGACGCTGACCTGACGCCAATCGGCTGGACACAGGTAAAGCTGTACAATGTTCCGAAAAAACCACAGACAAAGGCTCGACTGCTTCATACTCTACCGCCTGAGAGCGACACCTTTTTCGCTATAGGAACAACTTCTTTTTTCTTTTCCAAAAGTGAGCGCTGGCTGGCGTTTATCGCTTGTCCGACAGCGTCATATTCGGCCGATACGAATTTTCTTTCTGTTTTTTCCTTGAACGAAGATAAGTTAAAAGTGGCTGGAAAAATGCTCGCAAAACCCGATTGGATGAAATGGCATCCTGCCGCAAACAAGCTGGCCTTTATTGAGGGAGAAGGAAGGCTATCTTCTGAAAATAAAAAGCTGGCTATTTATCAAACAGATAATAATGAAAAAAGAAAACTCACACCATTAGGCTTGGCAGACGGCGATTTCACATGGAATTCAGACACGACAATTGTCGTGTCTCGAGCAAAAGAGAGCGGCTGGAATGAAGAGCCTAACAATCGGTATCTTGTGCAGGTGAATGTTATGACAAATACACAAACTGAACTAACTTCATCGGATTCCAGCTTTTCTGCTCACTCGCCTGTTACCTTAAGTGACGGAACCTTGGCTTATGAACGGTCATCGTCCAACAGCCATGACATTATACTGAATGAATCGAACGGACCTTACGTCTGGATAACGAACATCACCGCATCCCAATGGGCGATCTTTGGGATGCGGTGATGTCACGGAAATGGAGGTAGAGCTAGAGGGAACTCCGACCACGATACATTGATGCTCGCATCAGCAGGATTGCCGAATGAGTTCGTGAGGAGGATGAAGAATTTGTTGCCCGGCGGCACGATAAAACGGCCCTCATAATCAATGATGGCGATGCCACCGATTCCGGATTGAACGAACGTGTTAATCAACTGGCCGCCTGAAATCGGATTGCGATTCGTTATGGTAAAGCGGCAGTTCGTTAAGCTCGGCCGCGGATAGCCTGCCACACTGTTAACGGCTGTAATCGGATCGCCGCCAACGACGAGATCCGCATTAAAATATAGAGCAAGAATGGTATTTTCTTCTGTGCCGGCTGCGACCCTCTCAATAGAAAGCGTATCAGGCGAATTAGCTGGATTTAAGATTTCTATCGCAGCGAAGCCATTACCTGGGACTTCAATCTGTGCTGTAGATAAAACAAAAAATCGTCCTGCGCGAGCGGCTCCTGTAGCTTCTGACACGCTGATGCTCGGATCTTCTAAAGAGTTTAAGACACGGACCGTGACCGGGTTATCGGCATCGTTATTGACGACCTCAACGAACTGAGGGTTTTCTCGCGTATTACCTGCAGGCTCTCGCACTTCTTCTGTTACAAGCCGGTGGGCTGCGACAAGCAGATTCTCATTGTTTTTTCCCCAAATCGATACTTCAAGAGTGGAGCCTGCCTCTCCTCCAGTATCGACAACAAACTCGTACCCATCAATATTGGCGAAATATTCCTTAATAATGGATTCGTTCGGTCCCACTGAAAAGGCTTCAATCGCATACAGCTTTCGCGTTCCCCGCAGCACATACCCTTCTACTCTGGCTGTCGCATACAGCGATGTCGGATTGACAATGCGGACAACAACGGAAACCGTCGGCCGCATCGTACCATCCTGTTTATTTTCAATAGGCCCTGTTGAAAAGACGGTCATACCACTTCACCTCCGTTTCATCTTCATCTTTTAAGGAAAAGGCGGCAAGGCAAGCGGAAACTCAGACCATGTAACATTCACACTCGCGTTGGAAACACCGCCAGATGAATTGGTCAGCAGGATAAAAAAGTTGTTTCCGGGAGGCACGATAAATCGACCTTCATAATCAATGATCTCGATCCCGCCAATACCGGACTGAACAAACGTATTGATTAATTGACCTTCTGTTATAGGGTCTGTAGTTGTAACGGTAAATCGGCATTCTGTATTGCTCGGTCGGGGATATCCAGCCACTGAGTTTACCGGAACGATAGGAGTTCCGCCGACCACGAGTGTCGCGTCAAAGTATAAAGCAATAATCGTATTTTGAGCGGTGCCGGCTGATACCCGTTCAATGGAAAGCGTATCAGGAGAATCAGAAGGGTTCAGAATTTCAATCGCGGCAAAGCCGTTGCCGAACAGCTGAATCTGACTTGTTGATAAGGCAAAAAAGCGGCCCGATCTAGCTGCAGCAGTCGACTGCGTTACTCCGACACTTGGATCCTCAAACGAATTCAGCACCCTAACGGTCACTGGGTTTTCAGCGCTGTTGTTGACGACCTCCACGAATTGCGGGTTGTCTGGAGAGTTCCCAGCCTGCTGGCGATTTTCCTCTGTTACCAAGCGGTGGGATGCTGTCAAAAGATTGGCCGCGTTCTTCCCCCATACGGAGACTTCCAGATCTTCAGCACCTTCTCCTGATGTTTGAACAACAAATTCATATCCGTCCAATTCGGCGAAATATTCTTTTGTGATCGACTCCTGCGGTCCGATTGAAAAAGATTCAACCGCATATAGTTCCCGAGTTCCTTTTAGGACATATCCGTCCACTCTTGCTGCTGCATAAAATGAGCTTTGATTGACGATTCGAACAACGACCCGAACGGTTTCGCGCAGCCCGTCAGCTTCTTTGTTTTCAATAGGGCCTGTAGAAAAAACAGCCATTCTACCACCTCATCTTCTCAGGTAAAAAGCTTCTTTATTGGCATATGCTTTGGCCGTTTGTAGAGTGACTGACAGATGTACAACGGCATTTATTTATCATCTTTTTATACCTATGCGCAACAGAAAAAAAGAAGTATACGTGTATTCCTTTTTCATCATGTTTCATGAAATGGCAACTTGGCTCATAAAATGAATCATAGAAACGCAGGAGGGGGAAACGCATGAATTATGACGTGCAAAATAAACAATTAGAATACGCGATCGCTGAAATAACCGAAATAGCGGAAGGGTTCGGTCTCGACTTTTATCCGATGCGCTATGAAATTTGCCCGGCCGACATCATTTATACGTTCGGCGCGTACGGCATGCCGACACGCTTCAGCCATTGGAGCTTTGGTAAGCAGTTTCATAAGATGAAGCTGCAATATGACCTCGGCTTAAGCAAGATCTATGAGCTCGTCATCAACTCAGATCCGTGCTACGCGTTTTTGCTTGATACGAACTCGCTCATTCAAAACAAGCTGATCATCGCGCACGTGCTGGCGCATTGCGACTTTTTCAAAAACAACGTTCGCTTCTCCAACACGCGCCGCGATATGGTCGAAAGCATGACCGCGACAGCCGAGCGTGTCGCGCAATACGAGATGCTGTACGGTAAAAAGGCAGTCGAAGAGTTCCTGGATGCTGTCCTCGCCATTCAAGAGCACATTGATCCATCGATTGTCAGAGGCAAGCTTGAATACCGCTTGGATGAAGAGGAAGAAGAGCCGGCCAAAAGGGAAACCGAGTACGATGATCTGTGGGGGCTCGACGGCAAGAAGGAAGAGCCGCAAAAGCGCAAGAAATCCTTCCCGCCTCAGCCAGAGAAAGATATCTTATTATTTATTGAAGAATACAGCCGCGAGCTCGAGGAATGGCAGCGCGACATTCTGTCTATGATGCGTGAGGAAATGCTCTACTTCTGGCCGCAGCTCGAAACGAAAATCATGAATGAAGGCTGGGCGTCCTACTGGCACGCAAAGATCCTGCAAGAGATGGACTTAACGTCACACGAGACGATCGAGTTCGCTAAATTAAACGCGGGGGTTGTACAGCCTTCGACGACATCCATAAATCCTTACTACTTAGGACTCCAAATATTTAAAGACATTGAGGAACGCTACAACAATCCAAACGAGGAACTGCGCCTTCAGGGCGTGCTTCCAGGCTCAGGCCGCGAAAAGATGTACGAAGTCCGCGAGCTAGAGTCCGACATGTCGTTCATCCGAAACTACTTGACGAAGGACCTCGCCGAGCGGGAGGATATGTACTTGTTCCAGAAACAAGGCAAAGATTATAAAATCGTTGATAAAGAGTGGGAGAATGTGCGTGACCAGCTTGTCGGTATGCGGGTGAACGGAGGATTCCCGTATTTGACGGTGAAAAACGGAGATTATTTGAAGAACGGAGAGCTGTATCTGCATCACAGCTACGAAGGCATCGAGCTCGACGTGAAGTATTTGGAGAAGGTGCTGCCACATTTGCATTATCTGTGGGGACGGACAGTACACATGGAGACGAAAATCGAGGAGAAGCCAGTGCTGTTTACGTTTGACGGGAAGAGTGTGCATCGGAAGTATCTTTAAAAATTAAACAGTTGTTTAAAAAGCACTTCCTTGCGGGAGTGCTTTCCTTGTTTACAAGCGTTATTAGATTTACCCCTGTCTCAAAATTTCGCAAAACAGTACAGGAGTTTGTTGGTTGAACGCATCGATGAAATCTTCTCCGAAAAGAGTGATGGTTTTTTCCCAAGGGTGTCCTAAAAATCCCCATTCTAGTTGGTTTTGAAGAAAGAAATAATAATCGCCATCTGGAAACAGCGGTACTGTCCATTCCCCTTCTTCGTCTCTTTCCCATTCTAGATGCGGATTGACCCGATACCACTCATGGTGCCAATCGAGCGCTAGTATCCATTCATCGACGGACGTCATTTTTCTGAATGCAAGTAAAGCCTTTTGTTCAAGGTCATCAAGAGCACTTAAATCAAGGGGTTCAGCAAAAAAAAAGGGATAAATCATATGTAATAAATGGATGTGGCACATGAAAGGAAGGGAATTCAGTTACGCTTGGTGTAAAGCGAAAATCGCACTCTATTCTGTTCTTTATTTGAACACTCTCACGATTTGAAATGGGAACCCAATTTTTCATCAATCTTCACCTTCCTGACAAAGTTGAACTTAATCGTTTAACACAGAGGCTGCAGCTTTGTTATTCGGATCGTACTCTAAAATACGCGCTGCTATTTCCATGGCTTGATCCTTTGACAATAACGGTTCCGGAAGTTCATAGAAATAGAGCAGATGTTCCAAATAGCTCGTCTGAGTGGGAGCTAATTCACACGCTCTAGTTGCATGGACAAACGCCGTTTGATAGGCGTCTTCTAAATGGTTCAACGCCATACTAAGCAGAAAGGAAGCGGCATAATGCAGCTCAGCGGTTTCTTTTTCCAGTAATAAGGTATGGACGAATTGATAAGGTGCTAAACTTTGGCGGTCGTAGGCGATACGAAAGAGAGACTCTGTTAAACATTCCAAGTCCATGTGTGACGATAAATGTTTGGCCTTCTCAAAATGGCCGCTGATCAATTCTTTCTCAAAGGAACGCAATAAAATCACTCCAGCTGTATAGACTCTTTGTCATGAAAAGTAGTCATTTTACCTTATCATAAACAAACTTCCGTGTGTTATTGCATCAGTAATCTATACAATATTTTGTATTTGCCCGGAGATACTACCTTCAAAGAGGTGGGATGTTTGGTTTCTTGATTACCATTTTGCTGCCGAGCATTTATATCGCATTTGCGAAATTCCATACAGATGATATTTATTCAGAAGTCATTAGCAGCTGGTTTAATGGAAAGGAAGTACTGTCACCTTTTTGGGAAAAGATTTGTTTCATATGGGCTGCAGGCATAAAGCCATTCGGGATTCCTTATTTATCACCTGTCCTGCCGTTTAGGGCGTGGGAGTTTAAAGGTGTGCTTTGGCGAGGGAATCTAAAGAAAATCATTAACAGCCGACATTCGTTTAGAGAATAGAAGGCTTCTTTTTTAAACAGTTGTTTAAAAAAGTCCCCTGAAAGACATGTATGTAAACTGCTTTCAGTTATCTCTTGGCTTCAATCGCATATCCGGTTTATTGGGCGGTCTTATATTTGCGACAAATATGGAGTTAACGGCATGCAGTCATATACTGGAACCTGGACCTGAAGCAACAGCCGGCGTCATTCCTGTGATGAAAGTTTTCACATCCATTAGTTGCAGTGCGTTGGTCATGTTATAAAGCAGACTCGGAAACTCGTCATTCTGTACAAATAGCTTTGATAGACAATGATAAGAAGAAGTATCATCGTACACAAAAGAAAAAAAGAAATTTGCTTGAAAAGGTTATACTTTCTTTTCTTATAGAATGGTATGATGTTAAAGTTGATGAGCGAAATAGAAGTGGAACAGCCACTTTTCATATAAGGGATGATAAAATGAGCAAAGCAAAAGGCAAGGGCGGAACAGGCAGAGGAACTGGCAAAAAGGGCTGGAACCGCTGGGGTAAGAGCGCCAAGAAAAAAGGTCCGAAACCATACGTGAGTAAGGGTACGAAAAAGGCAAAAGAAGAACAACAGACAGAAATTAATTAAACAAGTGTTTAAAAAAGCCAGCTGATGAACAGCTGGCTTTTTCGTGTTTATGTGTTTCTTTGGTCCATATGATAGCTGACGAACGTCAGAACGCTTGCTGCCAGCGCAACAGCAGCTCCGGCCCAGGTCACATCAAGCAGTCCGGCTTGCTCGTAAACGATGCCGCCTAACGCGGAACCGAACGCGATGCCGACGTTGCTCGCAACAGGCATAAGTGAAGCGGCCAGACCTGTGGCGGAAGGCTGATACTTACCGGCAAGATCGATCAAATATAATTGCGTGGATGTTGTCAACAATATTCCTGTTAAGGACATTAGGCCGATGTTTATCATCCCGCTAAGATAGCTGCCTGTTGTAAGATAAAGCGCACCGAGCACGGCTGCTTGTATAAGAAATACGAACCGTAGCCGTCCGATTCCGTTATGACTGGCTATTTTCCCAGCCAGAATGTTGCTGAATATGGAAATCAAGCCATACGCGAACAATATCACACTGATGGATTCAGAGGCGGCACCCATTCCCTTTAGAATCGGAACTAAGTACGTATAAACAGTATAAAGCGCTCCAAATCCGAGAGCAGGTATAAAGAATGCCATCATAATTCGCGGATGAACCAAAAGCAACACCTGATCCTTAATGGATCCTCTTTCTTGGCTGAGATTTGATGGTAGAACCATATAAGCGGACAATAATGCACATATTCCGAGTGCTGTTGTAAGGACGAATGTCGCATGCCAGTTGAAATGCCCAGCCACAAATGTTCCAAGCGGCACACCGATCACGTTAGCGAGCGTAAATCCGCCGAAGACAAATGAAATGGCGAGCCCTCGCTGAGCCTCAGGAACCGATTCACTCGCCACAACCATGGCAAGCGAGATTAAAACACCTGTCGCGATGGCTGTCAGCATTCGGAACACCATGAGCAATGCATAGCTTGACGTGAAAACACACGCAAGGTTTAGCAGAATAAAGGCGGCGATCAGCAGCAGCATCCATTTTCTTTTCGGATAATGGCTCGTAGTGGACATTACGGCTGGTGTTGCCACGGCGAACGTGATGGCGAATGCAGAAACAAGTACACCTGCTTTAGCATTTGAGATACCAAGGCTATTGGCAATGTCCGTTAATATTCCGACGATCACGAACTCGCTTGTCCCAAGTACGAATGTAAGAAGGGAGAGTGTGAAAATAAGCAGCCAATGCTGCTTCGTTAGTTTTGCAGCGTGCATAAGAACCTCTTTTCATAGATGACAATTGTAATGAGCAACAATTTCATATCTTAACATAACCTTTAATCAGTTGAAAAATGAAAAAACTCCCACACCGTAAACAGGTGAAGGAGCTTTTGCGTTTAGTGGGCCATCTTGCGGCAAACTTCTGCACAGCGGAAGCAAATCTCCGCACATTGCTGACAGTGGGTGTGGTCATGTTTCTTACATTCATCGCCGCACGCTTCACAAATCTCCGCGCACAGCCGGCAAATATGGCTGGCAAACGGGCTGTTCCGACTCATCGCGTCAACGGCGTATGCACAAATATCGGCACATTCTAGATCAAGCCGAATGCATTCTGCCATCATTTGAACATCTGTTTCCTTTAAACAAGCGTCAAAGCAATGGTTGCACGCCTTGATGCAGGCAAGACATTCATCGATGCACTCCTGATAAGCTTCGTGAGACATAACATCCCTCCTGAAGTGGCCTTTACGGTTAATGTACCTCAAGAGAATTTTCTTAAACGTTATTCTTTATGCTTCCAATCAGTTTTGTCTCCTGAATAGCCGGATTGTTCTACAGAATTATCCGTTACACGATATTCATAAACAGCGTCCAGCTCGTTCATGAAAATAACCTGGATCGGACCGTGATTATGGAACACGCCTTCCCTTCTTCTCGTCACCCATTGTTCTCCTGGATACGTTTCACGCAAATGCCGCTCGACTGTATCCAAGTTTTCCAGTACCTCCTCCTTTTCAAGATCATGGCGAGCGATAAAATAAATCGTTTCAACTGTGGAAAGAACAAGTGCAGCAGACAAGAGCAGGAATCTCCATTGTTTTGTGAACATGGAGAGAATGAAGAGCAGCACAACAGGCGAGAGAGCGATAAGGACGGTCACAGCAGCGAGAGAGGACATATACAAACCTGCCTTCATTTTTTTTTGTTTTTTCGAATGTATGTTGCTTTAGAAAGATTAGTTCTCATCCTTCTAAATAAGCGTACACCTGTAACGGAGATCATCATATCCATAGACTTCTAAAGAAACAATAAAACGACAATACATTTTATTTCTTCATCAGTTCTTCACAACCTGCAGTTAAGATAAATTCAGGAGGGATGGAACATGAGAAAGTATACATTCTTAATGATGATGGTGTTGCTGATTGTTTTCAGTGCGGCATGCGGTAAGAACGAGGAAAAAGGCACGCACGAGGGTCACGGCACAAAACAGGAAAAAAGCCATGAAGGTCATAGTGAAATGAAAGAATCACACGAAGGACATAACATGTCTTCTAGTGAAGCATATGCAAAGTGGAGCTTCTCTGATGCGGAAGCTGGGAAAATATCAGAAATAAAGATCACCATTCAAGACAAGTCACGTAAGCCGATCAACGATTATAAAACACAGCATGAAAAGAAGCTGCATTTAATTGTTGTGAGTAAAGATCTTTCGTATTTTCATCACATTCATCCAGAGTTTAAAGGAGATGGAACATTCACCGTCAGCAATACCTTTCCAAAGGGTGGAGAATATAAGCTGATCGCTGACTTTGTTCCTGCCGGAGGGGAGGAAGTGACGCTGACGGAATGGCTTGAAGTGAAAGGAGACAAAGC
Source organism: Fictibacillus iocasae (assembly GCF_042665465.1). Taxonomy (NCBI): domain Bacteria; kingdom Bacillati; phylum Bacillota; class Bacilli; order Caryophanales; family Fictibacillaceae; genus Fictibacillus; species Fictibacillus iocasae. The sequence goes on along the minus strand of NZ_JBHTCP010000048.1, from coordinate 83,379 downwards.
CGAAAACAAGCTCATTAAGCCTGACGGTGAGTTGGTGAAGGAAGCGGATGGAAAACAGGTAGAGCTAACCTTCCCCGACGGCAATCCTAAGGCAGGTGAGGAAACAAAGCTCACGTTTACGATCAACGAAAACGGCAAGCCGGTCATAAACTTACAGCCTTATCTAGGCGCTGTCGGGCATGTGGTCATTTTAAGTGAAGATACGGAGAACTATTTGCACGTTCACCCGCTTGACGAAAGCGCAAAAGGACCGAAAGCGGAATTTGCAACAACGTTTCCTAAAAAAGGGGTGTACAAGATTTGGGGCCAGTTCCAGCAAGACGGTGAACTTTTTATTACGGACTATACAATTGAAGTGAATTGAAGAAACACTTGGGATTCTTTTTCCCAAGTGTTTATTGTCTATCAGCGGTTCATTCGATTCATATTACGTCCATAAAAGATCTCATCCATTTCCAGCTGCAGCTTGCGTGTGATGTTTTCCCGTTCACTGGCGCTTAGTGTATCACTGGAATACCCGAATAGATAGTTGTTCAGATCAAAGTCCTTTAAACGGCATTTCGTATGAAACACGTTTTCTTGATAAATGTTCGTGTCGATCATATCAAACATGCTTTTATGCTGCTGTGAGATATAATTTTGAATAGAAGTGATGTCATGATCGATGAACAGCTTTTGGCCGTTAATGTCTCGTGTAAAGCCACGGACTCGATAATCCACGGTCATAATGTCTGTATCAAACGAATCGATCAGGTGATTCAAGGCCTTTAGTGGTGAGATTTCTCCGCACGTGGAAACGTCAATATCGGCACGGAATGTTGAGATCCCCTCGTTTGGGTGAAACTCTGGATAGGTGTGGACGGTCAGGTGGCTCTTATCGAGCTGCATGACGACTGAGCCGGGCAATGCACCCTGTTCTTCGTCTTCATACGCTTCTGGCGGCACCTCAACGATCGGTCCTTCTGAAACAAGAAGGGTGACACTCGCACCTTGTGGAACATAATCTTGTTTCGCTACATTAAGAACGTGCGCTCCAATCGTGTCAGAAACCGTATTTAATATTTTTGTCAGCCGGTCGGCATTATATTGTTCATCAATGTACTCGATATACGCTTCACGCTCTTCCTTCGTTTTCGTGTAGCAGATGTCATACATATTAAAGCTAAGTGATTTTGTCAGGTTATTGAAGCCGTGAAGCTGAATGCGTTCTGGTTCGTGCTGGTTGCTCATTTTACTTATGTCCCCTTTATCTCTTAGTCGTGTCGTTCTGCTCATAACGTTAAGATACCCTTACTGCTGCTGAAAAAAACAACTTAAGGAGGTCTCAAAAAAGAATGAAAACCATCTTAATCGTTGATGATGAACCAAAATTGTTGGAGGTCATCTCTTCTTATTTAAAAAAAGAGGGCTACAAAACGGAGGAAGCGGCAAACGGTATACAAGCTCTGCAAATCGTCCAAGATCGTGCTGTTGACCTTGTTGTCCTTGATTTAATGCTTCCGGACATGAAAGGGGAGGACTTGTGTCAGAAAATCAGGCAGCAATCAGCGGTTCCTATCCTTATGCTTACAGCTAAAATTCAGGAAGAAGACCGCATTAACGGGCTGTATGTCGGCGCCGATGACTATATGACAAAGCCGTTCAGTCCGCGTGAGCTTGTGATGCGAATCAAAACGATAATGCGGCGCTCGGGCGGAACGGAGCTGCTTGATGAGAAGATAGCGTATAACAACGACGAGCTCGTTATTGATGCAGCAGAGCAGGAGGTCCTGGTGAGAGGACAAAAGGTAAATTTGACACCTAATGAATATAAAACATTGCTCGTATTCGCACGGAATCCGAAGCGGTCGTTTTCACGGGAAGAGCTTGTGGAGATGGTAATGGGCTACGATTTTGAAGGAAGCAGCAGGACGATTGATCAGCATGTGAAGAATTTAAGGCAAAAGCTTGAGCACGACCCAAAGAATCCGCAATACATTCAGACCGTGTTTGGTGTCGGGTATAAGTTCAGAGGTGGACCTCATGTTTAGGCGACTCGCGGTCAGTTTTGGAACGGCTGCATCGATCATACTTGTGATTGCGAGCCTCGTGATTATGTATGAAGTTCATCATCATCTCATGATGTTTCAAGAAGATGTGAAGAGTTTCGGTGATACGGGAGCTCTTTTGCATCATTTCGAACAGGCGCTACTGAGCTCAATAATTTGGACAGCAGCGGGATCGCTTGTCTTAGTCGCACTCATCAGCTATTTTGTCGCGAAGAAGCTATCTTTGCCGCTTGTTCAAATGAGGAGGGCAGCAGAAAAAATGGCCGGTGGAGAGCTGGCTGTGCGAGTGGAAACGATAGGAAACGATGAGCTGAATGACTTAGGACAGTCACTGAACGAACTGGCTTCACAGCTGCAACAACAGGAAGAAGCACGCAAAACGCTGACAGCTGATGTGGCACACGAATTGCGGACGCCGCTCTCAACCGTTAAGAGCCACTTAGAGGCAATAGAGGATGGAGTGTTCGAGCTTTCCGTAAAACGGGTGAGCGGGTTGAAGGAAGAGATTGACCGGTTAATTGATATTGTCGAAGATCTCGAACAGCTTACCCGCATGGAATCGCCGGAATTTGAGTTGAATAAAGAAAAGGTCGATATCGGTTATCTTCTTGAAAAGTCTGCACAATCGCTTCACGCTTCGTTCATCAGAAAAAATATTGAGTTTTCTTTGGAATCAAACGTGACTCAAGATGTATTAGCAGATGCCAAACGAGTATCACAAATTATCGTGAATTTATTGAACAATGCATTAAAGTACACACCTCCCGGAGGAAGTGTGACGGCTAAGGCGTTTGATGAGGTGGGCAGTGTTGTGCTAATGATTAAGGATAGTGGGATTGGTATTGCACAGGAAGACCAAGAGAAGATCTTTGACCGTTTTTACCGGACCGAAAAATCCCGCAACAGAAAGTACGGAGGAAGCGGCATCGGCCTTACCATTGTCAAAAAACTTGTAGACGCTCATAGTGGAGACATTTGGATTGAAAGTGAGCCTGGCCTCGGAACGACGTTTTATGTGAGGTTTTATCATTAAACATGTAAAATCAAACCCTCTCGGCTGATGGAAGCACGAGAGGGTTACAACGATCTTTACTGCGCTCTCACATAAGTGTTTTGCACGAACTGACCATACGTCTTGCTTTCTGTCAGTTTGAGTTTGATTTTGTGCGGGAAATTTGTAAATAGCGGTATTCCTCCACCAAGAAGAACGGGTGCTGTGGTGATGATGTATTTATCAATTAAATTTTCTTTCATGAACGTTGCAATTAGTTTGGAACCACCAACGACCCATATATCCTTCCCAGACTCGCTGCGTAACTTTTCTACAATAGAAACGACAGATTCATTAGAGAACTCAATTTCTGAATCATTTCCAGTGGCTGTTGATGTCATTACAATATTCTTTCGGTCATAATGCGGATATTCATTATTCATCATTTGTAAAACATGTTCATAAGTCGTTCTTCCAGATATCATTGTGTCAATTGTGTCATAGAATTCATTATAGCCGCTGCTGCCGTCTCCCTCGACTTCATGAAGCCAATCAATGCCTCCATCTTGATCGGCAATATATCCGTCCAGGCTTGCGGCAATAAATAACACAACGTTTCGTTTAAGTGTCATCTTCTCATCCTCCTGTTTTGGTGTACGGCCCTCATTTTACTTGTTTAATATGTCATGTTATGTCTTATTTAAGTATTTTTTTAGGAGGAATTTCAGATGAGAGCGGACCGGTTGATGAATATTCTCATTCTGCTGCAAAACAGGGGCAAGCTAACGACCGGCGATTTGGCGGCTGAGTTAGAAGTATCAGAGCGTACCATCCAGCGCGATATGGACGCGTTAACAACGGCAGGTGTGCCGGTGCTGGCTGACCGTGGCAAAGCGGGAGGCTGGAGGCTGCTTGATGATTTCAAATCAAAGCTGAGTATGCTGAAAAAAGATGATATCCGGTCGTTATTTGTTTATCCGTCTCCAGCGCTTCTCAACGATCTAGGGTTAAATGGTGCCATTGACACACGAGAGAAGCTGTTATCTTCATTACCAGCTCCATTTCAAGAAGAGGCCAACCGCATTCGTGAACGCATCCACCTCGATCATGATGGGTGGAAAGACAGCGGACGGAAGAGAGAAGCACTGCTGCCGGATTTGTTAGAGGCAGTATTTGAGAATAAAAGGATTTCTATAGAATACGAGAAAATGAACGGCGACGTGATCAGCAGGGTGATAGAGCCGCTCGGCTTGGTGGCGAAAAAGGACACATGGTATGTTGCAGCGGCTCATGATAATCAGCTTCGCAACTACCGAGTATCCCGTATATTATTAATAGAACGGCTAGATGAAGAGTTTGATCGGCCAGAAAATTTTAACCTTGAACAGTATTGGAAAAAGGCTAAATCTGAGTTTACCGCCGCTTTGCCGACCTATGAAGTGGAAGTGGAAATTTCAGCGGACATCGCGAAGCGCGTGCACTTTTCGGCAGGAAGGTTTATGAGAGTAGTACGCGAGCCTGTAAAAAAAGGAGAGCGGCTGCGGGCGGTCCTTCATTTTCAAAGCGAGCAGGAAGCAGTGGAGTTTATTCTTGGCTTTGGAACGAAAATGATCATCGTCAAGCCGAAGAAACTGATTAAAAAAATCGTGGCAGAGGCGGTCTCTGTTATCAGTTACTATGAAGAATAAATGTTAAGGCAGCGACAAGTGCGCTGTCTTTCTTCTTTGCAGCATTTTCCGCTTTGAATGAGGCGTAAATAGAGATATGATAAATGGATATTATTCACTGAAAGGACTACATCATGCTTTTTTTCAACAGTTTTCTATTAGGGTTTGCCGTGTCGGCGCCTTTTGGTCCAATAGGACTTTTAGTCATGCAACGCGTTCTTTCCAATGGGAGGGCTGCTGGCTTTTTAACAGGTCTGGGTGCCGTCACGGCGAATTTAATCTATGCTAGTGTAGCTGCATTTGGGTTTTCAGTCGTATCGGGATTCTTACTTGAACATGAACTCGCGTTAAAAATGATGGGAAGCTTGTTTTTGCTTTATTTAGGTGTGAAGACGTTCTTGAAGAAGCCGCCCGCAAAAGCAGCTGCATTGGAAGGGACGAGCCTCCTAGGAATGTATCTGTCCACGCTTCTTCTCATGCTGTCCAATCCAGTCACAATCTTAAACTTTACGGCGATGTTCGCTGGGCTGGGATTTACCCAAGATGCTGGAACGGCGGAAGCCGCATTCCTGCTGCTAACCGGCGTGTTCTTAGGAGCAAGCTTCTGGTGGCTGATCCTAAGTCTTGGCGTCAGCTTGTTCAAGGATAAAATAACACCGCATATTGCAAGGGTGAACAAACTAGCAGGAGTGCTGGTGATTGTGCTCGCCGCTATTTCGTGGATCTGTTAAAACACGAAGGTGCCCTAAAATAGCGGCACCTTCGTGTTTTATATTTTTTTCTCTTCTGCAACAGATGACCCTGATCTAACATCCAGTGAGCTTTTGTATTCCACAAGCTGAATGTCACAGCCTTTGCCGATCACCACCGTATCACCCCGGACAATTTTGGCGGACGTGTTCTCTAGCACAATATGATCACCTTCTATTAAGTCAGATGTCAGCCGGTCATCGGAGCTCGGAAACAGTTTGCGAAGAATCTTCTTCCATGGTGAAGCAAATTCGGTATTCTTCACTTTGACACTCATACCGCCAATTTCTTTTGCATTACATTCTCCGTATAAATCTACTTCCACAGATTCTGCATTCAGCAGTCCTTCGATCTTGAACTGTCCCTTTGCATAGAAGTGTTCCGCTGAACAGTTGCCCTCGATCGATGCCCGCCCTCTTATTGATATGTCGTCTCCAGTAAGGTCGCTTTTGAACGTGGCGGAACCATTCACTTCACATTCTTTTGCTTCAGCAGATCCTGCAACGGTGGCCGAACCATTAATGCTGAGCTCTTGGCACGCCAGGGATTTTTCAATCGTACCGGACCCCATAATGGTTACTTCGTCAGCAGTGACACTGCCTTGGATTTTCGCTGAGCCGTTAATTTTGACTTCACGCGCTATAACTTGGCCAATCACCTTAGCGCTGCCGTTAGATTTGAAGAGAATGCAGTCCAGGTCTCCCTGTATGGTCCCTGAACCATTAACCTTCACATCCTCATACATTCCACCAGGGGCACTGCCAGAACCTGAAATGCTTAAATCATTGCGGATTGTCTGTTCCATACATTTTCCTCCATTCGAGTTAAGAAAGCTCCATTTTTAATTGCTCTGCGAAGGTGTTAAGGCTGAGAGAGGCTATGATTTTCGTTTCATAGTCAAGAAGCAGGTCTTGTGATGCAGGATAGAAGATGACAAGCGGAATGCCCATCTTGCGGAGAAGCATGATGTTCATGTTCTCGTCTTGCAGCTTTTCAGCGTGTTCAGAAAAGGTGCGAAGCAGCAGCTCTGCTTCGGCTATACTGATTTCTCCTTGCTGCAATAGCGAGTCAGTAATTCGGAGGTGCAGGATGTCGGTAAAGGAATACTCCTCTTTTGCTTGAAAAAGCTTGTTAAACAGGTCAAGCACAATCTTCGAAACAATGTTACGATCAATAAGCTGCTGTAATGTTAGATGAGCGGAACCATGCTGAGGGGAGAAAAGATCGGCTAGATGGTCAAGAGAAGCTCCTTCTTTTAAATTCATGATCTTTTCGATACGTTCTAGAATGCTTTGCCGAGGGAAAAAGGTTTCCTGCCCAGTAAAGGTTGATTTCCGGATAAACCACGATTCAGGAATCAGTTTTTTTCTTTTCCATCGGTAGAGCTGGCCATATGAGATGCCTGCGGATTCAAGCAAGTCTTTTTTAGAAATCAATTCATTTTCCATCATCTTCCTCCTTCCTTTGTATTCAATGTAACATAACATTGTTACGTTGTAAAACACTTTGTGAACATTTTTCATCAAAGTGGCTGTCAGGCTTGTCGCTTTAGAAAAAGCGTACTATGATGGCGTTATAGAAACTTAATTTTTTACATTTACAGGAGCGGATAATATGAAGAAATGGATGACAGCTCTTTTAATCGTTGTTATGGTGATGATATCTCCGCAAAAGTCGTTTGCACATTCTGGTCTAGAGAAATCTGAACCAGCAGCAGACAGCACGGTTACGGATAATATGGTTAAATTTAAACTAACTTTTAATACAGAGATTGAGGATTTAAGCCGCATCCGGGTGACGGATGATAAAGGTGTAGAAGTGTCGCTCATGCAAATGGGAACGAAGGCAAATGAGCTTGTCGGTGAAAGTGAAACACCGATGCCTAACGGAACATACAATGTGTATTGGAAAATCATTGGCGAGGACAGCCATGTTGTTCAAGGATCCTATAAGTTTACTGTGAAAGCAGAGGAGACGGTCGAACAGCAGCCGCCTGCAGCAGAAGAAAAGAAGGCAGAAAAGACAGTGAAAAGTGATGAAAGAGCAGAAAACAAAAACACTGGCCTCGTTCTTTCTCCGTTCTTTTACGCGTTCTTAGCTCTAGCTGCACTCGCCGTGCTGCTTGGTCTGATCTTAGGTAAACGAAGGAAAAAATAAACAAAGTTTTCTAGGGTTCCGCCGGATACGTATCCGGGACTGGTCCGAGAGAAAACGCACAGGAAACGAACAGCCTGTGTACACGGAAGGACAAAAGCCTGGGAGAATCTGATACCACAGATATCCCAGGCTTCTTTTGCTTTTCTTTAGAAAAAAGGTGACACTAACAGAAAGTTGATAAATGCATTTTAATAAAACATATTTGGAGGAAACAATCATGGCTTGGTTTTATCTTTTTATTGCAGGAATCTTTGAGGTCGTCTGGGCGATCGGACTGAAATACACTCACGGATTTACGAAGCTTTGGCCCTCTGTTATCACGGCTGTCGGTATGATCATCAGTTTCTACTTTTTATCACAAGCAACGAAAGTACTGCCAATCGGTACGGCTTATACGATTTGGACTGGAATTGGAGCAGCCGGAGCTGTACTATTAGGCATCATTTTGTTCGGAGAGCCGAAAAGTGCTTTGCGTTTCTTCTTTCTCGCATTAATCATTATCGGAATCATCGGCCTTAAAGCAACAGCAGGCGAAGTATCATGATGAGTGCTGCCTGCTTTTTCGTATTATGGTCGCGATAAAGACGATAACAAGAGGGATGAAGCCTAGGAAAAAAGTGATGACGGGCTGCATAACCGAGCCTGATTCACCGAGTTCAACCTCGTTTTTGTACATCGTCAAAGATAAGAAAAATACGATAATCGAGACAAGATACACTAGCTGTTTTTCTTTGATCTTAGCCAGCCGGGTGAGGGCTGCATCTAATATAAACAGCAGCATGGTAATCTTCATGTACGTTCCAAGGATGAGCGCGATACCGAATATCGCTTCGATGCGTTCAATGATCTGCCCGATGCTGATTAATTGGGAAAGAAGATGCAGCGGGAATTTTTTATGAAAGGCAAGAGGCCCTAATCCCATGATGGAGACAGCAATGGTGATGCTAAGCAATATTCCATTCAGTGCAAGTCCTGCGTACAAGTAGTTACCTATTCGCTTCTTTTCATCAAGATTCCGGTATACAAGAATCATGGAAAAATAGAGAATGTCCATATAAGGAAAGCCGAAGCCCACATAGACACCATTCCAAATGGGCTTGAAGCCGTTCGGAATAATCGGCAGAAGGTGATTGGCTTCATAAATCGGGAGCGGCAAGAGCAGCATGAGCAGGACCATCGCAAATAGTACATACATCAACAGATGAAACATTCGGGCGATGATTTCGATTCCGGCTTTTGCGGTTAATGCGGCAACAAAAAGGATGAGGAAGTTAAACACATAAAGCGGCGTTTCTCTCATTAACGCTGTTGTGAAATATTGACTCATTCCATAGACGATGTTTCCGAGAATATAGAAGATGATGAGAGAGAACATACTGATCACGATGATGGAGCCCATTCGCCCTAACGCTTTTTCGGTCTGTTCCACATACGATAATCCAGGATTTTGCTTGTTAATATAAAGCACTAAATACAGGATAACAAATCCGATGGCATTTGCGATCAAAAGTGATAGCCATGCGCCGTTTTGTGCAGAAAAGAGGATGGGACCTTGTATATTGATAATCGCTGAGCCTGTCATGTACGTCTGAAACAGGACAGCGAGCTGCCATGTGCTGATCTTTTCAGCAGCAGACATACAATCAGCTCCTTGTTTTTTCGTGATTTTTGTGTGGGATTAAGTTTGCAGGCTAGTTATGATAAACTGCGCCGCCGGTCCGAACACCTTGACAAATAGGTCATCAAGGTTAATCAAGCTTTTTTCTGAGAAAAATAAAAAGCTTAAATAGAGCGTAATGCCGCTAAGGCAAAGATGCATTTTCTTCGATTTTGTATCGTTCTTGGATTTTCTGTAGTCATCAAACAGCAGCCAGAACACAAATCCTACAATGACTATTTTCTCAAACATAAGTGTCACCTCATTGACCTTTTTTAAAGGGCTTGCCAGGGTCGGTGCCGGTATTGATGATATTCACATCCGCATGAATCTTAAACCTTACCTTTGTATACCTTTGATCCCAGTCTTTTTTGAAGATCATCCATTGCTTTGGATCACGGCGGTACATCTCATTTCCTACACCTAGAAGATCAAGGCGATCCTTCTGTGTCTGTTTTAATAGCTTCCATAATTCTTTCTCGACTACGGATGCTACTCTCTTATTTACCTCATCCAGCTGCTTGCTTTCTTGAACAAATGTGCATTTCAATTCACCCATGCTCGCTTTCATTTTGACAGAACCGTCGTAGGTGATGGTTTCTCCATTTTGCTGCAGGTTCCATTTTGTACTCGAGCTGACCACTTCGTACGACTCTGATTCTCCTTTCCGCTTTCCGCCGCAAGGGACTTCAATAATGGCGCCGTTAAGCTCGCCAAGTCCAATCATTAAATATTTAGTGTCCTGAGGAGAATAAATCTTTTTTAGCTTGCCATGCTTTAGAACGGAGAGTCCCGCAACTACAATGCTGTCTTTCGCTGCTTTTTCTACTTTAATGTACGGAAGATAGGCGATATCGACTTCGCTTAGCAGCTGCTTTCCAATGGTAAAAAGGTTCGCTGGGTATGTTTTTCCACTAAATTCGCTTGCGCTTTTTGTTATCTCGTTAAGCTGCTGGCTAATTGTATTTTCTACATGTGGCTTTGTTTTTAAATAGCCCGGCGCTTTCCCTTTTGTGATGGCAATTCCAGTCAGAAGGCGGGGCTCGTGGTCACGGTAAAAGAATTCAAGAATTTCATTCATTGGCATCTTTTTTGCTGTTTTTTCATCGATAAGAATGAACCGCATATGACCCCAGTTCGCTTTTCTTCCTAAGTGGCTCGTGATATCACGGACTGCTTCAAAGACAGAATCTCCCTCTGTTGTGATATTCATAAACGAAACATTGCTTCCACCACCAGAAGAAGAAATTTTCGCGCTTGGCTTGTAAAATTGTGTCGTGAGCTTGTAGCGGCCTTTTTCATGCTCGATGGCAATGGATTGTACGAAACCAAAATCCGGAAGCTCTGATTGATCCCAGCATCCTGATAGGAGCAGCAAGCACAGAAGAATAGTCGTTATTTTTTTGAGGTGAGCCATCCATGTCCCTGCCTTGCCTTCAAGACCGTGTCTTGAACATATTTTTCTTGCTCGGGCCTTTCAGCAGTTTTTTTAATGTGAGGCGTAAAATGCCGTCCCGCAAAATCACCGTATTGTTTAGTGAAAGTGCGCCAAGATAGGATTGGTTGAGCACTTTCAATTTGGATAAGTGAAGGAACAGCAGGATAAAGCCGATAAAAAGACCGAACCCGCCTAATGTTGCGGCGAGCAGCATGAACGGAAGCCGGATAAGACGGGCGGCAAAACCGAAATCATATTGCGGGATGGAGAATGAAGCGATTCCCGTCAGTCCGATTACGACGACCATGATCGGGGATGCGATTCCGGCATTGATCGACGCCTCACCGATAATAAGAGCGCCGACGATGCTTACAGTAGAGCCAATCGGCTTTGGCAGACGGATACCGGCTTCTTGCAGCAGTTCAAAGAAAAAGATCATGATTAAGGCTTCGATAAAAGCAGGAAACGGAATGCCTTCCCGTGTATCCAATATGGCGATGAGCAGCACGGTTGGTATCAGCTCTGCATGAAAAGTTGTGAGGGCGATATAGATGCTCGGAAGCGTGATGCTCAAGATAAATCCGGCGATCCGAAGCTGACGGATGAGCGATGAGAAAATAGAGCGCTGATAATAATCTGATGCGGATTGGAAGAATTCATGAAACATCCCTGGACATATAACAATGGTGCCTGTTCCTTCTACCATCACAATGATCTTACCTTGAAGCAGGGCGGCTGCGGCAACGTCCGGCCGTTCTGTAATCCGAAACTGCGGAAAAGGCGTCAAGGTCGAGTCTTCGATCAGCTCAGCAATGTAGGACGTTTCAAGAATTTCTTCCGCCGCAATTTTTTCGATCCGACGCTCAAACTCTTTGAGCATATCGTGATCGACGGTTCCGGCAAGATAGGCATAGGTCCACCGTGTTCTTGTCCGCTTTCCGGCATTTTTGAATATGAATTTTAAATCAGGCGATTTCAGCCGCGCACGGATAAGGCCGATGTTCTTCGTTAAATTTTCAATCGTGCCTTCTCTAGGTCCTGTTACGACCATCTCGTTCTGTGGTTCGGCAACCGCTCTTTTTTCAACAGAGAAGGAGTTGTAGCTCAATGCATGGTTCCAGTTTTCGAAAAGAATAATGACGTGGCCGTTCATAATCTGGTCGCAAATATCTTTCAACGTATGCGGTGTCTTGACCGCTCTGTCTGTTACACCCCGCTGGTTGAAAAAGTGCTGCACATCATGTGAAGTAAGAGGCAAGCCAGGGCTCACTCTTTCTGAAACAAGGTCTTGCAGTGCGAGCTTCAGCAAGTTCTGTTTTTCATCCTGTACGACAGAACTGCAGTAAATAACAACGGCCTCTTGATCGTAATCCTGGCCAAACTGATAAGATTCGAACAAAACATCTTCACATTGTGTGAACATGCTTTTAAGAAATGCCAGGTTCTTATTCAGTTCAATGGAAAGGGTTTGTGAAACAGATTGCTTATCCATGATGTCCGCCTTCTTAAATGTGGTATTAGTAATGTTTGGAAAAGAAGAGAAAGTTATTCATTCTTATGTGATGTCCATTTGGTGCGGACAAATATAGGGGAATGTCCATATCGCGTACCGGTACCGGACCCCTAGCTAGGAGGAATTGACATGAAGGGAAGAGAAATATTGCGGGGGAAGAAAATATTCCTGTTTTGTTTGAATACATATGTACTAACACCTTTTGCGCCTTTTAAGGGAGAGGGGGGAGAGGATGGATTCCTTTTTTGGCGTGAAGTATGAACCGTTCTATCTGTTTAGTACGTCCCATCTAATTGCAATGGCGGTTGTATTGGTTATCATCCTGTCATTAATACCGCTGCGAATGAAGCTGACAGGAAGCGTGGATAAGGTGTTTCGCTATACACTTGCTCTGCTGCTGATACTTTGTGAGGTCAGTTATCATGGGTGGGCGCTGTATAATGGGGACTGGAGAATAGCGCAGCATCTGCCGCTTCAGCTGTGCTCGCTCAGTATTCTCACTTCGAGCATTCTTTTGCTGACGAACAATATGAAGCTTTTTCCGTTTGTTTATTTTGCCGGCTTTGTCGGCGCCTCACAGGCTATGATCACGCCAGAGCTCGAAGCAGCTTTTCCGCACTACCGTTTTTACGATTATTTTGTCGCACATGGCGCGATCATGATCGCAGCCATGTATTATGTAATCGTAAAAAGAGTCAGAATCAGGCTTGTCAGCTTATTTAAAACATTTGCCTTCATTAACGTGTATGCACTTTTCGTTTATATCGTGAATGTGATGACAGGAGCCAATTATATGTTCCTGATGAGAAAGCCGGAGAACGGAAACATCATGGATTTTCTTGGTCCTCATCCGTGGTACATTTTATCGCTCGAAGCCGTGGCTTTTGTGCTGTGCCTGATGGCTTATTATCCGATTCGCAGATCTGAGAGTCTCGTTCCTTTTCAGCATTCTTCCAAGTTATAAGGCGTTATTTGAAGCATAAGCTGATTTTTGTGGTAAAATGGTGTTTAACTATATAAATACCCCAGGAGGTGACAACTCTCGTATCTCGATTTCTTGAGGTACAGAGGGTCTAATTGGACATATTAAAGTTAATCGTTGTAGCTCTTCTCATTCTATTGACGGCATTTTTCGTGGCGGCAGAATTTTCGATCATTCGGGTTCGCCGTACGCGCATCGACCAATTAGTTGAGGAAGGGAACAAAAAGGCTTTAGCGGTACGTAAAGTCATTTCAAATTTGGATGGCTCGCTGTCCGCGTGTCAGCTTGGAATAACGATTACAGCCCTTGCACTGGGTTGGTTAGGTGAAACAACGATGGAGCATCTGCTTCATCCGATATTTGAGAAGCTGGATGTAGGAGAAGCGTTGGCTTCGACCATTTCCATCGTGCTGGCTTTCTCGGTTATCACATTTTTGCATGTTGTACTAGGTGAGCTCGCTCCTAAGACGATTGCGATTCAGCAGGCTGAATCCGTCAGCTTGTTATTAGCAGGGCCATTATTATTATTTTATAAAATCATGTATCCGTTCATCTGGCTATTGAACGGAAGCGCACAGATTTTGACAAGGATGGCTGGCTTTAAGCCGGCATCTGAGCATGACATGTCGCATAGTGAAGAAGAGCTTCGACTTATTTTGAGCGAAAGCTATAAAAGCGGAGAAATTAATAAATCAGAGTTCAGCTATGTGAACAAAGTGTTTGATTTCGATGACCGCGTGGCGAAAGAAATCATGGTGCCTCGTACGGAAATGATGTGTGTTTACATGGATAACACCATGGATGAGAACCTGGAGATTATTATGCAGGAAAAATATACACGTTATCCGGTCGTAGGGGAAGACAAAGACCATGTACTAGGAATGATTAACTCAAAAGAAATCTTTTTTGATCTTATAAATGGACAAAAGCATGACCTTGATCATTACATCCGTCCTGTATTGAGTGTGTTTGAAGCCACACCAATTAAAGAGACGCTCGTAAAGCTGCAAAAGAACAGGTTTCATATGGCGATCCTTGTGGACGAATACGGCGGTACTGCTGGACTCGTTACAATCGAGGATATTATGGAAGAGCTTGTTGGAGAGATCCGCGACGAGTTTGACGAAGATGAATCTCCGATGATTATGGACTTGAAGCCGAACATTAAAGTGTTGGACGGAAAAGTGCTGATCGCCGATGTGAATGAAATGTATGCACTTGCTATCGACGACAGCGAACTGGATACGATCGGCGGCTGGATGCTTTCTCTTAACTCTGATATTCAGGCTGGAGAAGTGTTGCAGCATGAAGTATATGAGTTTAAAGTGATCGAGATTGAAGGCCATCAGATTAAAAAGATTCAAGTCAGGAAGTTAGAAGCTGCCGAGGCTTCGGAAGCACAAAAGGAAGAACCAACAATCGAGCCCTCCGCAGAGCGATCTTACAACAATTAAACGCAGAACAGCACCCAGCATTCGAGCCGGGTGCTGTTTTTATGTTTTTTAGTGAGCACCGATACATTAGCAATTAGATGCGCGCTGACTCTTATTTTAAAGAATGTTTCAATTCGTTAATACCCGCTATTGCTGCAACAGCCGCGAGTGATAAAAGAAAGGTCATGTGAGTTCCTCCTGTTGATAAGTTGTTAGGTATACATTTTCCTTAGTGATGAACATTTAAACATAATTTATTCTAAAATAATGATTCGAAGGGCGTTTTCCATTCGTAAGGATACATTATAAAACAACAAGTAATCAGAATTGTTAATCTTTTATTGGGCGAGTATATTTAGGTGAAAAAAAGAAAAAAGAAGAGAAAAAATTCGTTTGGATACCATTATGCTGTTATTTTCAGAGTAAATGAAGGTTTATGGCCTGAAATGCGTTTGTTTTAAGCTTTTTGTTCGGTTTACATGCTGATGGATACGGGAGTATGATTATCTACATCTTCAACAGAATTATAAATTTTACCAATGATCGCTGAGTCCTGAAAACAGGAACGGAGGAACCAATGAAGCGGTAAATCGCTTCTGGGGTGAAACGAGAAATCGTCGGGCAACTCTTGCTGCCCGAACCCGTCAGCTAACTTCGTAAGCGTGGCAGGAGAGAGAAGGTGAAGGTCAAGTTAAACATCTGTTTAAAAAATTAACGAAAAATTATACGTACTAATGCGTCTTTATCGCTTAATCCTTTTTAGGAGCGGGGGAACCAACCGCGGCCAGTCATATGCCGCATGGGGTGAATCTCGAGTGATCGAGTAGGGCGACTCTCACGCCCGAATCCGTCAGCTAACTCCGTAAGCGTTTTAGAGAGAGGCAACAAATCCGTGTATTTTACACGCTTATTTAGCGATTTGTAGAAGCCGCGTGAAGAGTTCCTCTTCCGCAGGCTTCTTTTTTGTGCGCTTTTTTAGGAAATGAGGAGGATTTGAAAGATGGAGACAAATAGAAATGTGACGTTGATCATCTTTCCTGATGCGGTTCCAGAATTATTTATCAGTACGCTTAAGCGATATCCTGAAAGATCAAACGTTGCCCTGTGTGTTCCAGAATGGACGATGGAACACACGCTGGACCAGGAAGGCTTCCATCAGATTTTCGTCTTTTCCTTTCAGGACGGCATGCAGTATACAGACTGGATCTCAAAGGCAATTACAAAGGTCATCATCTATGAAACTTCATTTATCGGCTGCTGCATGGCAATCGATATGGTACGCAGTTGTTATACACTTCCAGTGGTTGTTTTGAAATCTGACAGCCGCTACCTTTCAAGAATTTACAAAGATTTAGGTGCGGACTTTGTTATTCACAACAAGAACGGGAACATCCAGTACTTGCTGACATCTTAAACGAGAAATGGAGCGAAATAACATGAGGTTAAGTTCAAGTGAAATAGGCCAGATCATAAGAGCGGCAAAAGCAGATCAGGTTAAATCTGAGATGGCGAAAACCATTCTTTACAGCCTGAACAAACCGGTTCCGTCTTTCGTATTTGATAAGCGCCGCTAACTTAACTGGAGCCTGCTAAAGAAAGCGGGCTCCCTAATCAACAAGGAGGAATTACTTTGCTTGATGTTTATATGATCGGTGTACTGCTCATTTCTTTTGGAATCTTTTTCAGTTTTATTACATGGTGTAACCATATCGTCGGAGGTGGCGAAGACAAATGATGCTGACGGCCATCGTATCAGGCGGACTTTTTGTTTACTTAATTTATGCCCTTATTCATCCTGAAAAGTTTTAAGAAAGATTTGATGAAAGAAAGTTTAGGAGGAACGTATTCATGGGAGTTATGCAGATCGCAGCGGTTATCCTACTGCTGCTTCTCATCATAAAGCCGCTTGGCAGCTATATCTATCATATTTTCTCTAACCAGCCGAACAGAACAGATAAATTATTCGGCCCTGTGGAGAAAGTCATTTACGCAATCAGCGGATTACAAGACAGGCAGCAGCAAACGTGGAAAAAATATACACTTTCGCTATTGCTGACAAATTTTGTTTTGGTAGCTGTAGGCTATCTCATTTTACGGCTTCAAAAAATCTTGCCATTCAATCCTAACGGCATTGATAACATGGAGCAAACATTAACATTCAATACGATTATCAGCTTTATGACAAACACGAACCTGCAGCATTACAGCGGGGAAACAGGGCTTTCTTACTTCTCGCAAATGTCCGTTATCATGATGATGATGTTTACCTCTGCCGTAACCGGAATCGTAGTGGCGATTGCCTTTATACGGGGCATTACTTCAAAAGGAAAGACAATCGGAAACTTCTTCGAGGATTTTGTAAAAGGCCACACACGATTGCTCATTCCGATGTCCATTATGTTAACTCTCATTCTAGTGGGGTTGAAAGTCCCGCAGACACTTGATCCTACTATACAGCTGACGACTCTTGAAGGAGATAAACAGGAAATCGCTACAGGTCCAGTGGCGTCACTCGTATCAATCAAGCACTTAGGAACAAATGGAGGCGGATTTTTCGGAGTGAACTCTGCTCATCCTTTTGAAAATCCAAGCCCGATAACGAACGTCATTGAAATCCTGTCGATGTGGTGCATCCCAGCATCATTAACGTATACGTACGGACGATTTGCCACGAAACAAAAACAGGGATGGGTCATATTTGGAGCGATGAGCATCTTGTTCCTTGCATTCTTAGCACTTGCTTATACCGCTGAAAGCAGCGGAAACCCAGCTTTAACGGCGATGGGGCTGAACACCGATCAAGGTAGCATGGAAGGAAAAGAAGTTCGTTTTGGAATCGCTCAGTCTGCTTTATTTACTACTGTAACAACAGCGGCGACAACCGGTACTGTCAATAACATGCACGATACGCTGACTCCGCTGGGGAGTATAACACCATTGTCACTCATGATGCTGAATACAGTGTTTGGCGGAGACGGAGTGGGTCTCGTCAACATGCTGATGTATGCGATTATCGGAGTGTTCATCTGCGGCTTGATGGTAGGGCGGACGCCTGAATTTTTAGGACGCAAAATTGAACCGAAAGAGATGAAATTGATCACGATTGCTTTGCTGATTCACCCGCTCATTATTCTCGGACCGACAGCACTCGCTTTCGTTACAGAGCTTGGAAAGGGAGCCATCAGCAATCCAGGTTTCCACGGGATCTCACAGGTGCTGTATGAATACACATCATCAGCTGCTAATAACGGTTCTGGTTTTGAAGGGTTAGGGGACAATACTCCGTTTTGGAACATCACAACAGGATTAGTCATGCTGCTTGGCCGCTATGTCTCTATCATAGCAATGCTTGCTGTAGCCGGTTCATTAGTTCGCAAGCAGCCCGTTCCTGAAACAATCGGTACGTTTAAGACAGATAACATGCTGTTCGTCGGTATTTTAGTAGGGGTCGTCATTATAGTAGGTGCACTGACATTTCTGCCAGTCATCGCTCTCGGTCCAATCGCTGAATACTTGATGATACGTTAACCAATGAGGTGTAAGAGATGAATCAATATAATCAGAATCATAATTCCGGTCTTATTCAAAAAGCCGTTGTAGAAAGTTTTAAAAAGTTAAACCCATTAACCATGATGAAAAATCCAGTCATGTTCGTTGTAGAAGTGGGAACGCTGCTTGTACTGCTTATGATTCTGGCGCCATCCCTTTTCCAATCAGAAGCTGCGCTAGGCTATAACGTGTCTGTTTTCATCATCCTCCTGTTTACCATCCTATTCGCCAATTTTGCTGAAGCATTGGCGGAAGGGCGTGGCAAAGCGCAGGCAGACAGTTTGAAGAAAACAAAAAAAGGTACGCAGGCAAAAAAATGGCTGAAAAATGGAACAGTCAAAACCATCTCTTCTGATGAGCTTCGCAAAGGGGACATCGTACTTGTGGAAACCGGCGATCTCGTTCCAGGAGATGGGGAAATTATCGAGGGTCTTGCTTCAATAGACGAATCTGCGATCACGGGAGAATCCGCACCCGTCATTAAGGAGTCTGGAGGAGATTTCAGCTCCGTTACCGGCGGGACAAAAGTTGTCAGTGACTGGATTAAGGTTCGTATTACGGCAGACCCTGGGGAGTCATTCCTCGATAAAATGATCGCGCTCGTTGAAGGAGCAAAACGTCAAAAAACACCGAACGAAATTGCACTTAACATTCTGCTTGTTACGCTAACGATCATCTTTTTGCTTGTTGTGGTAACACTTGTGCCGATCGCAAAATATGTCGGGATAGATTTAGAGATTTCAACACTGATTGCCTTGCTTGTCTGTTTGATCCCTACGACAATCGGAGCTCTTTTATCAGCGATCGGGATAGCCGGTATGGACCGTGTGACACGCTTTAACGTATTGGCGATGTCAGGGAAAGCGGTAGAAGCGGCAGGAGATATTAACACCATTATTCTAGATAAAACAGGTACGATCACGTTTGGCAACCGTCTTGCTGCAGAATTTATTCCAGTAGGAGATGTCTCGCAGCGTGAAGTGACAGAAATGGCGGTCGTTACCTCTTTATTTGATGAAACCCCAGAAGGACGTTCTGTTTTGAAGCTCGCTAAAAAACAAAGAATCACTTGGAATTCTGCACACTATGAAAAAGCTGAAATCATTCCTTTTACAGCCGAGGAAAGAATGAGCGGTTTGAACGTAAACGGAACGATTTTCCGAAAAGGTGCTGTCGATTCCATAAGAAAGTTTATTGAGTCTAAGGGCGGTATTGTTCCAGGTGACTTAAAGAACAAGAGTGATGAGATCGCCCGAAAAGGTGGAACACCACTGGCTGTATCTGTTGATAATAAAATACTGGGGCTTATTTACTTGAAAGATACCGTAAAGCCAGGAATCCGTGAACGTTTTGAAGAACTCAGGAAAATGGGGATTAAAACGATCATGTGTACGGGAGATAATCCGCTGACTGCAGCAACCATCGCACAGGAAGCAGGAGTCGATGATTTTATCGCAGAATCCACGCCTGAAGATAAGATACGGGTAATCCGGGTAGAACAGGAAAAAGGAAAGCTTGTCGCCATGACTGGAGATGGCACGAACGATGCTCCCGCACTCGCTCAAGCCGATGTAGGATTGGCCATGAACTCCGGAACTGCCGCTGCAAAGGAAGCGGCAAACATGGTGGATCTGGATTCCGATCCGACAAAAATTATTGAAGTGGTTGCGATCGGCAAGCAGTTATTAATGACGCGCGGGTCATTGACGACATTCAGTATCGCCAATGACATCGCGAAATACTTCGCTATCATACCGGCGATGTTTACAGTGGCCATCCCTCAGATGGAAGCACTGAATATCATGGGATTGGATTCACCAACAAGCGCTATCCTGTCAGCATTGATCTTCAATGCGATCATCATCCCGCTTCTGATTCCGCTGGCGATGAAAGGTGTAAAATACGTGCCAATGAGCGCGAACAAACTGCTTTCCCGAAACATTTTGATCTATGGACTGGGAGGGATTTTCGTCCCATTTATTGGAATCAAAGCCATTGATATGATTGTTGGAATGGTGATGTAAGGATAACGGAAATCACTACATCTCAGAGCTCTAATAGCAACAAAGTTATGAAAATAAAGCTTTCTATAATGAACGTGGAGGGTTCACCTTGTTTAAAATAATAAGATTATCATTACTCATGATTGTACTATGCGGCATTGCCTACCCGCTGGCCATGATAGGGCTTGCGCAGACGATATTCCCTGATCAGGCAAACGGAAGCTTAGTGACAAATGAGGAAGGCAAGGTTATTGGATCCGAGTTAATCGGCCAAAATTTTAAAAGACCTGAATTTTTCCAAGGCCGTGTTTCTTCTATAGAAAATAACGGGGCCGCTACTGGCTCGAATAACTATGCGCCTTCCAATGAGGATATGCTGAAAAGGACGGAAGCCTCAATTAAGGCATTGAAGAAAGAAAACAGCCGTACAGAAACAAACGAGATGCCTGTGGATCTGGTCACCAACTCAGGATCTGGTCTAGACCCTCATATTTCAGTAGAAGCAGCAGAATTTCAGATTGACCGAGTGAGCAAGGCATCTGGATTAAGAAGGAAAGAACTGCGCGCAATTATTGATAAATCAATGGAGAAAAGAGATCTTGGCCTTTTCGGAGAAGAAAGAGTCAATGTCCTTCTTTTGAACATGAACGTGCAGGAAGCGATGCGAAAATAATAGGGCAGCCTCGGCCGATAGAATTAGGCCGGGGCATTTGCTCTGTCATGAGGAGGATGAGTCATGTGTCCGGCTTACCGCAGAAAAACACCTGAAGAAATATTGCAGGAAATAGAACATCTTAAAAGAGGTAAATTAAAGGTCTATATCGGTTCTGCACCAGGTGTTGGCAAAACGTATCGAATGCTGCAGGAAGCACGTGATTTAAGGAATGAAGGAATTGACGTTGTAATCGGTTTGATTGAGACGCACGGCCGGAGGGAAACAGCGGAACTTATTAAGAATCTGGAAGTGATGCCAAAATTACAGGTTCATTATAAAGGCCATGCATTAGAAGAGATGGATACGGAAGCAATCATTCAACGAAATCCGGACATCGTGATTGTTGACGAACTTGCACATACGAACGTTCCGACATCTAAACGAGAGAAGCGGTATATGGATGTGGAAGAAATTTTGAAAGCAGGTATCCATGTCATCTCGGCTGTTAATATTCAGCATTTGGAGAGTCTGAACGATATCGTCGAACAGATTACAAACGTGAAGGTGAGGGAGCGGATTCCTGATCAGTTTCTTCATATGGCGAACGAAGTCATACTCATTGATGTAACACCCGAGATTTTAAGAAAAAGGCTGAAAGACGGCAAAATCTATCATCACAGTAAAATAGAGCAGTCACTTGAAAACTTCTTTACGAAAAGCAACTTAGGAGCGCTGCGTGAGCTGTCTTTACGTGAAGTGGCCGACGATGTGGATGAGCGCATTGAGAAGGCGAAAAAAAGCAACGGACAGAGCGGTCCTACAGGAGCACATGAACGAATTATGGTCTGTGTCCAGCACGGCGGAAATGCCGAGAAGCTGATCCGCAGAGGATGGCGGATCGCGAACAGGCTAAAGACGGATCTTATCATCCTTCATGTGTCAAATGAAGCATCCATGAACAGGAGTGCTGAAGAACGGAAGAAAATTCATGATTGGAAAAAGCTTGCCGCACAGTTCAATGCCCGTTTTATCGCAGAACAAATGAACAATCGCAAAATTGCTCAGACGATTACAGATGTTGCGGTGGAAAATGGTGTAACACAGATTATATTAGGCCAATCCGCCAGAAGCAGGTGGGAAGAAATCTGGAAAGGTTCGATTGTAAACAACATTATGAGATATGCTTCAGGCATCGACATTCATATTGTATCAGACTATAAAACAAGAGAATCGTAGAGAAAGGATTTATGAAAATGAACGTAGCATTTTTTCTATTGCCAAAGAAAGAGGTGGCTTTTCTCAAGAGTGGTGTCACGATCAGGCAGGCAATCGAGAAAATGGCGAATTGCCGTTTTTCAGCCATACCCATAATCGATCAGCAGGGGAAATACTCTTTTACCATTACAGAGGGCGATATACTCTGGTTTTTGAAGAATAACCGCAATGTCACCTTTGATAACTGCCATCATTTTTCCATCGACCACATACAGCCATTCCGAAAAATGAATACCGTTCATATCGATGCAGAAATGGAAGATTTGCTGCAGATGGCTTCAGAACAGAATTTTGTTCCTGTAGTCGATGACAGCGATATATTCATAGGGATTGTCAGGAGAAAGGAAATTATTGAATATTGCAGGAAAATGGCACCAGCGTATAGGTCTTCTTAATTTTAATTTTGTACGTTGTGTGAAACTTGAAATAAAATCCATTTAATATTTTGCATTACCGTATAATGGAAGTAGGAGGTGTTAGTATGACAATCAAAACCATTTTAAACACCAAGCCTATGCGAATGTTTCTTTACCTTTTCATTATCACGGTGGTTTTGCTCAGCAATTATTTTGTTTACCACATTGAAAAGATGCCAGCTCCGCGATACATGGTGTTTGCATCATTGTTTGATCTACTTGTGGTCATCCCTCTGGTCACATACTTTATGATTATCCGAAAAAAGTATTCTTGGAAGCTTGTTGTTTTGGCTGTATTCGCTGGTTACTTTGCAGGAACGTATATCATTCCTGCAGAACAGATGGAGTCATTCACCGCTATTCCAAAAGTGCTGATTGCTTTTGAATTGCTGCTGATCGCTGTAGAACTGTATTTCTTGTACTTTATCTTAAAGAGCGTTCTTCTTGGGCCACGAAGTTTAAAAAGCCATCACGATAAAAATATACCGTTTGCCGTGCGAGCCAGACGTCATGTATATAGCCGTCTCACTCCTTCTCCGGTTTCTGAGATCTATATGAGTGAATGGATGTTATTCTATTTCGCTTTCTTTTCTTGGCGCAAGAAAAGGGCGGATGGCTCTAACATTTTTACGTACCACGAAAAAACCGGATTCACTGCGCTGAACATCATGCTCATTCATGCAATCGCGCTTGAAACGATCGGGTTTCATTATCTTCTGCATCAGTGGAACGTATATGCAGCTTATATTATTCTAGCGCTGAATATGTATACGATTCTCTTTTTGGTTTCGCACATACAAGCTGTTAGAAAGCAGCCGTTTGTGCTGAACGACAAAGAACTGATCCTTCAGGTGGGCATAACAAAAGGAATAGTTGTTCCATTAGAGAACATTCAAGAATTTACAAAATATGATGGCCCTGAGCAGCCTGGCGCTAAAGAGTTGAAAGATACCTTCGAGGCATTTGTGGCAGACTTTGTACAAGAAAAGCCGCAGTTTGAGATCAAGCTCAAGGAACCGCAGGAATATACGCTCTTGTACGGGTTCAGACGCAAGGCGAGCAGAATTTTAATAAGGGTAGATCATCCTTCATCATTTGATAGCATCATGCGTGAAAGTTTAACTTAAAAGAGGCAGCATCCTTTTAATCAGGGATGCTGCCTCTTTTCATGACACGCGGCAGAAAAAATGAATAATCCGACAATAACAAGTAAACACATTTGTTTTCTTTGTTCATCTTATCTATAATGGATATAATTGAATAAGTAAGTACCTTCGGGGTCGGGTGAAATTCCCAACCGGCGGTGATGAAACATTTTTGTTTCTCAGCCCGTGACCCGGACGCACAGTGTGTAAAGCTGGCGTGCGGTGGATTCGGTGAAATTCCGGAGCCGACAGTATAGTCTGGATGGGAGAAGGTAGAGAAGGCTTTTAAATCGTGAAAAAACACGTACTGATGAAAGCTTATTTAGTATTGCTTAAAAAATTAAGCAAACGAACCCCGGGAGAAGTGTGTCTTCCGGGGTATTTTATTTGGCGCAGAAAGAAGGTGAGAAGGATGACTGATAAACACTTTATGAAACTCGCGCTTGAACTTGCCAAAAGTGCAGAAGGGCAGACGTCGCCAAATCCGATGGTCGGTGCCGTTGTTGTGAGAGACGGACAGATCGTCGGCATGGGTGCGCACCTGAGAGCTGGCGAACATCACGCGGAGGTTCATGCACTGAATATGGCAGGCGAAAAGGCAGAAGGAGCAGCGATTTATGTTACGCTCGAGCCGTGCAGCCATCATGGCCAAACACCGCCATGTGCCGACCGCATTATCGCTTCAGGTATTAAAAAGGTCGTGATTGCGGCGGTTGACCAAAATCCGGTCGTGAGCGGTAATGGCATGAAAAAACTGCGTGAAGCAGGATTAGAAGTCGTGACAGGTGTGTGCCGGTCTGAATCAGAATCACTGAACAAGGTGTTCAACCATTTTCAAAAGCACCGGACACCGTATGTGACCGTGAAAACAGCTGTCAGCCTAGACGGCAAAATCGCGACTGCAGCGGGCGAAAGCCAATGGATCACGAGCGAAGAATCCAGGAAAGACGCTCATTACTACAGGCATACACACGATGCCATCCTTGTCGGAGTTGGAACAGTGCTGTCCGACGACCCTTCTCTCACCACACGCCTCCCAAACGGCGGAAGAAACCCCATCCGCATTGTGTTAGACACTTCTTTACGAACACCGCTCACTTCCAAACTCGTTAAGGACGGAGCCGCACCGACCTGGATTATTACAGGATCAGGTGTGGAGTATGAGCAAATCATTTCCTACACAAAAAAAGGAATCAAAGTTATTCAGCTTGATTCACTCAAAATTGAAATACCCAGCGTGTTAGAGCTGCTCGGAAGCGAAGGCGTGACGTCGCTGTTTGTAGAAGGCGGCTCCGCGGTCAACGGCAGTTTTCTAGCATCAGGAAATATTCAGCAGCTGATTTTGTATATGGCACCGAAGCTCATAGGCGGTGCTCAAGCTCCCCAGCCTTTTGGAAGAACTGGGATACAGCAGTTAAAGGACGCGCTGAACCTGGAAATCGAGAGTGTCGGACAAATCGGCCCTGATATTAAAATCATCGCTTCTGTTAAAGGAGGAAGGTAAGTGTTTACAGGAATCATCGAAGAACTTGGAACCGTCTCCTCTATTAAAAAAAGCAGTGAAACCATTGTTTTGACGATTGCTGCCTCAGCCATTTTAACCGACGTTAAGCTAGGAGACAGCATCGCCGTCAATGGCGTCTGCTTGACTGTTACATCGTTTGCTGCCAATCAATTTACAGTGGATGTGATGCCTGAAACGTACATGTCTACCACGTTAAAAGAGTTAAACGTTCGTTCAACTGTGAATTTAGAGCGGGCGATGGCAGCAGGCGGAAGGTTCGGCGGCCATTTTGTTTCTGGCCATGTGGACGGAACAGGCGAGATTGTGTACAAGCGTCCTGAACAAAACGCCATTTATTACGAAATCAAAATGCCGCAGCACTTAATGATGTATTTTATGATGAAAGGCTCTGTCTCGATAGACGGGACAAGCCTAACGATTTTTGGTGTGACAGAGGATACGATTACGGTTTCTCTCATCCCTCATACTGTGGCACATACCGTTTTGGGAGCCAAAGGAAAAGGACAGCACGTGAATGTCGAGTGCGATATGCTGGCGAAATATGTAGGGCGGATGATGCACGGAGTACCGTCCGAGACGAACAGAAAAAAAGAGCTGACCTATGAATTCTTTGAGCAGAATGGTTTTTAAGATGACAGGAGGAAGGTTATGTTCCACTCTATAGAAGAAGCACTTCACGATTTGGAAAACGGCAAGATGATTATCGTCATCGATGATGAAGAACGCGAGAACGAAGGAGACTTTGTGATGCTTGCAGA
Source organism: Fictibacillus iocasae (assembly GCF_042665465.1). Taxonomy (NCBI): domain Bacteria; kingdom Bacillati; phylum Bacillota; class Bacilli; order Caryophanales; family Fictibacillaceae; genus Fictibacillus; species Fictibacillus iocasae. The sequence continues at coordinate 57,417 of NZ_JBHTCP010000048.1, read as the reverse complement.
CAAAGTGACGCCTGAAGCGGTCAACTTCATGGTGACGCAGGGCAGAGGTCTCGTGTGTGTTCCCATAACAGAGGAAATGGCTGCTCGGCTTGAACTGTCTCCTATGGTCACTGTAAATACGGATTCACACGGAACCGCATTTACAGTGAGTGTGGATCATGTTTCCACAACGACTGGCATATCGGCTCAAGAACGAGCCTTGTCGATTAATGAGCTAGCGAACCCCCAATCCTCCGCCGGCGATTTTAAGCGGCCAGGTCATATCTTTCCTTTGATTGCGAAGGAGGGCGGTGTTTTACGGCGTGCCGGCCATACGGAAGCTGCGGTCGATTTAGCCCGTCTTGCCGGTGGAAACCCGGCAGGCGTCATATGCGAGATTATGAACGAAGACGGCTCGATGGCACGAGTTCCGCAGCTGAAAGAAATGAGTGATCAGCACGGTATCAAGCTGATCACGATTAAGGATTTAATCAGTTACCGCAATAAACAAGACAAGCTTGTACAGAAGGAAGTCGAAATTACATTGCCGACAGCTTTCGGCGATTTTAAAGCGATCGGCTTCTCCAATGTACTGGACGATAAGGAGCATGTTGCCTTATTAAAAGGGGAACTGTCCGCTGACGAACCGATACTGGTAAGGGTTCACTCCGAGTGCCTGACGGGGGATGTGTTCGGTTCTCACCGCTGCGACTGCGGTCCTCAGCTTCATGCCGCTTTAAGTCAGATTGAAAAAGAAGGGCGGGGCATATTGCTTTATATGCGCCAGGAAGGACGCGGTATCGGCTTGTTGAATAAGATGCGAGCCTATAAGCTGCAGGAGCAGGGACTTGATACAGTGGAAGCGAACGAGGAGCTCGGCTTCGCGCCTGATCTCAGGGACTATGGCATCGGGGCACAAATTTTAAGAGAGCTGGGCGTTCGGAAAATGAAGCTGCTTACGAACAATCCAAGAAAGATTGCCGGCCTTAAAGGCTATGGTCTGGATGTAACGGAGCGAGTACCCATACAAATGCAAGCAGTCAAAGATAATGAAAGCTATTTGAAAACGAAAAAGAGCAAGCTCGGCCATATGCTACATTTCTAAACATACTATCTATCAGGAGGGTTAAACAATGGCAAAGACATTTGAAGGACATTTAGTAGGTACAGGACTTAAAGTAGGTATCGTCGCGGGGCGTTTCAATGAATTTATTACTGGGAAACTCGTTTCGGGTGCACAGGACGCATTTAAGCGACACGGCGTTTCTGAAGACGACGTGGATATGGCGTGGGTGCCAGGCGCATTTGAAATTCCACTCATCGCGAAAAAGATGGCGGAGAGCGGAAACTATGATGCTGTCATCACACTCGGAGCCGTCATCCGCGGCAGCACGCCGCACTTTGACTATGTGTGCAACGAAGCCGCAAAAGGAGTCTCTGCCGCCGCTCTTTCAACAGGCATACCCGTCATTTTCGGCGTCCTCACGGTTGATTCCATCGAGCAGGCAGTAGAACGCGCCGGAACAAAAGCCGGCAACAAAGGCTGGGAAGCTGCCGTCTCCGCCATTGAAATGGCGAATTTGACAAGACAATTCAACTAAAAACAATAAGAAGTGTGAGATACCTATGGAGCTCACGCTTCTTTTTTATGTTTAATGGGATTTCTATACTTGTGTTTGGTTCTTTGGCGGAGCATGGCGAACATGTTCTTTGATGTCTTCAAACATCTGGGGTCCGGTACCGAGATGATAACCTTCGGTATAATCGAAACCCGTGATCGGTACCGGACCCCACTGCGGGACGCAACGGGGACGCAGCGATGCTAAAGACGGTTTGGCTCTTTAGAATTAATTTGTGCGAACATCCATAGTTGCTTCGATGCTTATTGGTTTTGGCTCTTGGGCTTGGATTGGCGAACATGTTCTTCGATGTTTTCAAACATCTGAGGTCCGGTACCGAGATTATGACCTTCGGTATAATCGAAACCCGTGATCGGTACCGGACCCCACTGCGGGACGCAGGGGTGCAAAAGAGGGTTTGGTTGTTTGGCTTTGTTTGTGCGAACATGGATAATTGCTGTCGAAGCTAATTGGTTTGGTTCTTGGACGGGGTTCGCGAACATGTTCTTTGATGTTTTCAAACATACTAAATAAACAGCATATTAAATTCAATTTGACATACTAATTAGAATAGTGTTAAGATTACCAAAGTTAAACAAAAACCTATTTTATGGAAAGGAGCAGGTGTCATGATTACGATTGAAATTGTCCGCGGAGTATGCCGTGGAGCAGCACAAAACTTACAACTTCATACCATGGCCCGCCGCTCAAAAAAATAGGCTAGCTGTTCCGTTTTTTTCAGCTTATATTTTTACATATTCGGCAGGTCACGTTTCCATTTGTGGCGTGTTTTTTATTTTTTTTGAAGCATATCCGCTCGTGGTATGCTTTTTTTATTTCGGTTTAACTGGAAAATTCCGTTAAATATAAAGCATTGGGAGATGAAAGGTATGAAAACTGCACAGAAAACTGTATGGCTAGAACGCAAGGACCACACGTTATTTGGGTAGCTCGGGAGGAGCTTGCTTTGCATTCTTTGTGTCCGCATCGAAAGAAAGAGGGGATAATAGATGTTTACCGTTTTATTTAAATTAGGCTGGTTTTTTAAAAAGCATTGGCTGCGATACACGATTGCTATTACGTTGCTCACATTGGTTGGTGTAATTGAAATTATACCGCCTAAATTGATTGGTGATGCGATTGATGCGATTTATATGGGGACGCTGACGAAAGCTGAGATGGTTGAGACGATCTGGATTTTTGCTGCGGTTCTGGTGTCGATGTATGGCTTGATGTATGTTTGGCTGTATCAGCTGTTTGGCGGGGCGTTTATTATTGAGCGTACGATGAGGTCTCGTTTTATGCGCCATATGCTGAAGATGACGCCTACTTTTTATGAGAAGAATCGTACGGGTGATTTGATGGCGCGTGCGACGAACGATTTGAAGGCGATTTCGATGACGGCTGGGTTTGGTGTATTGACGCTGGTTGATTCTACTTTGTTCATGGGAACGATTTTGCTTGTCATGGGATTCATGATCAGCTGGAAGCTGACGTTTGCGGCGATTATTCCGCTTCCGGTTATTGCCATCATTATCAATAAATATGGTGCAAAGGTTCATATGCGCTTTACTGTTGCTCAAGATGCTTTTGGTGAGATGAATGATTCGGTACTGGAAAGTGTTCAAGGGGTGCGTGTTGTTCGAGCTTATGTCCAAGAAGAAGCTGACATGAAGCGATTTAATGATGTTACGGAAGAGGTTTATCAAAAGAATTTGGCAGTGTCGCGAATTGATGCGTTGTTTGATCCGACGATTAAGATTATGGTCGGAATCAGTTATTTGATCGGACTCGGTTATGGCGCGTATATGGTTTTTCACAATACGATTACATTAGGAGAACTAGTTTCGTTCAACGTGTACTTAGGTATGCTGATTTGGCCGATGATTGCAGTCGGTGAACTGATTAACGTGATGCAGCGGGGAAGCGCTTCGCTTGACCGTGTCAATGAAACACTAGCTTATAAGCAGGATGTGGTGAATGGCACAGATCTTGTTCCTTTATCTGAGCCTGGAACGATATCCTTTGAGAACGTGACGTTCCGTTATCCGTCTTCTGAGTTTGATAACTTGAAAGATTTGAGTGTATCTGTGCAAAAGGGCGGGACTTTGGGCATTGTTGGACGCACGGGCGCTGGTAAGACGACTTTGTTAAAACAGCTGCTCCGTGAGTACCCTGCGGGCTCTGGGGATATTAAAATCTCTGGGATCTCTATTGAGGACATTGATATGGAAACATTGCAGAGCTGGATCGGCTATGTCCCGCAAGACGCGTTCCTTTTCTCGCGTTCTGTAAAAGAAAACATTATGTTTGGCAATAGCAAAGGGACGGACGAGAGCCTGAACCATGTGCTTGAGATGGCATCGTTCCGAAAAGATGTGGAGTACCTGCCTGAGGGGCTAAGCACGCTTGTCGGAGAAAAAGGCGTGGCACTGTCCGGCGGGCAAAAGCAGCGTGTTTCTATCGCTCGCGCACTATATGTGGATCCTGAAATCCTGATATTGGATGATGCTTTGTCTGCGGTTGACGCGAAGACAGAAGCGGCTATCATCCGGAATATCCGGACAGAACGCGCTGGGAAAACAACCTTTATCACCACGCACCGGCTTTCTGCGGTTGAGCATGCAGACTGGATCGTCGTACTTGATGATGGAAGGATTACAGAAGAAGGCACGCACGAAATGCTTATCGCTCAGGATGGGTGGTATAACGAACAATACGAGCGTCAGAAGCTCGAGGAAAATCTGAACGGGGAGGCGGTATAGCATGAACGTCGGTAAACGATTGTTTCAATACGCCTTGATTTATAAAAGAAGCTTTATGCTCGGCCTGTTCATGCTTGCTATAGCGGTCACAGCGGAACTGACTGGGCCGTTCATCGCGAAAACACTGATCGATGACCACATTTTAGGCATCGAACGGACGTGGCATGAGACAGAAAAGGAAGACAGCTATACAGCAGAATACAAAGGAAACACATATAAGCGTTCTGATTATTTTGAGGAAGGCGACAAAAAAGGGGCCGAAGCGAACATCATCCAGATTGGACGCTCCTACTATTTTGTTGATGGCAGCATCAGCAATAAAGAAGGCGACAGAAAATACAGCGGTGGCCAGGTGGTCTTTACATTCAAGGATAAAAAGGCGGCGTATGATGCCGAGAAGCTTACTGTAAAAGAGGTGTACCCTTTTTACAAGCCAGAGATAAAAGGCATTTTAAAGCTGATGGGCTTTTATTTAGCACTATTGATATTTGCTGGGTTCTTTCAATACGGACAGCGTTATATGCTGCAGCGTTCGTCTAATCTGGTTATCAAGAAGATCAGGCAAGATGTGTTCGCGCAAGTGCAAAGAGTGCCGATTACTTATTTTGATAACCAGCCGGCAGGGAAGATAGTGGCACGCATCACGAATGATACAGAATCGATCAAAGAATTATTCATTAACGTACTGGCAAACTTTTTCACAGGCATTATCTATTTAACAGGAATATTCATTGCATTGTTCCTGCTTGATGCTAGACTGGCTTCGATCTGTTTGGTGCTCGTACCGATCCTCCTCGTCTGGATCAAGGTATACCGCAAGTTCGCATCGCATTATAATCACAAAATACGATCTGTTCTGTCTGACATCAATGCGATGATCAACGAATCGATCAACGGAATGACGATCATTCAGGCGTTCAAGCGCCAAAAGGAAACTCAAACAGAGTTTGAAACGATGAACACGGAATATTTCACGTACCAAAGAAAACTCCTGAGCTTGAATGCGATGACAGGGCACAACTTAGTCCTGCTATTGAAGAACCTAGCGTTTATGGCGTTCATCTGGTACTTCGGAGGGCAGGCGCTTGGGGTGGGCAGCGCGATTTCAATCGGGGTGCTGTATGCCTTTGTTGACTATTTAAACCGTCTATTCCATCCAGTTACCGGCATGGTGAACCAGCTGGCACAGCTTGAGCAGGCACTCGTATCGGCTGAGCGTGTATTCGTCCTTTTAGACGAACCGGGAATGGAAGTAGAGCCACGTGATCCAGGCAGGTACATCGGCAACGTATCGTTTGAGGACGTTTCGTTCAGTTATGTTAAGGATGAAAAGGTTCTTAAAAATATCACCTTCGATGCAGCGCAAGGTGAAACGGTTGCCTTGGTCGGCCATACAGGATCAGGAAAGAGTTCCATCATGAACTTGCTGTTCCGTTTTTACGACATACAAGAAGGCAAGATTACGATTGACGGCCGTGACATTATGAAGATGTCTAAACAGGAGCTAAGACAGCATATTGGCATCGTCTTGCAAGATCCGTTCCTCTTTTCTGGAACAATCGCGACAAACGTGAGCCTGAACGATCCTTCCATCACACGTGAGATGGTCGAAAAGGCGCTGACGGATGTAGGCGCGATGCCGTTCATTGAGAACTTGCCGAAGGGGCTCGATGAACCTGTTATTGAAAAAGGGAGTACGTTGTCTTCCGGACAGCGCCAGCTGATCTCATTTGCTCGTGCTTTAGCCTATAATCCAGCGATCCTTATTTTGGATGAAGCGACAGCGAGCATTGATACGGAAACAGAAGCCGTTATACAAGAAGCACTCGACGTGCTTAAGCGCGGCAGAACAACCTTTATCATCGCTCACCGATTATCAACGATTAAGAACGCTGACCAGATTCTCGTTCTGGACCGCGGCTCGATTGCAGAGCGTGGAAGCCATGATGAACTGATGGAGATTAAAGGCCGTTATTACCAGATGTACAAGATTCAGCAGGGAAACGGTGACAAATCCAACAAAAAAGCTGTTAGTTAATAATGAAAGGCCTTTGATCGCGGTAATGAACGCGATCAAAGGCCTTTTCTTTAATTGGTTTCTTTGTTTTTATCATCCATCTCATCATTTTTCTCGCCGTCATCCACACCATTATCCTGATCTACACCATCACCGCAGGCGGTCACTCCACCTAATGTTAACATCGCTGCAAGACTTCCGACTAATAATTTTCTGTAAAATGTCATGATTCGTAACCTCCTATTTTTATTTAATGAGTGTGCCATATTAGAAAAATACCCTTAAGAAGGAAAAGAAAACATCAAGCGTGGATAAAGAAGGGGATGCACATCGGACAACATGTGATAAACATCACACCATTTTTTTCTTATAAGCTGTATTTTAGAAAGTAACTTGCTTAGAAATGAGGCGAAAGAAGTGGCACGGTTACTGTTTTTTACAGCAAAAGAAAAAGAGAGAAGCTTAAGAGAAAAAGCTGCTGTCATGTTGAATGACACGACAGTTTCGTTGCCTAAGGGCAGTGACTGGCAGACGCAGCTTACCATTATCTCTTTAGGCAAAGAGGACTTGGCCATCTGCCGGCAGCTGCAGCCATTGGTTCAACAGCATATTGAACAGATTGTGACACGGTTTTACAAGTCCATTGATCACGTGCCTTCACTCGTTCATATCATCGAAAAAAACAGTTCAGTTGAACGGCTTAAAGGCACGCTCAGCCGCCATATTATTGAAATGTTTGAAGGGATTATTGACGAACAATATGTTGCGAAGCGAAAATTCATCGCAGAAATCCATTTTAAAATCGGTTTAGCACCTAAATGGTACATCTCATCTTTTCAAGATCTTCTTCTTTCGCTGCTTAACATCATCAGCCTGCATGTTGCCGATAAAGACGATTATCACATAGCGGCAGCGGCGGTAACGAAAATCTTGAACTTTGAACAGCAAATCGTTCTCGAAGCCTTTGAACAGGAACAAACTAACCAAAGACAAAAGCATGAGAAAGAAAAATCTGCGATTCGCCAGAACGTGATATTGGCTGCAGAAGGTTTGGCTGCCATTTCAGAAGAAGCAAGTGCCTCACTTCAAGAGCTTTCTGTTCAATCAGAAGAGGTGGTCACTTTCGCGCAAAACAGCTCCAAAACAGCGAATGAAGTGCGAACCCATTCGGTTGAAGGAGAAGCAAGACTAGAACAACATCAGCATATGGTATCGTCCGTTAACGAAAAAACGGTCCGTATCTCGACTGAGCTCGCGCTGCTAGAAGAGGCGACTATGCAGATTAATGGTGTCTTGAGCATGATCAAAGAGATAGCAGATCAGACAAACCTGCTGGCGTTAAATGCGGCTATTGAGGCGGCACGAGCGGGGGATGCTGGGCATGGATTTACAATGGTTGCTCAAGAAGTAAGGAAGCTTTCTGAACAGACCAAAGTATCTGTTGGCAGTGTATCAGACATCGTTTATACAACGAATGAACGCATTGCAATGGTTACGCACTCCTTAAATGATATTAAGAAAATTGTAAAAGAAAGTGTCAGTGATTCTATTGATATTACCGCTTTTTTTAATAAAATCAGCTTCAAAATGGAGAAAAGCGGGCAAAATAGCGGACTCCTTCATGAAGAGATTAAAGGAATGGCGAAAGTTATAGAGGAAATGGCTGGTATCGTCAGCGACATTGCCGGATCAGCAGATTCACTTACCGATATGGCAGGAAATATGGAGTGATAGGGTTGAAAAAACAGAAACAGACCGGTCCGTTTGCCAATGGGACCGGTCTGTTTTTTAAAAATAGAATCAGTTAATGCTGATGGCATATTGTGCGCGGCTCGTCTCAAAGGTGATAATATGGTCATTTATGCTAACGTCATTTACGCCATCAAGTGAGACCTCATAAAGTACCGACGGGAGTTCCACTAGGTTTCCTTCACCGGTGCTGTACGCTTTGCCGTGAAGGAAAAGGACGTGGTCCCCTAAATAATCATCCTGTGCTTCTCGCTGTTCGAACGTTGCCTCTTCAAGTGAAATCGTGATCTGGTCTAGGTCACCGGCTTCTTCTTTTCTGATCGAAATCTGCTGGCCAGCCCAGCTGTTTAAGTGATCTTTCATTTCAATGATTTTGGTTTCAGACATGTGTTTTCACCTCTATGTTCAATGTTCCCCGAAACCTAGAGATTAAACAAAGGAACAGAGGCATTAATCCTTCAGTTCAAGCAGCCGCACCTGGCCCCACGGAGCGATTTTAACAACCGCAGTCATGTTGCCAGCTTTCTTCTCTAACGCTGTTCCCGTATTATCTTTTACATAAAATCTCTCAAGGCCATAAGTGAGCGAGATGGTTTCTTTTGTCTCGCTCCATCCTGGAGCAGCCTGCGCTTTAATCGCAACATCACTGCCTGACACCTCTGGTCGCTCTTTGCTCAGTTTTTTTACGGTGTAGTGCTGGCCTTTATCTTTTGTTAATACGACGTAGATGTCTTCATCTCTGCTTTTCCATTTTCCTGGCCAAAGGGAAGGATCCACATCGCTGATTTCGTAGTTCAATGTCACATAATCACCATACAGCAAATCGCTCGGGTCTACCGGCTTGGTTTTTATGGCGATCTCTTTGCCATACATGCCTGCCGCATAATAGCTGCCTGATATGAAAAGAAGGACGGCAAGCTGCAGGGCGACCACAACTTTCCAAGAAAGCATTCTCATCATTTACCGCCTCCATTGTTCAGCATTTCCTTCTTCTTTCTTTGCAATAAGGCGTTTAACCCAAACAGCAGCAATCCGCCCATGAGGAAGAAGAGCGATTTGGGCAGAAACGACCAAGCTAAGTTGAAATATGCCATTAATGTGATCAGCAGGAACAGGAGGATTCCCGCATTCATCCGACGTCTGCTTTCAGTTTTGTACGCGTATTCGAGCATTTTACCAGAGAAGGTATACAGCATGACGAGATAAAGAATGCCGGTGGTGAAGGCAGCAGTGACGTTGATGAGCAGGAACAACGGAACAAAAATCAGAAGCTCCCAAATGAGAGGCTGGTCATGGTTTTTCCATTTGCCGTATATGGAAATGCCGGCAATGCTGACGAAAAGAAGAAAATACAGCCATCCCTGTGATACCGTGTTGTCATCGTTCCAGCCGCTTGTGTAGGAAAAATATAGTGTATAAGCATATAAAAAACCAGCTAATACGGCTGTCTGCTGAAATGGTCTTTTCCATGGATGATCAGCGACCCAATCAAATAATGAATAAAGTGCTGTATAAAAGAGGAGAAGCCAAAATAAGTTCCATTCCATTTCCACAAAGAATAAAAGGGACTGCAAACCAAATCCGATGCTGAACAGCCAGTTGTAGCCACGGTGGTTGACAGTAAGGGTATACCAGCCAATCCCGGCTGCGTACAGCAAGAATAGTACATAACTGAATGAATGAAATTCACTGAACGAATAGTACTGGCCATACCCGATCAACACAAGTGATGTCGCGTAAAAAATCGGCTTTTTGTCGCGGTATAAATAATACAGGGCAGGAAGTGACCACAATACGAATAGCCTCGCATCGTACGAGACCAAGTTGAATGTCTGGCCAAGCAGGACGATGGCCGCTCCAAAGGAAATGATTCCTAGCACAATCAGACTATTTCCTGTACTGACGTTTTTCTTAGCGAGAAAACGCTCTCCAGCCGTGTAAAATCCTATAACGAACGCAGCTAAGAGAACAAGGCGGAAAACAGGTGAGATCCCATCCCAGTTCGACGCGATAAAGCTAAGGATACTCAAGCCAATGAGCAGTGAGCCAAAAACGGGGAGAAGACCGGATATTTTGCTTTTGCTTTCATCCGGGTACAGAGCCGCGATTCGCTGCACCTGCTCTTCTGTCACAATTCCATCGTTCACCCATTTGCTGCCCTCACGATTGATCCATTTTTTATTCACTGAAAAACACCCCCTTGTTTCACTTTATGCAGGAGCACACTAAAAAAGAAAACAGCAGAATACGCTCCTGCTGTAACAATTCGACAGTTTTTAAGCTTTGTCCTGTACATAGTGCACAATCTTCAATACCGTTTTACGCGGTAAAAGCCGGATGGCAGAAGCAAGAAACTTATTTTTTGCGCCGGGAATCACGAGCCTTTTGCCAGACTGCATCGCTTTGTAGCCAGCAAGTGCCACATCCTCAACATTCATCGCTCCCGATTTGAACAAACGAGAAGAGCCCAGGTTGGCACGTGCTTCAAAATTTGTCGCCGTCGCTCCAGGGGCGAGAGCGGTAACCGTAATATTCGTGTTGCGAAGCTCGAAGCTTAAAGCCTCTGAGAACGAAAGCACGTATGCTTTAGTCGCATAATAAACAGCCATCAGGGGACCCGGCTGAAAAGCAGCCGTTGAGGCGACGTTTAAAATTCTTCCGCGGTTACGGCTGATCATTCCTGGAAGAAGCCGTTTCGTCAGCTCGGTCAGTGCCATGATGTTTACTTGAATCATATCCCGTTCTTCTTCCCATTTTGTATCCCTAAAGGGTCCGTATGCCGCAAAGCCAGCGTTGTTCACAAGCATGTCCACCGATAAATCTCTGCGGTTCAATTCATCAACAAGCTGCCGCGGTGCTTCTGGCTGGCTTAAGTCTTGCGCGATATAGGCTGCGTTAATCCTGTATTCCGCTTGAAGCTCTGTGGCGATCTTCTGCAGCTGTTCTTCATTTCTAGCAGTCAGGATGAGGGAATAGCCATCTTTGGCAAACCGTTTTGCCAAAGATAAACCGATTCCAGAAGAAGCACCAGTAATGAGTACATATCTATTGTTCATCTAAGTTCATCTCCTTTTTATTATGTTTAAACGTTTAAACATATAGACATTATAGCGTGCCAAAAAAGTAAAGGCAAGTCCAAAGACCGGGGTCAGGTACGTTTTAATGTATCTCTTGATCATAAGCACCCTAAATTGAGATGGTACCGGACCCCTGCAAAGAACGCCTGCAAGGACTCTGCAAGGAACAAGGAACTTCTGCATTGGCAAAGAGACTATATATTGGCAGCTGGTTTTCTGCATATGAAGAAGCGTTTAACACAAAATAGAGTCAAGGAGGTGATACACATGGCAGACAACAGAAGCTCAAACCAATTAGTCGTACCTGGAGCTCAGCAAGCTATCGACCAGATGAAATACGAAATCGCTTCCGAGTTCGGTGTCCAGTTAGGACCAGACGCAACAGCTCGCGCTAACGGATCAGTTGGTGGAGAGATCACGAAGCGTCTTGTACAAATGGCTCAACAGCAATTTGGCGGACAACGATAACTCTATACTCATGGCTGTAAGGGATGGAGCAATCCATCCCTTTTAATTAAACAACTGTTTAAAAACGAGGTGCCCGACATGTCTGTATGCCCGCTTTGCAATCAACTACATACCATTGTGATCCGATGTCCAGATTGCGGAAATGAAGCAGATGATAAAGGGAAACTGTCTGATTATTACGATGATTACAGTCCATATATGGAAACAGACAAGATAAAGATGGAAGACGGATTTCCTCATGATAGCAGTGATTTTCAATGCCCTCATGTATTTTGCTGCCGGCTGTGCAATCAAGAGGTTTTATTTTTTATTAGTGAATGGGAATGAAATATAAAAAGCTCTGTTCGTAGTATGCGTGAACAGAGCTTTCCTTATGATTTGATCAATAGCCTTTTTTCTATGACCACTCGAATATAATCCAGTATAATCGTCAAAATCCAATAAATAAGAGCCGCTTCAAGCAGGATAGGGAGCACGACGAGGCTTGATGCACTGCGCTGATCGGCAATTAACGTCAATTCAGGCACAGTAATGACCGATGCAAGAGAAGAGGCTTTCACAATATCAATCAATGAGTTCCAGACGGAAGGGATGGATACTCTCCATGCCTGAGGAAAAATGACTTCTTTAAATGTTGTATAACGGCTCATGCCGAGCGAATAGGCTGCTTCCCATTGACCTTTGTCGATCGACTGTATGGCACCGCGGTACGATTCCGCAATATAAGCGCTAAAATGCATGATCAACCCCGCAAGAGCAGCCTGCCAGCCTTCTACAATGAAAAGCCATGTAAATCCGTTATAAAAGATAAGAAGCTGAATGAGAAGTGGCGTGCCTCGGAAAAATGAGATGTAAAGCTTAGCTGCATTCGCCAAAAAACCGTTAGATGACATCCTCATTAAAGCAACCACTAGGCCGAGTGCTAGGGCTCCAAATATGGATGCCGTGCTTAAAATGACAGTAAGACGAGCTCCCTCCAATAAATAAGGAAGGGAGTCCGTCATGTACTCAAGTGTTTTATTCACTTACATCTTCACCGAAGTATTTTTTCGAAAGCTTGGCAAGCGTACCGTCTTTCTTCATCTCGGCAAGAGCTTTATCCACTTTTTTCACAAGATCTTTGTTGCCCTTTAAGAAGGCAAATGCCATTTCGTTTTCATTGAACGGCTTTCCAACTGCTTTTACTTTATAATCGGTTTTCTTTAGTTCTGTCAATATAAACAGCTCATCGTTCATCGCTGCATCCACTCGCTTAACGTTTAAGTCAGCCAGCACTTGCGCGATGCCTTTATAGTATTTCAAGTTCGCTCCAGCTTTTTCTGCTTCTGCTGCATAGTTAGAGCCTTGTGTCGTTCCGACCGTCTTCCCTTTAAAATCTTCAATTCCTTTAATGTCCTTGTTGTCTTGATTCACGATAACCATTCCGCCAGACACCGTATACGGAGTAGAGAAGTCATATTGTCCTTTACGCTCGTCTGTGATCGTGACTTGGTTTGCAACCATGTCGAAACGCTTGGAATCAAGAGAAGTAAACATGTTCTTCCACTCTGTTGGAACAAACTTCGCTTCCATACCCATTCGTTTAGCTACTTCCTTCGCTACTTCCACATCATAGCCTGTAATTTCGTTTGTCTTGCTGTCACGATAAGAGAAAGGAGGGTAAGTGGCTTCCGTTCCGATTGTCAGAACATCTCCTTTTTCTTTGCCGCCTTCTTCTTTTTCAGATTTCCCGCAAGCCGCAAGAACACCTGTCATCAACACTGCCGTAAGCAGCATAATCACCCATTTTTTCATGGTATGTACCTCCTGATGGTAGTTAAATCAATTCCGATAAAACATATCCGAATTTCTCTATTTTAAAGAGAACACTACGGAAATGTCAATTATTATTCATCATTCCCGAACTTGGAAAAAATTCACCCTAAAATACAATAATATTTTAGCAACCTTTGGTGCTTTTTTTAGTACGCTTTTTTTAGTATTCAGGTAAGTGGTTGATTTCCGTTTCAGGCGCACGCTTTCCGCGGGGCAGGCGGTGAGCCCCTTCGCTAGCCAAGCGCCATTGAAGGATCCTCACCTGACCGCTTGTCCCGCAGGATAAGGAAGGCGACGCAGCAAGGCATCGCACGAAGAAAATGTGAACTTCATTTTCGAGGAGTCGGCGCCTTACACTCCAATCAACCTGGCTAGGACGAATTCAAGGTGCCAAAAGATTTAAAAGTATTTCTTTAGAATTTAAACGGAAATATTTTTACTTATCTAAAATTCGTTAAAAGATAAAATAAAAAAGACTGCCATGTCAGGCAGCCTCTTATTATAGAGATTATCGAATACGAAGTTCGCTTTCTTTGTCGAAGAAGTGTGCTTTGTTCATGTCGAACGCTAGGGAGATGTTCTGTCCGTTTACGACATCTGTACGAGAATCAACGCGTGCGATGAAGTCTTGTCCGGAAACGGTGGAATAAAGGAATGTTTCTGCTCCCATTAGCTCAGCTACGTCAATTTTAGCTTCAATGCGAGTGTTTGCTGAAGATTCTAGGAACACCGGCTCATCGTGGATATCTTCTGGACGAATGCCTAGAACGATATCTTTGTTCAAGTAGCCGCGTTCTTTAAGTACCTTCATTTTGCCGCCTGGGATCGCTACTTTTACATCACCGATCTTGAAGAACCCATCCTCAAGTGTTCCGTTAATGAAGTTCATTGCCGGACTTCCGATAAATCCGCCAACAAAGATGTTTTCAGGTGTGTCATAAACTTCCTTCGGCGAACCTACTTGCTGAATGTGGCCGTCCTTCATAACAACGATACGAGTCGCCATCGTCATCGCTTCAGTCTGATCGTGTGTTACATAGATCGTTGTCGTCTGAAGACGCTGGTGAAGCTTAGTGATTTCCGCACGCATCTGCACACGCAATTTCGCATCAAGGTTGGAAAGAGGCTCGTCCATCAAGAATACTTTTGCGTCACGAACGATTGCACGGCCGAGGGCAACACGCTGACGCTGTCCGCCGGAAAGAGCTTTTGGCTTACGGTCAAGGTACTGTTCAAGACCAAGGATGCGTGCTGCTTCTTTTACACGCTTGTCGATTTCTTCCTTGCTGAACTTGCGAAGCTTCAAACCGAATGCCATGTTGTCATAGACGTTCATGTGCGGGTAAAGCGCGTAGTTCTGGAATACCATCGCGATGTCGCGGTCTTTTGGAGCTACGTCGTTTACAACACGACCGTCAATAACTAGATCTCCCTCTGAGATGTCTTCAAGACCCGCGATCATACGAAGTGTAGTAGACTTACCACAGCCTGATGGACCGACGAATACGATAAATTCTTTGTCCGCGATATCTAGGTTGAAATCATGTACGGCTGTTACTTTATTGTCATAGCGTTTTACGATATTTTTCAGTGCGATTCCTGCCATTATAAAAAGCCCCTTTCAAATGCGTAAATGAAAACGTTTACGTTATAAAGCTAGATTACACGCTGAAAGGGCTTTCGTAAATGGATAGTGTGCCTAAAAAAAAGTCCGCTTAATTAGGCACATTGCACAAAGTGAAAACTAGGGGTCCGGTACGCTTCGTACCGGACCCCTAGTTTTCATTAATTTTTCCTGAGTGCTCTTTATAATAGAGCGAAATAAACGGGAAGTGCTTCTTGAAACTGTCTGACGTCAATTCCTGTCCGTTCGGCAAATCGGTCCACTCGGTATTGCAGGCTGTTGCGGTGTATATACAGTTTTTTAGCGGCAACAGAGATGTTGAACCCGCTCTCGATATAGATTTTTATACTTTGAACCATTTCTTTATCCTGCAAGATTTCTTCAGGTAAGATCGAAGAAAGCATTTGCTTCGTGTAAGGTGCCGCACCATTTAACAGCAGATAGGGAATGATGTCGCTTAACGCATATACATCTTTTGGCGGCAGCATGCTGGTGGAAGATTGAAAAGCACCGCGCTCACTTTGAAAGACTGCGGCAGGATCCGCGCTGTCCTGGTGCCAGATTCCTGCAAAAAGCTGCACGTCCATATAAAGGTCAGACGTGACAAGCTCCTTGAAACCAGAATATGCTTCTTCGTCACAATCACTAATTTCCTGCTCGATAATCACGCCGCTCTTTTGATCAGGGTGGAGAACGAATACAGAAGAGCGCGAGAACAATCCTTCTATCGCTTGCCGAAATGCAGCGGGTTCTTGAAGATGCTGTTTAAAGAAGAAATGAAGAAAACGAAAGCTTCCCTTTCCTTCATATGGACGGTTGTTAAAGAGAACCTGATGCCACTGGTTTTCATGGTGTGTTAACACCGAATCGTTTTGGTCAAGTTGACAAAGTGACAGCAGAAGGGAGGCTTCGCTTTTCGTCAAGCTGTCCAGATCAATCGCGAATTTCTCTCCAGTTGGCGTCTTCAGCCAAGTATGCTGTGCATCACTGTCATCAAGGCTTGTCACAATTTTTCCTGCATAGTGCTTTTGGAGCTGCTCGAGCATCACATTCGTGTCCTTTCCGTCTTATCCTTGCTATGATGATATCATCATATAACACTTTGGACAAAACTCGCAAAACCGGGGAACGGCCGTAAATAGAGGAGGGAGACGGATGAAAAGATGTCCTTGAGTGACAGCAGAAACGGTCGTGTACGACTGGAACGATGATCGAATTATCACGTCAGCCACAGAATGGAGAAGGACGGCTAAGAAGCCACTACTTCTAACTTTTGACGATGGCCCGTCCAGCCAGCTTATAAAGATGCTGGATATTTTAAAAAAGCATGAAACAAAGGCCATCTTTTTCTGGCAGACTCGTTTGATCTATGAAAGAAGGCCATGGGCGAGGGTGCTCGAGGATGGACACATGATTGGAGCCCATTCCATTCACCATCCGGACCTAAGTAGACTTTCTTATTCTTTACAGGAAAAGGAGATTATAGGCAGTGTCCGAAAGATTGAGAGCATTACCGGACATCGCGTGAGCTTTTTCAGGCCTCCGTTTGGGAGCTATAATGACGACACGCTCCACATTCTTTCCAAACATAAGCTAAAGCCTTTGCTTTGGAATGTTGCAGGCCTGGACTGGGAATGGAAGCATGAGCCTCAACGGATTGTTACGAATGTTATGGAACATGTTAAAGAAGGCTCGATTCTTCTTCTTCATGAACTAATCCAGACAACAGCTGTATTGGATAAACTCATCACACAGCTGAAAAAGGAAGGATATGAGTTTATCCTTCCTGAGTAAGAGATGAGAGGGGAGATGATTATTTTTCTGCTTCTTGCTCTTTTTTAGCATGAATCAGCCACTTGTCTCTCCTATTCTTGCTGCTGGTAAATCCAGAAAGATAAAGTGCATATTGAAACGGAAGCCTTACTGTGCGCTCCTTTTGTGAGGTAAGGAGCGGATGATCAAAAATCCCGCGGCCAGGCTTTGCGTTCGCTTCAAAAAGCCAGATTCTCCCTTGCTTGTCGAGCCCAAAGTCAAACCCGATTTCACCGATCGGGCCGGGTAATCTTTTATCTAAAGAGCGGCTGAGCAGCAGCGCCGCTTTGCCAATTTCTTTTACAAGGCTAAGCCCGGCTGCCTGACTGCCGCAGTATTCACTAAAAGAGATGACCTCGCCACCATTTCCAGTATGCGTTGTAACAACAGATTCTCCGCAAATCTTAACAGCAGCCGCTGATACTTCCCACTGTCCGGCACTATTTTTATTTGTATGAAAACGGAAATCCGTTCGCCTGCCTCTGATTTCAACAAGGTCAATCCCTTGCTGCAGCAATGTGGGGGCACTCCCGAAAAGGGAAGAGTAAAGCCTTTCAGCCGAATGATAGGTGTGTGCAGACACACTGTCCTTATGCTGCTTGCGGCAATAAAAGCCAGTTGGCCTTTTCGTAATGCAAACCACGCCTTTTCCGAGGCTTCCTTCAGACGGCTTCACGAAAAGTTCAGGATATTTATCTGTCATTTCAATAAAGTTTTCAAGTGTAGGGTTGAAATGTGTTTCCGGCAAGTAGGATTGGCAATCAGAATCTTGAACAAGCTGTTGGTGAACCGTTCCTTTATCAAAAAAGGAAGGGTTGAAAAGAGCGGTTTTGCCTTTTTCCCGCATCCACGCTAACGCCTTTTTATAGGGCTTCGACTGCTCAGTCTTTCGGTCAGGCAGCTTGTTATATACCACATCTGGAACAGGAACCTCGCATTGCATCCATTCTTTTTCGCGAAGAAACCATCCATTAATTTTCCGTCTATCATACTGGATGTTTCGACAGCTGAACAAAAAGGGCAAACAGCCCTCTTCTTTTCCGGCAGATAAATAGCCTTCAAAAAAGGCGGCGTAGGAAGAAGCATCCGGCTGAAAGCCTTCTGACAGGATGCCAACAAGCGGACCAATACGCAAGCATCCATTCACAACGGCTATGCTCATACACGTTTCAAACGGAAGACCTAGCTCAGCCCAAACACCTTCACTCAACCAAACCTCTGATTGTTGTTTATGAAAAGATACGGTTATTCCTTCAACCAAACATTTTCCAAACGATACCGAATGGATGTGATCACTTGCCTCGCTCCATATTTCAGGCACCACCGCACAATGGCCATTTAGCTCTGCTTTTTTTAATAATTGAAAATACGTATCAACCATTAGGCATGTCTCCTTTAAACATCATCGTGTTGGAAGTATATGCGCCCCCAGCTTGCCCTACACCATTTCAGGTTTGTATAATAAAGAGTGCTTGTGATGGCTTATTACGGTCCGGCATTTAACAGTGGATATGATGATCAAAAGTCGTTGTGTACGGATTTTTCTAAACTGAAAATAGGAGATCAATGAATGGATATATTTATCACGATGTCGCTGATGGTCATTATTGGAGCCTTGATTGGAGGACTCACGAACCTTATTGCCATAAAGATGCTTTTTCGACCATTTAATACCCTCTATATAGGTAAGTTCAGGGTTCCTTTTACCCCTGGACTCATTCCAAAACGGCGTCATCAGCTGGCTGTTCAGCTCGGGGAGACGGTAACGACCCATCTATTAACCGCAGAGGGTGTAAAAGGGAAGATCAATGATCCCGTGTTCACGAACGAACTGACAGAATGGACTCAGCAAGAGGTGAAACGATTTCTTCAAAGTGACAAATCGGTGTCATATTGGCTCGAGCAGCAGTTTGAGATGAAAGATGCAGAACAGGTACTGAAAGAAAAAGCAGAGAGTTGGATCAAGGAAAAGTTAGAAGATTTATTTACTGGATGGCGAGAAGAGCAGCTTGGGACTATTATGCCGGCAGGCTGGAGCGAAAAGGCTGAAGAGAAGATCCCGGAGCTCAGCCGTCTCATGCTAAAGAAAGCGGAAGAATATTTGGAAAGCAGTCAAGGAAAAGCAGCACTCACAAAAGGTGTGGACGCGTTTCTGATGGATAAAGGCACTCTCGTAAACATGGTGTCTATGTTTTTCGGCAACATTAGCATCGCCGAAAAAATCAGGCCAGAGCTTTTAAAATTCTTACGTCAGCCGCAAACAGAACAAACAGTGAACGAGCTTTTACAAAAAGAATGGAAAAACCTAAAAGAGAAAAAATGGGCGGACCTTGAGAAAACAGTTGGTCAATCCGGTAAGCTTAAAGACGAAGCGGCTGCCATAATCGCTGGCCAGCTGCCAATCGACAGCCTTTTATCCAAGCCTCTCAAAGAATGGACAACACCGATTGAGGAAACACTGACTGAAAAAATGGTTCCTAAAGCCGTCGCGCTAGGGATGCAGTTGGTAACCGAAAGGCTTGAACTTCTGCTCAGCAAGATCAACCTTGCCAAGATTGTAGAAGAACAAGTCGAAACGTTCTCGCTTGAAAGGCTTGAGGCCATTATCATCGCCATCGCTAATTCGGAGCTGAAAATGATTACGTGGCTTGGAGCGCTGCTCGGAGGCTTGATCGGTGTCGTTCAAGGATTACTTGTGCTCGTTTTATAATCTTTGTTATAGTGTTAACCGAATGGTGAATCAAAAGGAGGACATACGATGTCAAACGTTTATGATATTGCATACGATCTTGAAAAAGCATTGCGCAGCAGCAGTGATTTTCAAGAATTGAAGAAAATGTACGATGAAGTGAACGCGAATGAAGACACGAAAAAACTTTTCGAGGAATTTCGTGACTTGCAATTGGGTCTTCAGCAAAAGCAGATGACAGGTCAAGAAATTACAGAAGAAGAAGTTCAGCAGGCACAAAGCGTGTTCCAAAGTGTTCAGGAAAATGAAACGATTTCCAAGCTTATGGCGGCTGAACAGCGCATGAGCATGATCGTAGCGGAAATGAACAAGATTATCACGAAGCCATTAGAAGAGCTGTACGGCCCAATGGTTAACAACTAATTTAATTAGATGGGATAATAGAAGCCGCCTCAAAAGGTCTTGGAAACGACACTTTTGTGGCGGCTTTATTGTTTGTTCCGGGAGCGCGGGCGCATTCGACAATAATACGGCTCACATTCTGTGAAGTACAGGCGATGTCCTATGTCGCGCGGCTGCAAAATCAAATTCACGGGCGATTGACGCTACTTTACGGCTGATATTCCGTTATTTACCATAGTTAAACACTTGTCTAGAAAAAGTCCTGATGCCAGGTGATGCCAGGGGTCCGGTACTTCTCGTACCGGACCCCTGCTCGTTTTTTGTACTACCATCCTCCTATATCGCATAGAGTTAAAGTAGTTATCATTCTAGTGTGATAAGAGAAGGGGGAGTACCATGGTATACAGACTACTGGCGATCGACATCGATGGGACCCTGTTAAGAAGCAACTTTCGCATTGACCGTGAAACACGCGAGGCAATCGATTATGTAAAAGGCAAAGGGGTGTACGTTACACTAGCATCAGGAAGAAGCTTTCCATCCACACAAAAAATCGCAAAAGCGCTGAAGCTCGACAGCTGCTTAATCAGTCATAATGGCGGATTTCTTGCTAAGAACGTAGATGACCCGATTTACGAAAGAAGAATCAGTACAGAAGATGCATACAAAATGGCAGACACTCTTGAAAACTATGAATGTCATGTGAGGATGGTGCACGAGCGCTTTGCCGTCGGTAACCAAATGAGGCAGAAAAGCCAGCTCGTCGCTAAATTAACGTTAAGCACGGGGGACCCGCTCTTTTATCCGGTAACATTTACTGAGAACTTAGCAGAACACGTACTGACGCAAGATATATCACCACCGAAGATTGATGTTCAATTTTTTGATGAGAAAGAAAAAGAGTCAGCTGAGATCTATATGAAAACACACTACCCGGCATTTGAGTACTCCTCTTCTTCCAAGTGCCATTTCGAGATTACTGCTCCTAAGGTAACAAAGGGTGCTGCGCTAAAGGTGCTGAGCGAGCGGCTTGGCATTAAGTCGCACGAAACCGTAGCGGTTGGGGATTCTTATAATGACAAGGACATGATTGAATACGCAGGCCTTGGCGTTGCGATGGCCAATGCACCTGATGAGATCAAGAGCTGTGCAAAATGGATCACACGGACGAACGACCAGCTTGGCGTTTCTTACATGATTAAAGAAGTGTTCCGCAAGCAGATGCGATCACAGATAATGCATAAGTAAGAAAGTTTTTTTAAAGCCCTTCACCTACCAGGGCTTTTTTCTATGTTGTAAACTCTTAAAGCGGCAATAATATCTTTTGTAATATCCGTTAATTGGATAAAATGAGGGATAACAATAAAAACAAAGGGGCTTGTAGCGTGACCATTACATTTCGCAAATTAACAGAAGAGGATGCAGCAGCATTTAGGAAGGTTCGTTTAGAGGCGTTAGAAAAATACCCTGACTCGTTCTTGGTCACGAAAGAACAGCAAGAAAGCATGACTGAAGAACAGCAGCGTCAGCGTTTTCGAAATCATCAGCAGGGGCAGTTTATTGCCGGCGCATTTTCAGGAGACGAGCTTGTCGGTATGATGGGCGTTATGCAAGAAATGAGAGAGAAAATCAAGCACAAGGCGGCGCTGGTAGCCGTTTATATGAGTGAAAAATATCAAGGTGCCGGGATTGCCGGAAAGCTGCTTGACTACAGTATTCAGCAAGCCAAGAAAATCGGAGGAATCGAACAGCTGCAGCTCGCTGTAGCCACCGATAATGATCCTGCCATAAACCTTTATAAAAGAAAAGGATTCCAAGTTTACGGAACAGAGAAAAATGCGCTGAAATCGGATGGCCGTTATATTGATGAACATCTAATGGTGCTGTTTCTTTAACTCGAATGGTGTAAGAAAATGCCGAAAACATTACAACTATGTTAAAAAGGGCAAAAATGAAAGGGTTTTCATTCATCCTGTCGAATCCTTATCACGAAAGAAACACAACTATTAAGGGAGGATTCAAATGGAAAAAACAGCAGTAAGTTTTCAGCTAAAGCCGAAAGTAGCCGAGTTTCTAAATGGAACGAAAAAACTCTTTATCAATGGTGAATGGGTAGCATCGGCGTCTGGCAAAACATTTGAAACGTTAAACCCTTCGACTGGAGAAGTTCTCGCACTTGTATCTGAGGGCGGAACAGAAGACATTGACCGTGCGGTAAAAGCGGCACGTGCTGCCTTTGAAACCGGATATTGGTCAAAGATGCCTGCAGCAAAACGCAGTCATTTAATTTACAAGCTAGCTGACTTAATGGAACAAAATAAAGAAGAGCTTGCACAGCTCGACACGCTTGATAACGGTAAGCCGATCGGCGAAACGATGAACGCTGACGTCCCTCTTGCGATCGAACACTTCCGTTATTATGCTGGATGGTCAACGAAAATTGTCGGACAGACTATTCCTGTAGCAGGCAGCTTCTTTAACTACACACGTCACGAGGCACTAGGCGTAGTCGGACAAATCATTCCTTGGAACTTCCCGCTTTTAATGGCGGCTTGGAAACTTGGAGCGGCTCTTGCAACGGGATGTACCATTGTTCTTAAGCCGGCAGAGCAGACACCATTATCTGCACTGTACTTGGCGCAGTTAGCAGCTGAAGCCGGGTTCCCGGAAGGTGTCTTGAACGTAGTTACAGGAGCGGGCGAAACGGGAGCGGCACTTGTTGACCACCATGATGTGGACAAGATCGCGTTTACCGGTTCAACGGAAGTCGGCAAGCTGATCATGAGGAACGCTTCTCAGACGCTGAAGCGCGTGACGCTTGAGCTTGGAGGGAAATCACCGAACATCATCCTTCCTGACGCTGACATGAGCCGCGCGATTCCAGGAGCGCTCAGCGGAATCATGTTCAACCAAGGGCAGGTCTGCTGTGCTGGATCACGACTGTTCATTCAGAAGAAATCGTTCGACAACGTGGTAGCTGACCTTGTGTCACATGCGAAAAAGATTAAGCAAGGACCTGGGCTTGATCCTGAAACGAACATGGGGCCGCTTGTATCTGAGGAGCAGCATAACCGCGTACTCAGCTACATTCAAAAAGGCCAAGAAGAGGGAGCTGAGCTTCTGACTGGCGGAAATGTTCCTTTTGAAAGAGGATATTTTGTCGAGCCGACGATCTTCGCCGATGTGGATGATAAGATGACGATCGCAAAAGAAGAGATCTTCGGGCCGGTTGTCGCAGCGATGCCGTTTGAAGACCTGGATGAAGTGATCGGGCGTGCGAACAATTCCGAGTACGGACTCGCTGCAGGGCTCTGGACAGAGAACCTCAAAACCGCTCATTATGTATCCAGCAAGCTTCGTGCAGGGACAGTATGGGTGAACTGCTATAACGCATTTGATGCGGCATCACCTTTCGGAGGCTACAAGCAGTCCGGCATGGGCCGCGAAATGGGTTCATATGCACTGAATAACTATACAGAAGTAAAGAGCGTCTGGGTTAACCTTAAGTAATTACTGCACCCAGAACCTCTGATATGGGGTCAGCATACGAACGGGAAAAAGGACTTTCTCTTAGGCAATACGCTTTAGAGAAAGTCCTTTTACTTGTTTTAAAATAGTCACAGCATGACCTTGATAAACCGCAAGCCTGTGTCATCATAATCCAGGCTTCTGTAAAAGTCATGCGTATCGGTGCGGTGTTTTCCGCTGTTGAGCAGGATAGCCGTGCAGCCCTGCTCTTTTGCCCATTCTTCCCCGTAATGGACCAATGCTTTACCAAACCCATTGCCGCGAAATTCTTCGCTGACGACCAGTGCTGTAATTCTTGCGTACGTGCCGTTTTTCTCAAAATAGCGGCCGATGGCAAGACCAATCATGCCGGTGATGCGCTCCTCGTAACACGACACAAAACAAGCATAACTGCCGTCTTGAAGCAGAAAGGACAACCGTTCTTCCATTTCTTCCTGAAGCGTTGGATAGCCAAGCTCTCCCATTAAATAAGCAAGATCACCGCTGTCTTCTATTCCCGCTTTGCGAATCGCATACGTGCTCATATTCATCACCTCGCATCCCCTAACGATGGAAAAGAAGCAGCTGGCCTTTTGGCGAAGTGAGACGGTGCGTTTTTTCTTCTGCATTCAATTCCTTCAAACGCTCTTCTCCCAGCTTTTTCGCTTCCTTGTCATCATTAGCCTTTAGTGCCTCATCCGCTATTTTATCACCATTTTTTTCATATACCGTTAACGTATAAGATAACATCATGTATCGCTCCTTTCTCTCTTTTTTCGTAATTCGCTATATCTCGACTTTTTCCTTCTGCGTCTTTCATTTATTATGATTTTGTAAATGGTGAGGACCTTTGTGTGGTCTGTTAAGCTAGTCGCACATGCAAAATGTTTTCATATGGAAAATATGTAAATATATCCAATTAGGAGAAGTCGTATAGTACACTAGAAGGAGGGGGGAGATAACATGCTTCATATTCAGCAGGTAAAGAAGAACTTCGGATCATTTACAGCAGTCGATTCGTTAAACCTTGAACTTGAGCAAGGCGGTATATTTGGGCTGTTAGGAGCAAATGGTGCAGGCAAGACGACGACATTTCGAATGATACTTGGGCTTCTCACACCAAGTGCGGGAAGCATTACTTGGAAAGGTCAGGCACTTTCCTATGAAACAAGCGATAAGATTGGCTATCTTCCAGAAGAAAGAGGGCTGTATCCGAAGCTGACGGTAAAAGAACAGCTAATGTATCTAGGTAAGCTGCGCGGAATGAAAACGGCGGACATTCTGCAATCAACTGACAGGTGGCTGCAGCGTTTCCAAGCGGAAGCCTATTTGAACATAAAAGTGGAATCACTTTCAAAAGGGAACCAGCAAAAAATCCAATTTATTGCAGCTGTTCTTCATGACCCCGAGCTGCTGATTCTTGACGAGCCATTCAGCGGGCTTGATCCTGTTAATGTTGAGCTCCTAAAAGGTGCTGTGAAAGAATTGAATAAAAGCGGCACGACGATTTTGTTCTCCAGTCATCGGATGGAGCATGTGGAAGAGCTTTGTCAGAACATTTGCATCATGCATAAAGGGAAATCAGCTGTCAGCGGACACTTAAAAGAAATTAAACGGTCGTTCGGCAGGAAGAATGTTGTCGTAATGGCTGATTTTAATGTGAGCTATTTAGCCGAGATGGATGGCGTCGTTCATCATCATCTTTTAGAAGAAGGAATAAGACTGCAAGTGAATCAAGAGGAAACGGCTCAGGATATTTTCAGAAGCATTCAGAACAAAGGGACAGTCACTAAATTTGAACTAGAAGAGCCATCACTTCATGATATTTTCATAGAAAAGGTTGGTGCAGTCAATGAGTAAGTTTCTGGTCGTGCTGTTTCATACATACAAGACGAAGATTAAATCGAAGCCGTTCATCCTTTCAACCGCCATCACCATTGCCTTGCTGTTTGTAATTGCGAATATGGATCAAATCGTGAAGGTATTTAGTGGAGACGGTCCAGATAAGATAGGTGTGATCGATGAGTCTGGAGAGTTTCTGCCTTTGCTGAAAGAACAGGCGAAACCTTTAAAAGAGGACCTTCAGGTAGTTGAAATAGAAGATGAAGAAAGTGCGAAGAAAAGCGTAGCTTCAGGAAAATTGGAAGGCTATTTGATCATTAAAAAAAGCGGGGAGGGATTGCCTGAAGGCACCTTTAAGGCAGACGATGTCACAAAGCAAAGCCAAGTTGACGATCTTCAAAATGCGCTGCAGCAGGTGAAGAACGTCGTGTCAGTTCAGTCACTTGGCCTTACCAAAAATGATGTAGAACGACTGTATTCACCGGTAGGGTTTGAGAAAGTATCATTGCTTGAAAGCGCAAAAAGTGAAGAGGAAGCAAGTCAGGCATATATTCTTGTTTATATCCTGCTGTTTTTCATGTACATGGCTGTTATGATGTACGGAACGATGATTGCAACAGAAGTGGCGACCGAAAAATCATCCCGCGTGATGGAGATTTTAATTTCAAGTGTGTCACCAGTCAAGCAGATGTTCGGCAAAATATTCGGTATTGTACTCGTTGCTTTTACACAGCTCATCATATTCGGGTTCGCTTCCTACAGTGCTCTGCAGCTGAATCAAGAGCTGAGTGGTAAAGACAGTTTGCTAACGTTTCTTGATTTTAACAGTATTCCAGCTTCTTTGTTTAGTTTCGCGGTCCTTTACTTTTTGTTAGGCTTCTTCATGTATGCCACATTGTTCGCGATGCTTGGCTCACTGATCAGCAGAGTAGAGGAAGTGAACAGCTTGCTGACGCCGCTCATTATGGTCATTGTCGGCGCATTTCTTATTGCGATGTACGGACGGGAGAACCCTGAATCAGCCCTTGTTACAGGTGCTTCCTACTTTCCACTGTTTACGCCCATGATCATGCTGCTGCGGGTGGGGATGACGGAAATGCCAGTATGGGAAATTATGCTAAGTATCGCCATATTAATGGCTGCTATTGCTTCCTTTGCAGTAATAGGCGCACGAGTGTACCGCGGTGGTGTTCTCATGTATGGAGGAAGTCCATCTTTAAAGCTAGTTAAGCAGGCACTGATTATGTCAAAGGAAGAAAAGAATGTAAATAGATAAAGTAAGGAAGCGGCTTGGCGAATTTACGCTTGGCCGCTTTTTCCTATTATGAACTAAGAATGAGACAGAACATCCGTTTGTTTTTCTCTCATACATACCGTTTAAAGTGTTAAAATAATGAAAGAATAAGAGAGACAAAGGATGTGCTGATCATGGTGACATTTGTTCATTGCGCGGATCTTCATTTAGACAGTCCGTTTAAGGGGCTGGGCAGTTTGCCTGCATCCATTTTTCAACGATTGCAAGAAAGCACGTTTGCAGCCTTCTCCAAGCTGGTGGACATAGCTATTGCGGAAGAAACGGATTTTATGCTTGTGGCAGGAGACATTTTTGACGGAGACATGAGAAGCTTAAAGGCACAATATCGTTTCAAAAAGGAAATGGAAAAACTTAACCGCAGCAACATCAAAGTCTATATATCTCACGGAAACCATGACCACCTTGGAGGACAGTGGACAGAGCTGGACTGGCCGGAGAACGTGACATTCTTTTCAGGAAAGGATGTTGAAAAGGCGGTATTTAAGAAAAATGGCAGAACAGAGGCTGTCATCTACGGGTTCAGCTACGAAACGAGAGCCGTAACAGAAAATCGGACAAACCAATATCCTGTGAAAACGGGAGACGTCCTCCACATCGGCATGCTGCATGGCCAGGCCGCTGGCTATACGGGACACGATCCTTACGCACCTTTCTTGCTTCAAGAGCTGATAAGCAAAAACTACGATTATTGGGCACTCGGCCACATTCATAAACGAAGTGATCTTTCCATTGATCCGCCAATTCGTTATTCAGGCAATATCCAAGGCCGTCACAAAAATGAGACAGGTGAAAAAGGAGCTTATATCGTAGAGCTGGATAAGGACGGAGAAAGCAGCCGCTTCATTTCAACTTCAGATATTATCTGGAAAGAAGAATCTCTGCAGATGGAAAACATCGAAAGTGAGAATGATCTTTTAAACACTTGTTTAAAAATTAAGGAAACATGTAGAGAAGACTCAAAAGGTGTGCTACTGAAACTGGTACTGACGGGTAAAAGTCCAATATTCCTATCGTTATCTTCTTTTCTAAGTGAGCTTCATGATGTGCTGAACGAAGAGGAGTCAGAAGGGGATTTTGTGTTTGTACACGAAATCGCTAACGAAAGCTGGCCAGATCGTTCTATGACCAATGTACAAACCGGTTTTTGGGCAGACGTGCAGCAGATGATGGAAAAGAATGATGTTATGAATGAATCATTAATAGAGCTTTATGGTCACAGACAGGCGGCCAAATTTCTTGATCAGCTATCAGAAGACGATGTGAAAGAGGTTATGAGGCTGGCTCAAAATGAGCTGTTAATGGAACGATTAAAGAACTGAACAAGAGAGGAGGAGCAGAGGCGTGACAAGGATTAAGCATCTTTATATTTACCAATTTGGCGGTTTAAAGCAATGGGAATGCCGCGATTTATCTTCTGGCCTGAATGTATTTTACGGCGAAAACGAGGCTGGCAAGACGACCATCATGCAGTTTATTGCGGCAGTATTGTTCGGTTTCCCTCATAAGCAGAACGGCAGCAGCCGCTATGAGCCTAAGGATGGCGGAAGGCGCGGGGGGAAAATCGTTTTTCACGATCCGGAATATGGCGAGATGGCCATCCAGCGAGTGGACGGTGCAAAAGCGGCTGGTGAGGTTATCGTTACTCTTGAGAACGGCGAAACACACGGTGAGGAGTATTTAAGAGAATGGCTTGGCAACCTGGACAGAACATTCTTTCACGGTATCTTCTGCTTTGGTCTGGATGGCCTTCAGAAGCTGGATCGTTTAAGTGAAAGCGAACTCGGAGACTTTCTTCTTGGAGCTGGGATGACAGGCGGAGAGAATTTAGCGGCACTTGAGAGCCGTCTGGAAAAGAAAGCAAGCCAGTTCTTTAAGCCAGGCGGCAGGAAGCCGATTATAAACAGCAAGATCGCCGAGCTGAAGGAAGCAGAAGAAAATCTGGTAAAGTGGAAAAAGAAAAATGAAAGCTACTCCAGGCTGTCCTCTGAGAAAGAGCAGGTATCAGCTGAAAAAGATAAGCTGGATCAGTCGATTAAAGAGGCTGAGAAGGAAATGATGAAGCTGGAAAAGTGGAAGGAGCTCTCGCCTGTTCTGCAAAAGTGGAGTGAAAACAGGCGCTTCATAAACGAAACAGCCAGTCTTACGTTTCCCGAAGACGGAGTGAGAAGATACGAGTCATGGCGTGCTCAGGCTGTCTCACTGCAAGGCGAACTGCATTATTTAGAGAATAAGATGGACGGCATTTTAAAAGAAATGGATCAAGTAAAGCCCTTATCCGTTACCATCAGCCGTGAAGAACTTGCTCGTTTGAACGAGCAATATCAGCGCATCACATTATGGATAGAAGAAGCGGCTGCGACAAAAGCTTCGTTACACGAGAGCAGCCGGAAAATACGAGAACTTGAAAAAGAAGCGGGAGAAGAATGGACAAAAGACACCGTTCAATCGTTCTCTCTATCCCTTGCGGCTAAAAACAGCTGGCATGAGCTGTTTCAAGGACTGCAGCAGCTTCAGCAAAGAAAAGATTTGCTTAACGAACAGCTTGCTCGTACACAAAAACGGCTCGAGCAAGCTGAAGCAGATGAACAGTCGCTTCGGCAGATGCTTCTTCCGGCCAAAGAACGCGCGAAACGAGTGGAAAAAAGAAATTCCTTATTCAGTGATCAGCCTGTATCGGAGCTTGCTGATGATTACGAATATGTGAAGCGGAAGCTCGACGAGAAGAAAAGGACAGGCAGCTCCGGTTTCCCTTGGGGTGCAGCTGCGCTTGCTTTAGGGATCGTCTTGTTCCTAATCGCTGCCATTAGTGATAATAGATTGTTTTATCCAGCTGCAGTCGCTCTCTTAGCAGGTGTTTTCCTGCTCTTGTCATCTTGGAGAAAAAATCAGGCGTTACAGATGCTGATAAAGGAAGAAGAAAGGTTGCGTCCTTATCGAAAAACGGCCAGTGCCATTAAGCGAGAGGGGTGGCTTGAAGAATTAGAACGGGATGATGAGCATAGGCAGGAATGGAAAATTGCGTTAAGGGCCGTTCAAGAGGAAGAGAAAAAGTATCATGAAATCGCGCATGAACTGGATCAGGCAGAGGTGAAGGAACTTAAACTCTATCGAGAGGCTGACACGTGGAGAGAACGCCACGGCTGGCAGGCATCTGAAAACATGCTTTTCACAGCAGGTATACTAGATGTCATCGCCAAGCTGAAGAATCAGCATGAAGAAGAAGACCGTATGAACGCTAAGCTGGCAAAGAATGAACAAGAGATTTCCCGTTTCGAAAAACATGTGGCTCACTATGCAGCCGCTTCTGAGTTGACCGGCAGCGATCCTGGTTATTGGTTAAAAGAGTTGACGATACGTCTCGATCAAAAGGAAAAGTCAGAAGAGCGTTTGCAGGAAATTAAAAAGCAGCATGCTTCATTAGCTGACCGGGCAAAGGAAATTTCAAGCATGCTTGCGAGTGTGGAAGAAGAAATCTCAAGTCTTCTTAAAGCAGCTGACTGCACTGATGAAAATGCTTTTTACACTGCCGCTAAACGTTACGAGGAGTATGTTAGCCGAAAGCAGTCATTACATGAAGCAGAGTGGCATTTATCCTCTCTCGGCTATAGTGATGATCGACTTGAGGAGATAGCGAAGTTCATAATAGAAGATCCTGAAAAGCTCGAAGAAAAACGTATGTCGATGGCTTCTATACTTCCAGAAATGAAGAAAAACAGAGATCGTTTGGCAGAAACGTCTTCGCAGCTTGATTACGAGAGGAAAGCGCTGCTTGAGGATGGGACTTATTCAGCAGCCGTTCATACATTTGAACAGCTGAAGAGTGAGCTGCACATGCTGGCAAAACAATGGGCGGTCAGCCGGCTCGCCAACTCCGCTCTTCAAAAAACGAGAGAAAAATACAGGACAGAGAAACTTCCGGCTGTACTTACCGCTGCATCCAGCTTGTTCACGGCTGCCGTGAAGGGAAGGTACGAGAAAGTGATGCTCGATCAGCATGGGGTTCTTTATGTCCAGGATCAGCAGAATACGAGATTTTACCCATCAGAACTAAGCAAAGGAACTGCAGAACTGCTCTATTTATGCATAAGAGCTGCTCTCGCGCTGCATGCAAACAGCAAGGAAATGCTCATGATTATGGACGATATAACGGTAAACTTTGATAAGAGGAGAACCGGTCAGGCCGCACATCTCATTGAAAATATCGCTAAACAAAGGCAAGTGCTGTATTTTACTTGCCATGAACATGTTTTGAGCGTGTTCTCAAACAAAAACGTGTATGATATGAAAGCGAAAACGACAGTGTAAAACATCTGACAACCCTGCTTCTGGGCTGATAGAATAGAAGGAGCAAAACGTTCTTGAAAGGAGGGTGCGTTTCATTGCATTCCTACCGCATCGCACTTGTAGAAGATGAGAAAGACTTAGGTCATGTCCTGATGGCGTATATGGAAAAAGAGGGATGGGACGTTTCTCTGTATCATACAGGCGAAGAAGCGCTTCAATCTCAAGAAAATCCTCCTCATCTATGGGTTTTAGATATTATGCTGCCAGGGATGGATGGCTACGAGATTATTAAGGAAATTAAAAAAAAGGGAGACATTCCTGTTATTTTCATTTCTGCTCGTGATCAGGACCTTGATCGAATTGTAGGTCTGGAACTAGGAGGAGATGACTATCTCGCCAAGCCGTTCCTTCCGCGAGAGCTTGTCATCCGAACAAGAAAGCTGCTTTCCCGTGTCTATGAACAGGGAGCAAGCATGCCGAAAACGATCGAGCTGACGGGGTATCTCATTGATGTGCCCGCAAGAAAGATTACAAGAGACAATGAACCAATCAACCTGACGTCAAAAGAAATGGACGTGCTTTTGTACTTGATCGAAAACAAGGGAGAGGCCAGAACAAGGGATGAGATTCTCCATTATGTGTGGGGGGAAGACTATTTTGGTTCAGAACGGGCAGTCGATGATGTTATAAGACGTATACGGAAGAAGCTGCCACGCGTTAATTTGGAGACCGTTTATGGAGCGGGATACAGGATTGTGCCGTCATGATTTCACTTTCGCTGACACAGCGCATCTGGCTGTCGTTTGCCCTCCTTATTCTGACCGTCGGTGTTCTGACGGCTGTGATCTATCCTCTCTCGATTAAAGATACGATGACCGATGAAACGTACCGGATTATTGAGGCGGAACAGGAACGGCTCAGCGATCCAGCAGCGGCTGAACGGAATCTCGACAAGTCTATCGATTTTATTGAGCGCCGCAACGCCTCCCGTTCGGTCGGGCATATTATGCTCGTAAACCAATATTACGAAAGAAAAGGAGACCTCGTTCCTGACAGTGTTCTAGAGGAAATGGGGAAGAAAGCGTACAAACAGGAAAAGAACCGAGGGCACTACGAGCTCACTTATCGAGGAGCTGTCTTGTTTTACGTTATCTCTAAGATCGACACGAACACAGGGGAGAACGTGTATTACATTTCGTATATGTGGGACACTTACCGTGATCATATGGTGAATCGCTTATGGCAGAGACTCGTGATCATCCTCCTGTTAACAGGCTTGCTTGCCGTCATTCCAGCGATTTGGCTCGCGCGTTATTTAAGCTCTCCGCTGAACATTTTAGGAAGGCGGTTTGAACAGATCGCAGAACGAAACTGGCAGGAGCCTTTTTACTGGAAAAGTGATGACGAATTCAACGTGCTGTCTCTTCAGTTTGAAAAAATGAGACAAAACCTGCTACGGCATGATGCGGCACAGAAAACGTTCATTCAGCATGCATCGCACGAACTGAAAACACCGCTCATGACCATTAAGAGCTACGCACAATCTGTAAAGGACGGCATCATGCCGAAAACGAACGTAGAGGGCATGATGGATGTCATCCTGAGTGAGACGAAGCGGATGGAAAAAAGAGTGCAGAACATGCTGTACTATACGAAGCTTGATGCTGTAAAATTTGATGAGCTGGAAAAAAGGAAACTGAGATTCGGAGACATATGCGAGGAAATCATGGAACGATTTCAATATTTACGCGAAGACGTTTCCTTCTCTGTAGAAGGTGAAGAGGTTCAGTTTTGGGGTGATCGTGAACAATGGACGATCCTGCTTGAAAATCTTGTTCAGAACGCCATCCGTTATGCTGAACGTACTATCCTATTGAAAGCACATAATAAAGATGGATTGCTTATGGTTGAAGTGTTTAATGACGGCGAACGCCTTACGTCTGAGCAGACAGAAGAATTGTTTCAGCCGTTCAGAAAAGGGAACAAAGGACAGTTTGGCCTTGGCCTGGCTATAGTAAAAAGAATTGCAGAATTGCATAATGGCACCGCGGATGCCGCCAATACAGTTGATGGTGTTGTCTTCCGCGTCATCGTGCCTGTTATGCAGTCTGACAGAGAGGAAAGTTAAAGATGGCAGCAAAAAGAAAGACAAACAAAGCGCCTCTCGCAGTGCTCATGCTTAACTTGTTTATCATCATGGTGGGAATCGGACTCGTCATTCCGATCCTTCCTTATTATATTGAAGAGTTTCAAGCTTCTGGGCGAGAGCTCGGCCTATTAATCGCTATATTCGCGTTCATGCAATTTTTGTTCGCTCCCTTTTGGGGAAGGCTTTCCGACCAATACGGACGCAAGCCCCTAGTTGCTCTTGGAATGTTTGGCTTTGCCGCAGGCGAGTTCATTTTTGCGTTCGCCACGGATCTTTGGATGCTGTTTCTCTCGCGCGCCATCGCGGGAATTTTCGGATCTGCTCTCATGCCGACAGCCATGGCGTATGTGGCTGACGTCACGACGGAAGAGGACAGAGGAAAAGGGATGGGCATGATCGGGGCGTCAATGGCACTCGGAATCGTGATCGGCCCTGGGATTGGCGGATGGCTCGCAGAATATCAGCTCAGCTACCCGTTCCTTGCCGCTGGATTTGCAGCGATGGCAGGCGGATTATTATCCATTTTCCTTTTAAGTGAGTCACTAAGCAATGAGGCGAAAGCGCAGGCGAAAAACAAAAAGAAAACGAGCATGCTGAAAAACATGACCGAGGCTATCCGCGGACCGCTCGGCTTTTTGCTCATTCTCGTATTTGTCATCAGCTTTGCGCTCACGAACTTTCAGGCTATTTTCGGTTTCTATATGCTGAAGAAGTTCGGTTATGATCCGAGTGAGGTCGGCATACTTGTTGCCGCAACAGGTATCATCGGCGCTATCGCACAAGGGGCGCTCGTCGGCCGCCTTACCCGAGCGTTCGGTGACAGCAGGGTAGTAACTGGTTCGCTTCTGCTTAGTGCAGGAGGATTCGTATTGATGACGCTCGCAGGAGGATATTGGACCGTACTGCTGACAGTCAGCCTGTTTTTCCTTGGAAACTCGATGGTAAGGCCAGCTGTCAATGCGCTTATATCCAAGATGGCAGGCAAAGAGCAGGGAATGATCATGGGGCTGAACAACTCGTTTTTCAGCCTTGGCAATGCAATTGGACCAATTGTGGCAGGCGTACTGTTTGAATATCATATGGAGTGGCCGTATTGGTTTGGCGCTTTCTTAATGATCGCTAGCCTGATCGCGATGAAGGTCTGGACAGCGCGGAATAATGAGGAAGAAATCGCTGGGAGCATTCATTCGTAGCGCTTATTTCACTATGCTATACTTGCAATATAGTCATTTTTTGACCTTTAAGTTTGAATTATCGGAGGCGGAACGATGAAAAAAGGTATTGCGTTTTACAAAGTCGGTGAAGCGGTAGACGGATTTTTCCTGATTAAATCTGCCGTTCGAGGGATTGCCAGCAACGGTAAGCCTTTTATGACCATTCATCTTCAGGATCAGTCAGGTGATGTGGAAGCAAAGCTATGGGACTGTTCGCCAGAGGATGAAGAGCTGTACATACCTCAATCCATCGTCCGCATCGGCGGAGAAATGGGCAATTATCGGGGCAAGTCGCAGCTTAAGCTAAAAGCGATCCGGCCGGCAACTGAGCTGGACGGCGTGAAGATGAGCGACTTTTTAGAAACAGCACCATTGTCGCAGGATGAGCTCGGCGAAGCTGTCACAAAGTATATTTTTGAAATGAAGAATCCGAACATACAGCGCCTGACTCGTCATTTGCTGAAAAAGCATCAAGCGGCATTCTTCGAATATCCAGCTGCGGTCAAGAATCACCACGAGTTTGTTTCGGGATTGGCTTATCATGTCGTTTCCATGCTTGATCTTGCCAAAGCATTATCCAAGCTGTACCCATCACTCGATACGGATCTTCTATATTCAGGTATCATCCTGCATGACCTTGGAAAGGTAATCGAGCTCTCAGGTCCTGTAGCAGCAAGCTATACGCTTGAAGGCAAGCTTCTCGGCCATATCTCCATCATGGTGAATGAAATCGGCCAAGCGGCAAAGGAGCTTGAAATTGACGGGGAAGAAGTGACTGTGCTGCAGCACCTTGTGCTCAGCCACCACAGTAAGCCGGAATGGGGCAGCCCAAAAGCGCCGCTTATCCGCGAGGCGGAGATCCTGCATATGATTGACAACTTTGATGCCCGCATGAACATGATGGACCGAGCGCTCGAGAAAACCGAACCTGGTGAATTTACGGAAAAAGTCTTCGCGCTAGAGAATCGTTCGATGTATAAACCATCTTTTCAGAAAGAACATGTTGGAAAGTAATTGTCTTAATTGAGGCAATGTGGTAAATTGGAAACAGATGTTAAATTACAGGAGGCATGAATCATGGAAATCATTGTTCAAGGAAAGAGCGGACTGCAAGCTAAATAACTCTTTTTTCTTCCGCTAGGAAAGAAAGGTTTATTTAGTTGTGTACTCTCCATCTTCTCTTGAACAGCTGATTTCCTGATGCCGTATAGCCTTTTTGCGAAAAGCCTATAGCCCGCACAGGATTTCTTTGCGGTGCTGCAGGCTTTTTTGTATGCGTTCCGTTTTTTGCTGCTTTTCATGAGAAGATGCAATATCGGTAAAAAATCAGATTGGATGTGGCATCATGAAATGGAAAGATTGGGACCGTAATCTTAAAGTCCGGCTTTTAGGAGAATTTACGTTTAACGTGTTGTTTTGGATGTATTTCCCGTTCATGGCCGTTTATTTTGCGGATGAATTAGGGAAAAATCTGGCGGGTGCGCTGTTAGTCGCTTCTCAATTAGCCGGTGTATTTGCCAATCTAGTGGGAGGCTATTGTGCCGACCGGTACGGCAGGAAAAAAATGATGGTAGTTGCGGCATTCGGGCAGACCGTGGCATTCGTCTTTTTCGCTTTCGCTAACTCGCCATGGCTGACTTCGCCTGTTATTACATTTTTGGCGTTTTCAGCACTTGGTATTTTCGGCTCGTTATATTGGCCGGCAAGTCATGCGATGATCGCCGATGTGGTGCCTGAAAAGCACCGCAGTTCAGTGTTCGCTGTTTTCTATACGTCGATTAACATATCCGTTGTGTTCGGACCGGTTCTCGGCAGCATCTTTTTCTTTCAATACCGGTTCGGATTACTGGTCACTTGTTTGATTGCAAGCTTTATCCTTACAATCGTACTCGCAAAAATGATCAGAGAAACGGTTCCCATCAGGTATGTTGAAGAAGAAAAGGATGAGAAACCTAAGAAATGGACGGATGCCATTTGGATTCAATTGAAGGATTACCGTGTTATCGCGTCTGATAAACTCTTTTTGCTTTTTATTGTGGCGGGGATATTGGTCGCACAGACGTTCATGCAGCTTGACTTGCTAATTGCTGTCTATACGACGGAAAAGGTACCAGAACAGACGCTGCTCGCATTTGGAAGCTTTGATCTCACACTGACAGGCGAGAAGCTGTTCGGCTATTTAGTCTCCACGAACGGTCTCTTGGTCGCTCTGTTTACGGTCTTTATGGCAAAATGGATGACCAAATACCGCGAAGGCAACGTCTTTATCCTATCGTCCGTGCTCTATGGTGTAGGGATGCTGATCTTTGGCAGCACCGATTTTGTTTGGCTTCTATTCGCAGGAATCGCTGTCTTTACAGCGGCTGAACTGATGGTCGTCGGGATTCAGGAAAGCTTCATTTCCAAGCTTTCACCTGAACATATGAGAGGGCAATACTTTGCCGCTGCAGGATTGCGTTTCACGATTGGCCGCACGATTGCACCTGTCTCCATTCCAATGACAATGTGGATCGGGTTTCAGAATACGTTTTACGTGTTGTTCGGTCTGGCTCTTTTAAGCGCTGTACTGTATCACTTTATGTTTAAAGCATTTTATCAAAAAGAAGAGACCGTCAAAATAACGAAAACCGAAGTACTAACGTGACATATTTTTTCAAAGTCTTTCATAAGATGAGGTAAAGCTTGTCTTATGAAAGGGGAAAAGATCATGAGAGGTTATGCAGCACTATTCTTCGGCGTTATTTTAATTACTGCGTTTGTTCTAAAAGAATACAGCGGACCCGTTGAAGCACTGTTCAACACGACACCTTGGTGGATGTACTTCGTCCTCGGCGGCATCATCCTGAGTGCATACAGAAGCTACACCGCCTTCTCCTTCGATCGTGAAGAAGAAATGAAGCTCATTGAGGAAGAAGGCAAAGTCTATATGGAACGCATCGCAGAACGCAGAGCGAAAACAGGAACAGAATAATAACAATAACAAAGCTGAAGCACAGCGTTATGTGCTTCAGCTTTTTTTGGTTGGTTTTTTGGTTCTTGGACGAAGAATGGCGAACATGTTCTTCGAAGTTAACCTGAGGTCCGGTACCGAGATGATGACCTTCGGTATAATGAAGACCGTTGTCGGTACCGGACCCCACTGCGGGAGACTGTGGGCCGCGGAGAAGCAAAAGAGGGTTTTGGTTGCTTAAAAGGGGTTTGGGCTTATTATGTTTTTGAGTTGGTTTTGGTTCATGGACGGAGAATGGCGAACATGTTCTTCGAAGTTAACCTGAGGTCCGGTACCGAGATTAGAATGGTTCATGGACGGAGAGTGGCGAACATGTTCTTCGAGGCTAACCTGGGGTCCGGTACCGAGATTATGACCTTCGGTATAATGAAGACCTTTATCGGTACCGGACCCCACTGCGAGAGACTGTGGGCCGCGGAGAAGCAAAAGAGGGTTTTGGTTGTTAAAAGGGGTTTGGGCTTATTATGTTTTTGAGTTGGTTTTGGTTCATGGACGGAGAATGGCGAACATGTTCTTCGAAGTTAACCTGAGGTCCGGTACCGAGATGATGACCTTCGGTATAATGAAGACCGTTATCGGTACCGGACCCCACTGAGGGAGACTGTGGGCCGCGGAGAAGCAAAAGAGGGTTTTGGTTGTTAAAAGGGGTTTGGGCTTATTATGTTTTTGAGTTGGTTTTGGTTCATGGACGGACAATGGCGAACATGTTCTTCGAGGTTAACCTGAGGTCCGGTACCGAGATGATGACCTTCGGTATAATGAAGACCTTTATCGGTACCGGACCCCACTGCGGGAGACTGTGGGCCGCGGAGAAGCAAAAGAGGGTTTTGGTTGTTAAAAGGGGTTTGGGCTTATTATGTTTTTAAGTTGGTTTTGGTTTACTTCGACGAAAATGTTCCGCGGAAAGCGTGCACCTGAAACGGAAATTAACGGCTTCCTTGACTACTTTCAACGATTTTAATTAATCTCATATACAAAAACAAAAGAGGATGTCCGTTGGACATCCTCTTGTTCATTGCCATTATTGAGGCATTGGCTGCTGTTCTGGAGCTTTTAATGCGTCTTTAAGGTCTTTATCTTTAATTTTTACATCAGCTTTCTTGCGTAGCTTGTCCACGATTTCCTGGATTGGCTTCGCTTTTTGCTGTTTAAGTTCTTTCTTGATTTCTTCTTTCTTATCTTCGAACTTGTTCTCGCGCTTGTCTTCTACCTTGATAATATGGTAGCCGTAGTCTGATTTCACAGGCTCAGAGATCTTGCCTTTTTCAAGTGAGAAGGCAGCCTTGTCAAACGCTGGAACCATTGCGCCCTTGCCGAAGAATCCAAGGTCGCCGCCCTTTGTTTTTGAACCAGGGTCTTTTGAGTATTCTTCTGCAAGCTTCGCGAAGTCTCCGCCTTTATCAAGCTTGGCTTTTACTTCTTTCGCTGTCTTCTCGTCATCAACAAGAATGTGGCTTGCTTTTACTTCTGTCTTGTATTTCTCTTCGAAAACTTTCTTCGCTTCTTCATCCGAAACTTTTACGCCGCTAGTTGCTGCTTTTTCACTAGCAAGCATACCTTTTATACGCTCTTTAAGAACTTTTTCGTCCTTGATTCCGTTTTGCTCAAGAAGCTGCTTGAAAGCCTCGTCTCCGCCAGATTCTTTTTTGATCTTAGCGATTTCTTTTTCGACTTCTTTATCGGATACTTTGTATTCTTTTTCAAGAACCATCTGGTCAACCATTTCTTTCAGCACTTGGTTGCCGTAGCGTTCTTTCAGCTCCTGATAAAATTCGTCTTGCGTGATGTCTCCAGCTTTAGACTCCACTACTTTTTCTGAACCGCCGGAGTTGCATGCAGATAAAGATAATAGGCCAGCTGTTAGGCCGACAGATAGTAACCATTTTTTCATTCTGTAACACTCCTACATTTTGAAGTAATAATTTAACAACTCTTACTATAGCATAAACATCACAGTAATTCCTATGCAAGGGGGGAAATATGAGAAAATTTACACAAAGAAAAGGCATGCAATAAAAAAAATCACCGGAACCGGGACATTCGCCCAACCCAATTGGATGTTTGCACTATATGATACAGAAATGAAGGAGGGGTTATTATGGGCTATGGTTACGGAGGCGGTTATGGAAGCGGGTTCGCCATATTACTGGTACTGTTCATCCTTTTAGTAATAATCGGCGGGCTGCTGTATTGCTGATGAATATAAAAAAACCGGGAAATCGGGCAGCAGCCTATGCGTGATGCTAGGTTGCTGCATAGGATAGGATACAAATCAATAAGGGGGTGTCATCATGGGCTACGGATATGGCAAAGGCTTTGCACTGATTGTGGTGCTGTTTATTCTATTGATCATCGTAGGCGCTGCTTGGTGCTAATTAAGGGATGCAGTGTCTGCTTTAAATAAGGAGGAATGAACAATGGGTCAAGGATATGGATACGGAAACAGCTTTGCGTTAGTTGTTGTTCTATTTATTTTGCTCATTATTATCGGAGCGTGTTGGGTCTGCTAATCAGAAAATCCACTGGTAACAAGAAGCAAGGGGGAGAAGAACGTTTCCCCCTTGCTTTATTTTTGTTAGAATGGCTTTCGTACGAAATTTCTAAAAAATTAAGAAAACACGTTTTCGATATACACGGAAATGAGCAGAATGGTTAAAAGGACATTTACTGTGCGAAATACCTGAAAATGTTTGTCTGCGGGAATGTCACGTTCGGTGCATAACCGGTCAGTTAATGAATTAAAGATGAACAATAGGACAGGTGCTACAAATACAAAGATGTTGCCTGTCATTTTACATACCTCCAAAAGTAAAAAAGTCCCATGTTTAACTTTATCAAAAGTTAAGGAATAAAAGTAGAAAAATATGATGTGGAGTTGACGTTATGAGAAATGGATGGAAAACGGCTTTTTTTCTTTTACTGTTTATCGCTCTTTTAATACCTGTACTAATTGTCAGTTTATTGTTCATAAATCCTGAAAAAGGGACGTGGAATGATGCGAACCTAAAAGAGTCGGAAGTGGGGGAGAAGCTGCTGAGCGTGGAAAGCGACAAGGAAAAGATAGAAGAGCTGTTGAACAAAGAGATTAAGAAAGAGCAGCCGAATCTCGATTTATATGTGAATATGAGAGATGATCTGTTGCTAAAAGGAAAGCTGCCATTTATGGACAGAGAGTTTCCGTATCAAATATCTTTTGATCCCGAGGTGTTGAAAAACGGGGACTTGCTATTAAAGGAGAAGGATATTCAAGTCGGGCTTTTGCCGCTGCCTGGGAAAGAAGTCTTCCAGCTGTTTGAAGCATCCGTTGATCTTCCAAATTGGATCGATGTCTATCCTGAAAAGGAATCACTTCATGTAAAGCTCACAGAGATGGAAGTAAAGAATCAATACAAGGTGAAGGCCGAAACCTTTGATCTAAAGAAAAACGTGATCCGGTTTGGAGTATACGAACAATAAAAGAGAAGCATCCGTTGATACCGGGTGCTTCTCTTTGCATTATGAAACCTTGTCTCTCACGAGGATGAAAAACCCGTTTACATCATGATCCTCGACCATCGCTTCTTTCGGTGCCGATAAAAGGCAGCTGTAATAAATAAAATCGGAGATGCAAAGACCGATGTTCACGGCTGCAAACGTTATAAAGAAAGGCATGTATACAGGCCACGTGTAGGCTCCTGCTAAGCAGGCAGATGTAATCAGAATAAAAGGCGAGAGGACAGACAGCTTCATGACCTTAATCGTAAGAGCTTGTTTAAAATGGCAATGAATAGACGGAAAGCCTGATGCTTTTTTATACACGAGCTTAGCCGGCACGCCTGTCAGCCATAAAGGCAGGCAATGTGCGAGCTTGTGAAGCGGCAATGCTGCTGCAGCAGCGAAGACAAACGGCCAGCCACCTGCTTCCACCATTTCTGAATCGGAGTAAAGCAAGAGAAATAAGTCGTAAAAAAACATAAAAAAAGCCAGGCCGGCAAAAACAGAAAGGATAAAAAGCCGCTGAGTGCCGATGTTTTTCTTTATATTAATTGATTTCCAACAGTTCATATGTCACCTGATGTCTTTTGAAATTTACTAGCATGTGAAAACCACTAACATAATTTACGACTTTTTCAGATGGAAATCAATATGTTTTAAGAAAATAATATGGTAATTTTATGAAAGGGATGTAGAGCATTGAAAATCGAAAAGAAATTGTTTGAACAGTTACAAAAAAGAAGGCCAATGAATTATAATATAGTCAAAGATTGTCCGGAAAGCAGGATGTAGGATGGAAACGATTGAAGATCGGGTGGAGAGACTCGAATTTTATAATGAATTGACGGTCAAGAGCATCGATCTGTCTTCTTATCCTTTTTATGCTTTGGTTATGGAGCATAAGCTGACAGAAGAAGAAATGCAGGAAACATTAGAGCTCTGCAGCCGTCTAGAGCGGGAGTTTGAAACCATGAAGGAAGAAGGGTTTGTGCATTATACAGCTCTTCTTATCGAGTTTGCCGGCTTGCTTACCCCAAAACTAAAGCCCCGCGAAGCCATCAGGGCTTTACGGGACCAAAAGTTGTTTCTGCATTTGATGAAAAAGCTATATGAGCTTTCCCTTACTTACGAATGAGTGCCGGCAAGCTCAGGCTCATCCTCTGACGTTGCATTAAGCTCGGCTTCAAACTTATCTTCAAGTTTGTTGAAGATAGACATGAAATCCTCGCCGTACAGGTTACGAATAATGCACATTAGATCCGGAAACTCAGGAAACTTTCCATACAAGTCTTTGATTGGCTGAGATGCCGTATAAATGCTGAATTGTGACTTCTCATATGTATTCAACGTGGAGAGAAACAGTTCTTCTCCTTTTGGAGTCAAACAAATGTAAGTGTTACGCTTGTCATCTTCTTTCTTAGAAAACGTAAGGTATCCTTGTTCTTCCAGCTTTTTGGAGAAATTGAACGCGGTAGAAACGTGCATGACACCAAACTTTGCAATGTCAGAAATTGATGCGCCTTCTAAGTGGTAAGAGATCCAAAGAATATGGTGTTCGTTTATGTTAAGGCCATAATCCTTGATCCAGTTTTGCCAATCTTTCTCTACACTCTTCCATAATGCCTTGCTAATCTGAGCGAGTTTATGGCTGTAGATCATTGCTTCTTTAAAATTGTACAGCTGCTCTTTGTTCATAGTAAACTGCCCTCCATCATAAATCATACCATTCCCTATTCCTCATTATGCCAATATTTCCTATAATAAGAAAGTTAAATTTTATAAATCTTATATATTTTTTAGTAAAAAAGTTGGATTCCCATCGTGCTTTCGATGTGAATATCAATAGTTTTAATAAAAAACAAAGACTTTAACACACTAAATTTCTTTTGATGGATATAGTATCGTCAAATATCCGCAAAGTTGAAGCTTTTATAGAAAGAAGAGGAAAAGTTTCATTATGAAAATCTGGCTGCCGCCAAGCCATTCGCCCCAGTCATAGTTGGAGGGATACTAGGTGCTACACTAGCTCTTATCTTTGTAAAATAGGTTAGTGTACGAAAAAGCAGGCAAGCCACGATGGCAAGCCTGCTTCGTAAAAACGTTTATTTCTTTTCTTTTGGCATTTCCTCAATCACTGTATCAGCGGCTACTTCTTCCATTGCTTCTTTTTGCTCTTTTTTCGCGAATGAAATGCGGTCCTTTAATAGGATTCCTTCTTTCTTCACGTTTGAGATCGATGTTTTTACCTTATCCATCCCTTTCTTCAAATCCTGGCGAACTTCTTTTCCCGCCTTAGGAGTGGAAAGAAGTGTAGCAGCTGCAGTAACGACCGTTCCGATTGCAAACCCCGTGATGGCTGATTTTTTCTTTGACATGATGATTCCTCCTCAATCTTTTCTTGATATAGAAATTCTAGGCCGATTCACGGGATTCCTACTGAGAAAAAAGGCGAAAGTTTAAATATTTCCCGAGCACTTTCGGCATGTTTGGACAAGCGTGAGCATACAATGGTACAGGGGGGATTCTCATGTGGGTGATGACTGTCGTACTGCTGGGCGCTGGCGGCTTGCTGCTTGTTAGAGCGATGATGCAGCTTACAGCCTCTAGCCGTTACAGCTTCCGTAATCGCACGTTGCAGAGGCAGAGGATGAACGCAATTTTCATAGGCATACTCAGTCTCATGATGCTTGCGGGGGCCTTGTATATTTTTGTCGGAAAATAAAATAACGTCGAAAAATGACATAGAAAAAACCCATATTTTTGTGAAGAATGCAAAGGAATGGAGGAGGGTTATGTTAGAAAAAGGGGAAAGAAAGGTATAGGATAAAGAAAACTTGGCTGACTTTAAGGCAGCCTTAGTTGCCCTTATGCTTTATCCTAAACTTTTTGACTGCGTCGAATTTCTCCTTTGGAAAAAAGTTATGCATCTTTAAAGTGTAAAGAAAACTTGGCTGACTTTAAGGCAGCCTTAGTTGCCCTTATACTATGTTCGTTAACTTTTTGCCACGTCGAGTAATCATCTTGCAAAAAAGTTAAGCTTACTTATAGTGAAAAGAAAAGGAGGGATTGTCTTGGAGCGTCATACGATCGGAAACTACTTTAATAAGATGAAG
Organism: Fictibacillus iocasae; assembly: GCF_042665465.1. NCBI lineage: Bacteria > Bacillati > Bacillota > Bacilli > Caryophanales > Fictibacillaceae > Fictibacillus > Fictibacillus iocasae. The sequence continues at coordinate 13,493 of NZ_JBHTCP010000048.1, read as the reverse complement.
GAACGCGCAGACAGTGTTTTTCAAAGCAAAGAGGAAACAACCGAGCTTTTAAACGATGCAGATAAAAAGTCTGGCAGTGAAAACATAATCTCAGAGCTCAGTTCGCAGGTAAAGGCACTTGTGCGGCTAGTGAAAAGCTATCGTCAAGGAACGTACCGGAACATTTCCAAAAAATCAGTTATGATTATGGTGGCAGGGCTGCTTTATTTCGTCAGTCCGGTGGATGCCATTCCAGACTTTCTCGTCGGTTTAGGATTTGCTGACGATGCGGCTGTTCTTGGCTTCATTTTCCGTTCGCTTAAGGGTGAAATCGAATCCTTCACGGAATGGGAACGAAAAGAGAAAGAAAGTACATAAAATAATAGTCCATCATAAAAAAGAGACAACCCGTCTGTATAAACGGTGTTGTCTCTTTTTACTTTATCGTACAGATGCTGCGGGCAGCATCCGTTTTGTCATTTTCGATGCAATAGGGTAAAGAACGGCCATTAGTGCTGCGTTAAAGCCAGCAGCAGGCAATACAACCGTCAGAACTAAAGCGGTAAACGGACCTGGCAGACTTGCGATCAATAATGCGGCAGATAAGAATAAAACTCCGCTCACAATCGTTCCAGCAGCAGTCAAAAGTGCTGCTGTTGCTGCGCCTTGCTTTAGCTTGCTTAAAGCCAATATGAAAAAGAAGAAAATAAAGGCTGTCAGTGGCTTTTCGATGATGTTAGCCAGCTGTCCGCCTGGAAATCCAGTAGTTAGTGCGGAAATCATTCCAGCTCCAAGGCTTGCCATCACAACGTTGCCTTTTTGCGGGTTGATCATGATCGCCAAAAACATCATCGTTAGAAGCATATCCGGCTTCATCCCTAAGAAAAATGGCGGCACAATCGTGTGAAGCACATAACCAAGTGCAAGAAGCACCCCTGTAAACGCTAAAGACTTTGTATTCATTTCTCATCTCTCCTCATCTCTGCTCACAATCCGTGAAGCATGGTTCTTCTCCAGCAGTGCCCTCGTTAGCCTGCTGCGAAAAGTGTAGCCTTATTTTATCAAAGAAACGTCGATTTCGCCACACTTGTGGACTTTTTTGCAGGATTTCCCGTTGCGTTTATAGCTTTCCGCTGATAAGTGCAGCAGTCTGAGCCATCTCGTCTGCAGGTGTGTCCGATGTTTTCCAGACTGCACCAAAGCCATCGCCTTTCCCGTAACGGGGAAGGAAATGCATATGATAATGGAATACACTTTGCCCGGCTGCTTCTTTATTGTTGTTCAAAAGGTTTAATCCTTCTGGTTCAAACGTAGCGTTAATCGCGTTGGCGATTTTCGGTGCAGCTGCGAAAAGTGAGGCTGCTGCCTGTTCGGGAAGCTCAAAAATATCTTGATGGTGCTCTTTTGGGATAAGAAGAGTATGGCCTTTTGTCACTTGGCTGATATCAAGAAATGCCAGAACATTCTCGTCCTCGTAAACCTTGTAGGATGGAATCTGGCCAGCGATGATTTTGCAGAAAATACAGTTCTCATCATGCTTCATAATCGAATCACCTCATAGTATGTATTTATTGAGAATAGTGTAGCACAAAACATGAAAAAGAGTCCTGCGCAAAAGGCAGGACCCTTCTTCTAAAGAGGTTAGAGAAGAAAGGAGAACGCTGTAACGAACGGACTGGTTTTTAATCATGCACCTCGATTAAAAAGAATATGCTGCCTCAAGCACTGAATAGTCCAAGAGAACCATCTCCTTAAATTCTGGTTATGATGATCAAACATCTGCTGTTAAGCACAATCTCCCTTGAAGAAGGGGGGATACCTTCTTCTCGTTTAGTGTGTCCAGAAGGTATCATTCCTTATACACCATAGATGGAAATGCGCTTCAGCATTTAGTATGATGGAGAGAGAAAAGCTGCTTGGAGAGGATGAAAAGATGACTAAAAAGATAAGCCGTGCAGCCGCAGTCCTTTGTACAGGCATGCTGCTATTATCTGCCTGCGGAGGCGGCAGCGGAGACGATGAACATAAGGACCATAAAAAGCATGAAGCTCACGGTTCGCATGACGCTACAGGCGCAAAGCTGCCAAACGGAGATCTGCGTGAGCTGACAGCTTCAGCGGAGAAGCTTCCAGCCTTTTTAAACGGGAAACAAGAAGTGGTGTCGGCTGTGTACAAACAAGTGCCAGCTCATAAAGAATTGCTGGAGTCCATGCCATGCTATTGCGGCTGTGGAGAGTCGGCAGGCCATAAAAATAACTACGACTGCTTTATTGCAGAAAATAAAGCTGGCGGTGAAATACTATGGGATGACCATGGCACTCGCTGCGGCGTATGCCTTGAGATTGCAGCGGTCAGCATGAAGCAGGCTGCAGAAGGAAAAAGCCCGCTTGAGATCCGCCAATTTATTGATGAAACCTATAAAGAAGGATACGCAAAACCGACACCTACTCCGATGCCAAAAGCATAAGAAGCGAAGCCAACCCCAAAAGCAGAACTGCTTTTGGGGTTGACGTTCGTATTTGGAATATTTTCGGGGTCCGGTACACTTCTCAAAGATTGCTTATTTCGTAAGTCATAATGACGTGGAGTACCGGACCCCCAGCAGGAACCCCAGTTAGAAAGCTGATAAAAAGGTGAAAGATTTGGTAGAATGAAGTATAACGATGACGAAGAGCAAAGAAGGGATAAGATGAGACGTATTCTTGAAGTTCAAGGATTAAGCGGCGGGTATGTGCCGAATAAACCGGTGATCCGTGATATAAATTTTCACGTGGACAGCGGGGAAATTGTCGGTTTGATCGGCTTGAACGGAGCCGGAAAAAGCACGACGATCAAGCACGTGCTCGGGCTTATGGAGCCGATGACAGGCAGTGCGAAAATAGCAGGCAAGACATTTACAGAAGAACCGGATGAATATAGAGGGTGCTTAACATACATACCAGAAACACCGATCCTTTATGAGGAAATGACGCTGTGGGAGCATCTTGAGATGACAGCGCTCGCATACGGGCTGCAGGAAAAGACATTCCTGCAGAGAGTGCGTCCACTACTAGAAGAGTTTCGCATGGAGAATAAGATCAAATGGTTTCCGAGTGAATTTTCTAAAGGCATGAAGCAAAAGGTGATGATTCTTAGTGCACTTCTAGTGGAGCCGGATCTGTATGTGGTCGATGAACCGTTTGTCGGGCTCGATCCAATCGGCATCCAGTCGTTTCTCGATTACATGATTCGTTTTCGAGATAACGGTGCGGGCATTTTAATGTCGACCCATATCCTGTCGACCGCGGAGAAATATTGCGACCGGTTTCTGATTATGCACAACGGCCAAATGGTTCTGAGAGGGACATTGAAGCAGCTGCAGGAGGAAACAGGCATGTCCGGTGCCGGACTGGATGACATCTATTTGTATGCAGCAAAAGGCGGCAAAGCATGATGGATATGAAGAAAATATGGACAGTAAGGCGCAACGCTTATTTCACCGAAAGCCTGCGCTATTTTCAGCTTATGGCATCCAGCGGGCTGATTGTTTCGATGTTTCTGCTGATCGTCATCGGCAGCATTTATTATGCTCGTCTTATAAAAGTGCTGCCAGAGGATTTTCCTGCAGAACTGCTGCTGACCGCTGTGTTCACGTATTGGCTCACGAGGAGTCCTGTACGGACATTATTGAAGAAAGCAGATCTCGTGTTTCTGCTGCCGGTCGAATCCCGCATGAAAAATTACTTCTCACACGCTCTCACCTACAGTCTTGCCATTCAGCTTTTCAACACCCTGCTGTTGTTCACCCTCTTCTGGCCGCTCATTCAGGCCTTTATTAGAGGGGATACGCTAGGTTATGTATGGTTTGCTTCTTTCTTGCTGATATCTAAACTTTTTAACTTATACGTTTCCTGGGAAGAGCAGCGGCTGCCATTTGCCCGCCAGCGTAAGGGGTATATGATGCTAAGAGGAGCGGTGAACGCGGTCTATGTGTTTCTGCTATTCCAGGAAGCATCGTTCGTGTTTCTTGCGGCTATTCTGGCGATCATGTACGTGCTGAAGAGCTTTGTGTTCGGCTATTTTAAAAAGATGCATGGCTATCAGTGGGAACACCTTTTACGAAAAGAGCATGAAATGCAGATGAAGGTCTACCGTGTAGCGAATTTATTTACAGATGTGCCTGCACTGCAGCAGACGATGTCACCAAGGCGGTGGCTGAACTGGCTCACTGCAGGAAAGTACATGCCAAGCAAGGCACTTGAGAGACTCTATATGAGAACTTTTCTGCGTGCCAACGATTATTGCGCCCTTTATATTAGGCTTGTGCTGATCGGCTGGTTATTCATCTACATCATACCGAATGGATGGTGGCAGACGGCGGTTGTCCTGCTCTTTATGCAGATGACAGCGCTGCAGCTATGTTCGATTCTTGTGCATCATAAGCGCAACGCTATGTTTGAACTGTATCCGATCAGCTGGAACAAGAAAGTAAAATCGTTTGCCAGCTGGCTCGGTGTAATCACGATCATACAAAGCATCCTTTTCGCCCTTTTTTATTATATTGAAGCGAATGATGCCCTTATCGCCGTGATGATTGCTGCTACCGGAGCGTTGTATGCGAAGTTATACGTCCCGATAATCGTCAACAAACAAACCAATCATTTGTAAGCGCCTGGCCTCGTGCCGGCGCTTTTTAACGTTATGAGGTTTCCTTTCATATGTTGCAACTAATAGATGAAAAGGTGGTCTTACCAATGGGAAATGTGAAGCTGACGGGCAGGATTGTGGTGCCTGGTGACCATGATTATGAAGAGGCAAGAGAAGAGTTCAATACCCGATATAGCCTTTACCCTTGTGTGATCGTATTTTGTCAGAATACAGAGGATGTAGTGAATGCGGTGAAATGGGCGAAGCAAAAGAACATACCATTTCGTGTAAGGACTGGACGGCATAGCTACGAAGCCTATTCTTCTCTTGATGGCGGTCTGGTGATTGATATTAGTGAGATGAACGCCGTACGGGTCACAGAGGATAAAAGGTTAATCAGTGTGCAAGCAGGTGCCCTGCTTCTTCCGCTGTATACCGAACTATATGATCAAGGCGTCACTATTCCAGGAGGGACGTGTCCTTCAGTCGGCCTTGCTGGACTAACGCTCGGGGCAGGCTGGGGCATGCTGACACGAAAATACGGCATGCTTTGTGACCGATTGCTGGCACTTGAGATGGTCACGGCAGACGGTAAAATCATTTTTGCGACAGATGAATGGAACAGTGATTTGTTTTGGGCGTGCAGAGGCGGAGGAGGAGGGAATTTTGGAATCGTGACGAAATTCCTTTTTCAGGCTGTTCGTGTGGATCAAGTCGCCATCTACAAAATAGTATGGCCCTGGAGCGGCTTTAAAAAGGTCGTGGACGCGTTTCAGCGCTTTGCGCCATGCACCGATAAAAGACTGACCGGTATTCTTGATATTTACACCAAAGAAATCGGAGAGCTAAAATCGCTTGGGGAATTTCTTGGAAGCAAAGATGAGCTAAGAAAACTACTCACGCCATTACTCCAAGCCTACCCGCCGAAAGAAGTGGAAATTCAGGAAGTGCCCTATATTGATGCAGTCAGGATATTTGGCGGTTTAATGCCTGGCATGAAAGAATATGATATCGGCCACGGTGATCCAGATGCTCATCCATTTAAGAACACCGGAGCTTTCGCCAAAACGTTCCTTCCGTCAAAGGGCATAAAAATCCTAAAGTACTTTCTTGAACACTCACCAAGCATCGAAAATAAAGTTCAGCTTCAGGCGCTTGGCGGCAGTGCAAGGAAAAAGAAGCCAAATCAAACCGCCTATGTTCACCGTGATGCTCTTTTCAGTCTTCTGTATATTACAAAATGGCAGGAATCCAGAGAGGCTAAGAAGAATGTGAAATGGGTAGAAAAGATGCGTGATACCCTTTTGCCTTTTGCTGATGGGGCGTATGTGAACTTTCATGATAATTGCATTTGCAACTGGCTCGAGCAGGCATACGGAAGCAACCTTCACCGTCTTCAAGAGGTGAAGACAAAATATGACCCTCATGATGAGTTTACTTTTCCGTTAGGCATCCCGCCATATTAAGCTTTAGAGTAACAGGAGTGAAAACGATGAACCCGTATGAGGAAGAAGTAAAGAAAGAACTTCAGCTGTGGGAGAAGACGGTGCTAAAGCGGCCGACGATCTGGAACAAGTCAGCGAAAACCGTGCAAAATAAGATCAATGAGAAGATACCGCAAACAGTTCATGATGTTATTACTTCAAGTGTGAAGCATATGGTTAAAGCCACGCTTGCTGGCTCAGAGTATACGACGAAAAAGGATGCTCTGCGCGGGAAGACGCTTTGGGAAAGAGACCATAAACTGGACGACCGCCTCGCCTTTTATAGGAAAACAGCGGCATTAGAAGGAGCAGGTACAGGAGCGGGAGGCATCTTTCTTGGGCTTGCCGATTTTCCGCTGCTGCTCGGCATTAAAATGAAGTTCTTGTTTGAAGCGGCGAGTATCTATGGCTTTAATAGTTCCGACTACCGCGAGCGAATTTATATTTTATACGTGTTTCAGCTCGCTTTCTCGAGTCCGATGAAAAAACAGGAAAATTACGAAAAAGTTCTTAACTGGCACAAAAAGGAGGCGCTATATCCTCCAGACGAGAGCTATTTGGAGAAAATCGACTGGCAAAGCTTTCAGCAGGATTACCGTGATCACATCGATCTCATCAAGCTGCTGCAGATGGTTCCTGGAATAGGAGCGTTAGTTGGAGCATACGCCAATTATAACTTTTTAGATGAGCTTGGAAGGACGGCGAAGAACTGCTATAGAAGACGGAAACTGTCTGAAACATAAGAAAACGCCGCGGGAGTGCGGCGTTTTCTGTATGAAGGATTAAAACCGGTTGTCTTGAAGCAAACGGTCCATTTCCTCTTTATGCTTGGTCTCATCTGCGATCATATCTTCGAGCTGAACGACTAGCTCGGTCATGTTCAGTTTGGACGCTTGTTCTTTTCTTTCTTCATAGCGCTTGATGGTATCTACCTCTGCGTTGCGTGCTTCCTCTAACATCTCACGCACATCCGTCAGCTGCTTGACGGGCTTTGGCGTGGTAGTTGGAGTGCCCCCCAGTGTTTTGATCTTTTCGGCTAAATAGAGCGCGTGCCCTTGCTCATCTGCGATTTCGCTCTGAAAGAAAGGCTTAAGTATCTGGCGGTAAAGTCCTGAGACGGTTGCCGCATTATGGTTATACATGATAACAGCAGAATATTCGTTAGCGAGATCTTCATTTAATCCGTCTATTAGTGTTTGTAAGTCTTTATCCATTTTTACATAACCTCCTATACAAATTCTCTCCCTTATCATTCCCTTTTTTGCCATGGCATAAACGATTTTTTTCAATGTGCCAAAAAGGTTTAAGTAACCTGTATACGGGTTATACACAGAATGTACAGCTAAACAGACTATTTTTTACAGGAGGAGATTAATGATGGAGAACAACCACATGATGACGAAGAACCAGGAAGTTGACACAAGCAAAGTGGAAGAGACAGTGAGCCGCATGGACGAAGGGAAGAAGGACGAAATCCTTTCTAACTTCACTGAATTTAAAAGCTATCTTCACAAAAGAGTGCAGCTAGGCGAAAAACTTGGCATGGACGAGGAAGCACTAGCGAAGACGGCAGAAAAAGTAGCAGGCTATCTAGCAGAGCACGAAGAGCCGCGCAATGCCGAAGAGAATCTGCTTAAAGAACTATGGAAAGTCGGCGACCAAGAACAGCGCCACAAACTGGCACACATGCTTGTCAATCTAGTAAAATAAAAAAGAAGCATCATCACCCAGGCTGGCTTCGTCATCAAACCAAGATGACGCAAGCCGGCTGTTTTATTGCTGCGGCATTGAGGGAATTCTATATAAAAATATTTTAGATTTAGCTAAAGAAAAGGTGCATGTCATGTTTAAACAACTGTTTAAAAAGATTCCGTTTCCTATTACTCCTGTTCTTATTGTCTTGATTGGATTTCTTTCCGCTCTTGGCTCCTTAAAGCTTTTTTTAGAGCTTGCCGAAGAAGTCAGAGAACAAGAAGTTCTGGCATTTGATCAGCAAATCATCCAGTGGGTAAACGGAATAAGGGAACCGGTACTCAACCATATCATGGTCTTGATCACAGAACTCGGATCAAAGACGGCGCTCGCATTGCTTTTAATTGCCAGCTTGATTTGGCTCGCTGTTAAAAGAAAGAACTATTATGCGATGATCATGTTTCTCGTTGCTTCAGCAGGCGGAGGTCTATTAAATCTGGCCTTAAAGCATTGGTTTGAAAGACAGCGGCCAGAAGAATCCATTATTGAAGCGCTAGGATACAGCTTTCCTTCAGGCCATGCGATGGGAAGCCTTATTTATTACGGGTTCTTAGGCTATCTTGTTGTGAAAAGCCAGCGCTCTCATCAGGAAAAGACACTCTGGACCATCCTGTTTTCTATCCTTATTCTGTTCATTGGCTTTAGCAGGGTCTATTTAGGTGTGCACTATCCATCTGACATCATTGCCGGGTATTCTGCAGGATTATTATGGCTGTTTGTCTGCATAACCGCTCTAGAGGGTCTCTATTTCTACAATAAAAGACGTTCCCGCCGCTAGAAGGGAACGTCTCCTGTATATACCTCAAGATGATGTTTCAAGCATGTGATCACAGAGGGCGTATCTTGTTCTTTCTCACCATCACAATCGATGGCTTGCACCGGTGTGGCTGAAATGGATAATTGATCGGCTTGAAAGCTGAAGAATCCGTCCCCCTCGGGCGGATTTTCTGTAATTCGGGACTGTATAATCTCCCAGACGAGTTTTAATGACGGTTCTTTTATAAGCAAAACATCGAGCTTGCCGTCCTGCAGATTGGCATGAGGAAAGAAAGGCCTGATACCTCCTGTATAGGGACCGTTCGCGATCAACAGCATGGTCGCATCCCCGCTGTATTGAAAATCAGGGCTGCTCAACTCAAGATGAAACGGCTCCCATTGCTGAAGCGTTTGAGCGGCAGACCAGTAATACGAAAGACGCCCAAACTTCTCCTTTAAATCTTTGTCGATGTTCTCAGAAACACTTGTGATCAATCCGATGCCCCAAAAATTTAGGAAGTAGTGGCTGTTGTTCTGGCCAGCATCCACTTTGCGGAAACGCTTTTGCGCAATTTGGCGTGCTGCTTCAAGCGGGTTTTGATTCATCCCAAGTGCACGGGAGAAGTCATTGCATGTTCCGCCTGGAAGAATGCCGAACAGAGGACGTTCCTCCATACCGGCGATGGCGTTCACAATACTGTATATCGTTCCGTCACCGCCTGCCCCGATAATGGTGCCAGCTTGTTCGCATGCTTTTTCAACCAGCTGGCGGCATGGGATGTCCTTTTTCGTCTCCAATACAGATACTGTGGAAAAAGAGTGCTGTAAAATGCGCTGGATTTCAGGCAGCTGCTGGTGCAGAAGGTGGTTTCCAGCTGCTGGATTATAAATAATGACCGCCTTGTCACGACCGCTGTTCATGTCCGCTCAACTGCATATTCTTTCACAAATGATGGTCCTGTGAACAAGTTCTGCGGCAAGCCATTTGAAGTGCCGCGGTCTTTATGTGCCTCTTGATAGGCTTTGGATTGCTGCCAGGAAACAAAGCTTGCCTGTGATTCCCAAAAAGTCATGACAATATAGGGATCATTGGTCAGCGGCCGCAATATGCGGATCGCATGAAATCCAGGTTCTTGATCAACGAGCCCGGCCCTGTTCTGAAAACGTTCTTCAAAGCGGCTTCGTCCTTCCTCGCTTACAGGAATATGGTTCATTACGACAAACCCCGCGGCTTCGAGATCGCCTCGTTTATTAATGATTTCATATGAGTGATGCTCCTGAAAGGGATTCTCTCCATTTGTCTCAACGATTACGGCAGCATTCGTGTCGCCTTCAAGCAGAAGGCTGTCTGGCGGCATTTTTTGCTGCAAATAGTCCTTTGTCCCATATGTTATGTACATATTCATCGTATCACCGCTTTCGCCACTATTTTTCTTATAGTTTTACCCTTTGGCCATGTGTGTTAAACAAGCTGGCAAGCAGAGGTTATAGGTCTTTCATTTGGTGGAATAATTATATAAAATGAATTTCGGCACTTTTTGGCACAGCAGGAAAGCCTTTCTTTCTAATGAAAGTGAAATCCCCTTGCTGCCAACCGTTTTGAAACAAATCTAAAAGGTTATTGTAGAGCTGACTAAAAGGATGTCAGTTATGGTTTCAATGCAGAGAAAGAAAGTAGGTACTGCCATGGTAAAAGGATGGCTCATCGCAGCCGGTGTATTCACCGCAACTCTTATTGCAGGCTTTTTTATTTATCTTTTCATATTAATGGCAGGCGATTATGTGATCGACGAAAAGGATCTTGTACTGAACTCAGCGACCGTCCTTACCGATCATCAAGGAAAAGTGATCACAAAAATTTATTCGGAAAATCGAGAAATTGTATCGATTGATAAGATACCGGAACATGTTCAAACCGCTTTTGTGGCGGTTGAGGATTCGAGGTTCTATAACCATCATGGCCTTGATATACGAGCAATTGGAAGAGCCATTTATAAAGACATCCTCGCCGGCAGCAAGGTTGAGGGAGGCAGTACGATCACGCAGCAGCTTGCTAAAAATGTCTTTCTCTCACATGAGAAATCATGGCTGAGAAAGACGAAAGAAGCGGTTATTGCGATCAATCTGGAACGGAAGTATACGAAAGACAAAATTTTGGAGATGTACTTAAACCAGATTTATTTTGGCCACGGAGCGTACGGAATTCAGTCTGCGGCGAAAACCTATTTTAATAAAAAGGCAGAGGATTTGACGGTGGCAGAAGGTGCACTTCTGGCAGGGCTGCCAAAAGCGCCGTCCCACTATTCCCCGATCAAGCATCCGGATGCATCGAAACAGCGCCGCGATCTAGTTATTGATCTTATGGAAAAGCATGACTTTCTCTCTCCTGCTGAAGCGGTACGAGCGAAGGGGAGAGAAGTGGCATTGAATGTTGTGCAGGAAAAAAGCAATCCAGCGTATTCAACGTATATCGATATGGTATTGGACGAGGCGAAAAAGAAGTATCACCTTTCACGCGAAGAGATGAGGCAGGGCGGCTACAGAATCGTTGTTCCCATGGATGTGGCTGCCCAGCAGATCGTGTACAGCTCATTTCAGGATAATACGTACTTTACGGGTACAGGTGAGGCAGGACCAGAAGGAGCGATGGTCCTAATCAATGGGAAGACTGGTGCCATCATCGCAGCACAAGGCGGAAGAGGTCATGTGACCGAGGGCTTGAACAGGGTTCATGTTAAACAGCAGCCGGGATCAGCGTTTAAACCCGTCGCTGTTTATGCGCCGGCACTAGAGGAAAAACAAGCGAAGCCATATTCGCTTTTAAGAGATGAAGAACTAGATTTTAATGGCTACGCACCTAAGAATTATAACGGCAAATATAAAGGGCAAATGTCTATGGTGGAAGCCATCACAGAATCGGCTAATATTCCAGCTGTATGGCTGCTTAACGAAATGGGCTTGAAGAAATCGAAGGAGTACTTGGACAAACAAGGGATGCCAATAGAGGATGAAGGACTTGGAGTAGCTTTAGGCGGGCTGGATGATGGTGTTACACCATTGCAGATGGCGAGCGCATACCGGGCATTTTATTTTGGCGGCAAAACGATCGATACTCATGTGATTTCTAAAATTTATGACGCGAACGGTGAACTTGTGGGCAAGGCGAAGTCAAAAGAGAAAAAGGTATGGAGCAAACAAACTGCATGGTACATGACTCGTATGCTTCAGGAAGTCGTCAAAAGGGGAACAGGCTCAGACGGTGCAGAGCAGATGGAGATGGCAGGAAAGACGGGAACCACAAATTTTGAAAAAGTCGAAAGAGGCAACACAGACGCATGGTTCGCTGGGTTTACACCTGAAATAGTAGGCTCCGTCTGGATCGGCTATGACAGGACAACAGAAGAACAATATTTAAACAGCGGCAGTGCAAAAGCAGTCTTGCTGTTTAAAAACGTAATGAACCAGCTGCCGTCTCAACAAGGCTTGAAGTTTAAAAAGCCGGACGGTGTAAAAGATTTAGAGCCGCCGATTGAGATGCCGATCATCAACAGCTTAAAAGCCGAACTGTCTGTTGGTGATTATGGCATGCCTGCGATCAAGCTCTCATGGTCACCGTCTGCTGATAAGCGGCTGCTTTACAAAATTTATGCAGTGAACGACGGGAAAGCAGAGCATATTGATTCTGTTGTCGGGACCGGTGAATATCGTGTATCAGGGAAATTCTTGTTCAGCCTTCCTGATTTCTATATAGCACCTTATAACCCCCAAACCAAGCAGGAAGGGCAGCCGTCCAATAAAGTGTCAGTCAGCTTTTTTCCGAGCCTGTCGCAAAATGGTGATAAAAAGACGCCAGCTGCAGTGCCAGCCAATGGAGTCAGAGACGGCAAAGGAAAAGGAAAAGGAAAACCAGCTAAAAATAAGGGCAAAGGAACCGGCAAGGGGAAAGGCAAAGGAAAGAGTCGGTAAAACTCCATACCATTTGAATAAGCTCCCAAAAGCCGTTTCAGAGGCTTTTAGGAGCTTTTTTGTTAAACGGCCTTCCATCCTTCACTTCAATACACGAAAGCGAAAATACAACTTTCTCGATGCAAAATATTCTTAAGTAATAGACCACGCTATTACTTAAGTAGTGGCTGAACACAGGAATAAAAGCAGGAGTACTATCAAATAAAAAGAAGGGGTCCGGTACACCTCCCCTACGCAAGGAAGTTCTGCACCGGACCCCATCTTTTCAACATGTGACAAAATTAACAGTCAAACCAATAAACATCCAGTACCATTACCAAAGAACACCACCAAAGTACCAGGTAAGAACCTGCAAGCCTATTCAAAAAATGCATACTGTTATCCGACTCTATCAAAATAACAGTGTAGCATCAGTTGTAATAGAATAAACCTCGATGTATTTAATTGTTTGAGCACCTTGAATTCATCTTTGACAGTTGATTGGAGTGTTAGGCGCCGACTCCTCGAAAAAGAAGTCCACTTTTTCTTGCGTTTGATGTCTTGTTACACAGCTTTCCTTATCCTGCGAGTGGGAAGGTGAGACCTTTAAATGGCGCGTAGCGACAAAAGGGCTCACCTGTCCAGCTGCGGCGGCTAGCCCCTCGAGTCAGAAGGATGAATGGTCCAGTAAGGCAAAGAGCGCCTTACTTGCCCCTTCACCTTCTGCTGGTCGGGGCTTGACGAGCCCTTTCTGCTTTTCGCCACGCCCCTCTGGATAAGCGTGCGCCTGAAACGGAAATCAACCACTTCACTGAATTCTAACAAGCAACATCGTTGCTATTGCTATTTTTCTGTGAAAATAATTAAATCCATAGCTCTTTTGTATACGGATCTTTTTGAAAGGTAATCCTTAAAATATCCTAAAAAGCCAATAAGAAAGCTAAGCTACCT
>NZ_JBHTCP010000047.1:0-90257 GCF_042665465.1 Fictibacillus iocasae | reverse complement strand
AGTGAGTAAGACCCCTTAGAGATGATGAGGTTGATAGGTCTGGTGTGGAAGCGTGGCGACACGTGGAGCTGACAGATACTAATCGGTCGAGGGCTTATCCTTATACGTTTGGAAACGTCGATATCTAGTTTTGAAAGAGCAATCTTTCGCTGCAAGATTTTTTTGAAAAAAAGTTCTTGCAAAATCTGAATTTTCGTAGTAAGATTTATCTTGTCTTCTACAAATGACAGACGGTTTTGAGATTACATAGGTCCAGTGATGATGGCGAAGAGGTCACACCCGTTCCCATACCGAACACGGAAGTTAAGCTCTTCAGCGCCGATGGTAGTTGGGGGTTTCCCCCTGTAAGAGTAGGACGTCGCTGGGCCACACTCAAAACATTGAATGTGGCTTCTTTTTTGAATGTTCCACAGTAGCTCAGTGGTAGAGCTATCGGCTGTTAACCGATCGGTCGCAGGTTCGAGTCCTGCCTGTGGAGCCATTGCTTCCATAGCTCAGCAGGTAGAGTGCTTCCATGGTAAGGAAGAGGTCACCGGTTCGAGCCCGGTTGGAAGCTCCATATTGGCCCGTTGGTCAAGCGGTTAAGACACCGCCCTTTCACGGCGGTAACACGGGTTCGAATCCCGTACGGGTCACCATTTTATATCACTTATTCGGAGGATTAGCTCAGCTGGGAGAGCACCTGCCTTACAAGCAGGGGGTCGGCGGTTCGATCCCGTCATCCTCCACCATTTATGCCGGTTTAGCTCAATTGGTAGAGCAACTGACTTGTAATCAGTAGGTTGGGGGTTCAAGTCCTCTAGCCGGCACCATCTCTACTTACTAACGAAATAAAATAGCAAGTAGGACAACGAAGCACATGATGCTTTTTTTCATGTGGAGGGGTAGCGAAGTGGCTAAACGCGGCGGACTGTAAATCCGCTCCCTCCGGGTTCGGCGGTTCGAATCCGTCCCCCTCCACCATTTTCACATAAGATCAAAAGAAAAAGAACAGAATAACCATATGCGGGTGTAGTTTAATGGTAAAACAAGAGCCTTCCAAGCTCTGGTCGTGAGTTCGATTCTCATCACCCGCTCCAAAATGGGGCTTTAGCTCAGCTGGGAGAGCGCCTGCCTTGCACGCAGGAGGTCAGCGGTTCGATCCCGCTAAGCTCCACCATATACATACATAACAACCTTAAGTGTAAAAGCTTAAGGTTTTTTGTTGCTTTCTTTTTAAAATTCTTGCACTAAAAAATAATCCACGTATTAAGTTATTCTTCATTGATTAGGTTGATTGTAGTGAAAGGCGCCGACTCCAGCGTGTGGGAGTGAGACAGGTGAGACCTTTTAAAGGCGCGTAGCGACAAAAGGGCTCACCGCTCACCCCGCGGAAAGCGTGCGCCTGTAACGGAAATCAAGGCTTCTTTGATTTCTTTCGAAATTATCATGATGTGCTCAAAATATTTGACATATCTTACACAACCATCATACAATAGTAGTAACAAAATACTTCTCCTAAAGGGGAGTAGCTTTTACAGCAAAGTCGTCATTTCAGAGCGCAGGCTCTCGGCTTTGTTGGCAGCAGCCGCAATGAAATCGGTGCTGTTAGCAAGACCTTTACTGTTATGGTAAAGGGATTAAATGCGCACACTAAACCTTTACCAGACTGGTGAAGGTTTTTTTATATACAAAAACAATCATAGGAGGCGTTACTGATGGATGCTACCATTTTGGCAGAGTATGGATCGGTGCTGCTATTGCTCATTGCACTGGAAGGTTTATTGGCGGCGGATAATGCTCTTGTACTGGCAATCATGGTGAAACACCTGCCGGATGAGGAACGTAAGAAGGCTTTGTTTTACGGGCTTGCCGGAGCATTTGTATTCCGGTTTGCTTCGCTCTTCGCGATTTCGTTTCTGGTTAACGTATGGCAGGTACAGGCGATAGGAGCTTTGTATTTGTTATTTATTGCAGCCAACCACATTTTTAGAAAGCTGATCGTAAAGAAACACGATAAGAAGGAAAAAGAGGAGAAAAAGAAAGCAGGCTTCTGGCCGACTGTTATTAAGGTTGAGCTGGCAGACATTGCATTCGCAGTCGATTCAATTCTTGCTGCTGTAGCGCTGGCGGTGACGTTGCCAGATACGCCGCTTCCGAAAATCGGGGGTTTGGATGGCGGAAAGTTTCTTGTGATTTTTGCAGGAGGACTGATGGGGCTTATAATTATGCGTTTTGCGGCCAACTATTTTGTAAAGCTTTTGAAAGAAAGGCCAGGTCTAGAAATCGCAGCGTTCTTGATCGTCGGCTGGGTCGGTGTAAAATTAGCGGTCTATACCCTATCTCACCCTGAGCTTGCTCTTCTCCCAGAAGGGTTTGCCAAGTCATTCGAGTGGAAAGCTGTTTTCTATACTGTCCTGATTTTAATTGCAGTGGGCGGTTGGGTGTTCTCTAAAGCAAAGAAAAGCCAGGCGGCATAATGCCTGGCTTTTAGTATATCTATACAGCGTTTTGCAGAGTTGAACCATCAAATGCTGTACGCTTACAATGAAGAGGAGGTTTGTTTCAATAGAAGGGGAGGCTTATAAGAAATGGCTAGAGAGATAACGTTAATTGGCGTTCCGATGGACTTAGGTCAGACCCGACGAGGTGTCGACATGGGACCGAGTGCCATTCGCTATGCTGGTGTGATTGAGCGCCTTGAAAATTTACAATATGAAGTGACAGATATGGGTGACATTGAGATTGGCCGACGCGACAGCAATCCTTCACCCGGCCATGATAACTTAAAGAACCTGCAAGAAGTAGAGAAGGCAAGTGTTGAGCTAGCACGCGCTGTTTCTGAAACGATTAAAAGTAAGCGCTTTCCACTTGTTTTAGGCGGAGATCATAGCATTGCGATTGGAACGCTTGCAGGCGTGGCTGAACATTATCAGAATTTGGGCGTGATTTGGTACGATGCGCATGGTGATTTGAATACAGCTGATACCTCGCCGAGCGGAAACATCCATGGAATGCCGCTTGCTGCAAGCCTTGGCATCGGCCATGAAAAGCTCGTTAATATCGCAGGGTACGCACCAAAGATCAAGCCGGAAAATGTAGTAATAATTGGTGCTCGTTCATTGGATGATGGGGAACGTGAGCTGATTAAGGAAAAAGGCATCAAGGTATTTACGATGCACGAGATCGACAGGCTGGGTATGGCACGTGTGATGGAGGAGACGTTAAGCTACTTGTCAGCGTGTGATGGTGTCCATTTAAGTCTGGACTTGGATGGATTGGATCCGCATGATGCTCCAGGAGTAGGAACGCCGGTTCTTGGCGGGATCAGCTACCGCGAAAGCCACTTGGCCATGGAGATGCTCGCCGAATCAAACGTCATCACATCTGCAGAGTTTGTTGAGGTGAATCCAATTCTTGATGAGCGAAACAAAACCGCCACTGTAGCGGTTGCGTTGATGGGCTCGCTGTTTGGGGAAAAATTACTATAAGACTTTCGTCATAAAAAAGACAGCTGCTGAAGAGCTAAAGCAGCTGTTTTTTTGTTTTTAATTGATGAAATTCATTGAGAAGGCGGTCAATATATTGAGACAGTTCAACCACCTCGTCCGCAATAAGCGGCAGGTGTTTGGACAATTCATTCATTTGTTTTCGGGAGTGTTCAATTTCCATCAGTAAAAGGTCGCGGTTCAAGACAGACAACTCCTTTATTGGTCTTTAGTCCCACTATTCCCGATTTTAGAAAATTAAAACACTATTTGAAAAAATTGTATGCAAATTTAATTACGTTCAATAAAATGATACAATAAAGAGAACGTGGCTGACGCCTATATGTAGTCAGCCCTTAGTGGATACATATACTTTTTAGCTCCCTCGAGATTCCTCGCAGCAAAAAGTGATAGTTTGTGGAAAAAAGTTATGAAGTAAGTTGAAACCTTTTTACAGGTTAATTCGTAGAGTAAAGCCGAGGTGTGGTGGACAAATGGACGCCCTTATAGCAAACATGGTCAGCCAGGTCAAAAACGGGGACAGGGACGCATACGAAGGAATTGTGGACTTGTTTAAGGATAAGATTTTTCAGCTGTGCTACCGTATGACAGGCAACCGACATGAAGCAGAGGATTTAGCACAAGAAGCGTTTTTACGCGCATACATGAACATAGAAAAATATAATGGCGAGTACAAATTTTCGACATGGCTTTTTCGCATTGCCACCAACCTTTGTATTGACCGCCTTCGTAAGAAAAAACCCGATTACTCGCTTGATGCAGAAGTTCCAGGGACAGACGGTGCGAACATGTACAGCCAGCTGTCGTCTAAGGAGCCCCTCCCTGAGGAGACCATTACGGAATCGGAGAAACGCATGGAGCTGCAGGCTGAGATCCTGAAGCTTCCGGAGAAATACAGGACGGCCATTCTTTTAAAGTATATGGAGGATATGTCGTTAGAAGAGATCAGCCAGGCGATGGACATACCCGTTCCGACGGTTAAAACGAGGATTCACAGAGGCAGGGAAGCGTTAAAGAAAGTGTTTCAGCAAACGGCTGTAAGTAAATGAGGTGAAACGTATGGGCTGTGAAAAAGAATATTATGATAACTTAATGAATAAAGTGATGGACGGCGATGCAGATGCATCGGAGCAGGAACAGTTTGAATCTCATTTAGGTGAATGCGCTGTTTGCCGAGCCGAGTATGAGGCGGTAAGCTTCCTATTAGACGAGCTGGAAACATCGGATCTGCATGCCCCGGTTGGGTTTACCGCAGCGGTGATGAGCTCATTGCCCTATCAGAAAAGAAAATTCCACCTGCAAACGTGGCTGAAAAGGCATCCGTTCCTGACGGCAGCTGCTGTGTTCATGCTGTTCATGGCAGCATCGGTGACGACTCTGTTTAACCAGCAGGATTTGGCCGTTATCGAAGGAGAAGGAAACCTCGTCATTAACGAAAAAGAAAAGACGGTAACCGTTCCAAAAGGTGAAGTCATTAAAGGCGATCTCGTCGTCGAGAACGCGGATGTGCGGATAGAAGGCAAGGTAGAAGGAGATGTGACGGTCGTAAAAGGCAATCAATATCTTGCTTCTGCAGGTGAAGTAACGGGTGACAGTAAAGAAATCGGCGCGGTTGTCGAATGGATATGGTATAAGCTCAAATCCATTACACCAGGCGCAGACGAAACGAGCAAATCAGAAAGCCGCGGGTATGAGCCGGGGCTTTTTTTTGTGGGGAATTAGTTGTTGTTTTGGTTGTTCGGATGGTTTTGGTTCTTGGACGGAGGGTAGCAAACATGTTCTTCGGAGTTAATGTGGTTTTGGACTTGTTTGGTTTTTGAGGTAGGTATATTTTATTTTTGTTTTCGTACGGCTTTGATGTGCATAGTGCCATGGATGTTTGCATTTTATGGTTATGCTATAATAGAGCAGTTATTATTTAATTTTTGCTACTACCCGAGAGGGAGGGTTGTCATGCTGGCAATCAAGGATGGAGAAATTTACGGCTATTTAACTCAAATAATTGATATTCTTTTGGTGACGTATGTCATCTATAAATTAATCATGCTGATTCGCGGTACGAAGGCGGTTCAGCTTTTAAAAGGGATCACGGTGATTATACTTGTGTGGTTCCTGTCTAGTGCGTTTAACTTGAAGACGCTAGAATGGCTGATGGACAAGGCGATTACATATGGTTTGCTTGCCATTATTATCATTTTCCAGCCGGAGCTGAGGCGTGCGCTTGAGCAGCTGGGGCGCGGTCGTTTCTTTTCAAGGGCGGGTATGCCGGAAGAGGAAGAGATGGAAAAGTCGATTGCGGCGATTTGCAAGTCGACGAGTTATATGGCGAAGCGTCGTATTGGAGCCATTATTTCAATTGAGAGAGAGACAGGGCTCAGTGATTATGTGGAGACGGGCATTCCGCTTTATGCGAAGCTGACGTCGGAGCTGCTGACGAATATATTTGTTCCGAATACTCCTTTGCATGATGGGGCTGTGATTATTAAAGCGAGTCAGATTTTCGCGGCGGGCTGTTATTTGCCGCTTACGGAGAGTCCGTTTATCTCTAAGGAGCTTGGTACGCGTCATAGGGCGGCAATCGGGGTGAGTGAGGTCACGGATGCGGTGACGGTTATAGTGTCGGAGGAGACGGGGACGATTTCGCTGACGAAGAACGGGGAGATATACCGTAATCTTGATGAAGAGTCGCTGAAGAATCTGCTGACGGCTGAGTTGATTATATCGAATCGAACGTCTTCTTCATCTCGCTGGAATTGGAGGGGGAAGAAGAATGGATAAGCTTCTTAACTCCAACTGGTTTGTGAAGATCATTGCGTTTTTGCTTGCGTTAATGCTTGCCATGGGTGTGAGCATGGAAACGGAAGAAGATACGGCAAACAAGCTGCTTTGGACGATGTCTTCTAAAAAGAGCGAGACGCTTAACGATATTAGCATCGTTCCGTATTTTGATCAGCAGAAGTATGTGCTGACGGATATGCCGGCATCGGTGGATGTCCGCTTGAGCGGTCCGGCTAGTTTGATCACAAAGACGACAAAGGTTGATCGTGAGTTTGAGGTATACATTGATTTAACAAAGGAAACAGAGGGTCCGAAGAAGGTGAAGGTGAAAATCCGGAACGTGCCTAAAGGTCTGACGGCGAGTGTAGAGCCGTCGACTGTAAATGTAACGCTTCATAAGAAGGTTACGAAGGATGTGCCTGTTAACATCGATTTAAAAAACATTCGCAAGCTTCCGTCAGGGTATTCTCCTGGTGAGGCTGAGTTTAGTCCGAAGACGGTGCGGCTGACGGGTGCCGAGGATATTGTGAACGATATTTCGTTCATTACTGGATTTGTTGATGTGAGCAAGGCGACGGAAACAATTGAAACGAATGTCCCTCTTAAGGCGTATAACAGCCAGGGTGATGTGGTGGATGTGTTGATTAATCCGGAGACTGCGAGTGTGAAGGTGCCGATTAATAAGCCGAAGAAAAACGTTTCCGTGTCGGTGAAAGAAAAAGGGCAGCTTCCTGAAGGGCTTCGCTTAAATGAGATTATTGTAGACACTGAGATGGTCATGCTGACCGGACCTCAGTCACTGCTGGATGAAATTGATGAGATCACCGCAATGGAAATTGATTTAAGCAAGATTACGAAGGATACATCGTATGAGGCTGAGCTTTCTATACCTGAAGGGGTGAAGGCGACACGTGACCGGGTGAAGGTGACAGTGGACGTTGAGGAAACGAAAATTAGCCGAGCGTTCCGTGATGTTCCGCTAACCATAGAAGGTCTTGCGTCAGAGCAGGAAGCGGATATCCTTGATCCTGTGGGCGGTGTGATAGACATTGAAGTAACGGGGAAAAAAGAAGTGCTGGACAGGCTCACCGCATCCGATTTTAAAGCGGTCCTCGACGTCAGCGGTCTAGATGACGGAGAGCATGCTGTTAAGGTCAGGTGGTCGAAGCCAGCCGGCGTAACGATCGATGAAGAAGCATTGCAAGCAACGGTTGCTATAAAGACGAAAACAACCAGCCAATAAGCTGAAGGAGAGAATAGACACATGGGTAAATTTTTTGGAACAGATGGAGTACGAGGGGTAGCCAATACAGAACTGACACCAGAATTGGCATTTAAGCTGGGCCGTTTTGGCGGTTATGTACTAACGAAGGAGAGCGACAAGCCGAAAGTATTGATCGGCCGTGATACACGCATTTCTGGCCAGATGCTTGAAGGGGCACTTGTGGCGGGTCTTCTTTCAATCGGTGCGGAGGTAATGCGTCTAGGCGTCATTTCCACTCCAGGGGTTGCCTTTTTGACGAAGGCGCTTGGTGCTCAGGCAGGCGTCATGATCTCGGCATCTCACAACCCTGTAGCGGATAACGGAATTAAGTTTTTCGGCCATGATGGATTCAAGCTTTTGGATGAGCAGGAAGCTGAAATTGAAGCACTGCTAGAAAAAGAGACAGATGAGCTTCCTCGTCCTGTAGGCGGAGACCTTGGATCAGTGAGCGATTATTTTGAAGGCGGACAAAAGTATCTTCAGTTCTTGAAGCAGTCGCTGCAGGGTGACCTTTCCGGCATGAAAATCGCGCTTGATTGTGCGCATGGTGCGACATCTTCCCATGCGGTTCATCTATTCGCTGATTTAGAGGCGGATATTTTCACAATGGGTAACAATCCGAACGGCTTGAACATAAATGAAGGGGTAGGCAGCACGCACCCTGAAAAGCTGGCGGAGCTTGTTGTGGAGAAGAACGCGGATATGGGCCTCGCGTTTGACGGAGACGGAGATAGACTGATCGCAGTGGATGAAAAAGGAAACATTGTGGACGGCGATCAGATCATGTTCATTTGTGCAAAGTTTTTGAAAGAACAGGGAAGACTAAAGGATGATACAGTTGTATCGACTGTCATGAGCAATCTTGGCTTCTATAAAGGGATCGAAGCAGCAGGGATTAAGTCTGCTCAGACAGCAGTGGGTGACCGCTACGTGATGGAAGAGATGAGAAAAGGCAGCTACAACCTTGGCGGCGAACAGTCAGGACACATTATTTTCTTAGATTACTCTACAACAGGAGATGGCATGCTTTCTGCAATTCAGCTGGCGAGCTTCGTGAAGGCGTCGGGCAAGCCGTTATCAGAGCTTGCAGCAGAGATGCAAAAGTTTCCGCAGCTGCTTGTGAACGTGAAAGTGGCAGACAAGACAAAGCTTGATGGCAATGAAGCGATCAAGAGTGCGATCGACGCGGTTGAAGAAGAAATGAACGGGGACGGCCGTGTACTTGTTCGACCATCTGGAACAGAGCCGCTCGTGCGTGTGATGGTAGAAGCGCCAAGTGCAGAGCTTTGCGAAAAGTATGTTGATCAAATTGCGGATGTCGTCAAAAAAGAATTAGTGTAATACCCAGAGAATGAAAAAGGGCACGAATCCTATGCTAAAGCGGCTCACCATACGCGCCGCTTTTGCATAACTTTTTATATAAGACAGATCACCGTATACGTGTTAACTGTCTAAAAATGTTAAAAATAATTGACGGGTAAATAAAATCCGTGTAATATTGGTTTGTTCTTACTCAAAAAGGGAAAGGAGAGTAGAGGAGCCAAGTTATTTACCAAGCGCCTGAACTGCTTACCGGACGAAGAAGTATAAGCAGTTGACGAGGAAGAGGTTCATCGAATTTTCGGCGGATGCCTCTCGGGATTGATCAGACCGTAAGCTGTTGCTCAAACCAGGCAAGGTGACTTCCTGAACAAAAGCAATCAGCAGATCAAAGAAAGAAATCAAACATAGGTGGGGCCGCCGAGCCCTGCTCTTCGGCCCTGCCCTGATGGCTCACTGTAATAGATGAGCGTAATCCAAGGGAGGATATTTAATTATGTGCGGAATTGTTGGTTATATCGGAAATACGGATTCGAAGGAAATCTTGCTGCGCGGTTTAGAGAAGCTAGAATACCGCGGCTACGACTCAGCAGGCATCGCCGTATTGAATGAAAATGGTGTGCACGTGTTCAAGGAGAAAGGCCGCATCGCGAACCTTCGCGAAAGTGTGGATCTTTCTGTTGAAGCGCCGATCGGGATTGGACATACCCGCTGGGCGACACACGGCAAGCCAAGCAAAGTGAATTCTCACCCGCACCAAAGCACGACGAGCCGTTTCACGCTCGTGCACAATGGTGTTATCGAGAACTACGAGCAAATAAAAAAGCAGCAGCTAGCAGGCGTTACATTCGTATCTGACACAGATACAGAAGTGATCGTTCAGCTTGTGGAGAAGTATGTGAACGACGGTAAAGAAGTGGAAGCGGCATTCCGCCAGACACTTTCTGACCTGAAGGGTTCCTATGCAATCGCGCTGCTTGACAATGAAAACAATGACACCATCTATGTTGGCAAGAACAAAAGCCCGCTATTAGTCGGTCTTGGCGAAGGATTTAACGTTGTAGCGAGTGACGCGATGGCGATGCTTTCCCAGACAGACCAGTACGTAGAGCTTATGGATAAAGAAGTCGTTATCCTAACGAAGGACAGCTATACGATCATGACACTTGACGGAGAGACAGTGGAACGCGCGCCGTACACGGCTGAGCTTGACGCAAGCGACATCGAAAAGGGAACATACCCTCACTTCATGTTAAAAGAGATCGACGAGCAGCCGTTCGTTATGCGTAACATCATCAACAAATACCAAAATGAAGACGGCAAGCTGAAGCTTGATGACGATATCCGCCAGGCAATGACCGCTGCAGACCGCGTGTACATCATCGCATGCGGAACGAGCTACCATGCTGGTCTTGTAGGAAAGCAATTGCTTGAAAACATCGCGAAGATTCCGGTAGAAGTGCACATCGCATCAGAGTTCGTGTACAACATGCCGTTACTCAGCGAAAAGCCATTGTTCATCTTCATCTCACAGTCTGGAGAAACAGCAGACAGCCGTGCCGTACTCGTTGAAGTGAAGCGTCTTGGCCACAAGGCACTGACGATCACAAACGTTCCAGGATCTACGCTTTCTCGTGAAGCGAACTACACGCTTAACTTGTATGCAGGACCTGAAATCGCGGTAGCTTCTACAAAAGCATACACAGCACAGATCGCGGTACTTGCTATCTTAGCGGTGGACTCTGCCCACGCGAAAGGCATCGAGCTTGATTTCAACCCGATGCAGGAGCTTGCGATCGTGGCGAACGCGATGGAAACACTTTGCAGCCAGAAGGAGCAGATGGAAAACATCGCTCGCGAATACTTGTCTGTTGCGCGCAACTGCTTCTTCATCGGCCGTTCTGCTGACTTCTACGTATGTTTAGAAGGTGCGTTAAAGCTGAAAGAAATCTCTTATATCCAGGCGGAAGGATTTGCTGGCGGAGAATTGAAGCACGGAACAATCGCGCTGATTGAAGAAGGCACGCCGGTTATCGCGCTTGCAACACAAGAGCACGTAAACCTGAGCATTCGCGGAAACGTGAAAGAAGTAGCAGCACGCGGAGCTTACACATGTGTCATCTCTATGGATGGCATGCAGGACGAGGAAGACCGCATCGTACTTCCAGCGGTTCACGCTTACCTGACGCCGCTCGTATCTGTACTTCCGTTGCAGCTTATCTCATACTACGCAGCGCTTCACCGCGACTGTGACGTAGATAAGCCGCGTAACTTGGCGAAGTCGGTAACAGTGGAATAGACGTATAACGAAAAGCTGATAAAGGGACCCTGACTATAATCGTCAGGGTCCCTTTTAGCTTTATATGATGGTTTATGACCACAGTAGATAACATCATGGCTGTAATCCATCATGCATTGATGCCTACTATCACTCTTTAAATTTATCTCTTAACAAGGAACCATAATAGCTGATCACATAATTGGCTTCTGTGTTTAATTGAAGCAGGTTGTTGTGTGTCGTGGATTCATCGTGAATACGGTATTTCGTTAAAGGTTCATCCAAGAAATACATATGATATCCGTGAAACAGCACCCGGAACCACATACAATAATCTTGAGTGAACTTCAAATCGGGATTGAAATAGCCAACCTTTTGAAACAAAGTTTTCCGCATCATAACCGTACAGCCGTTGATAGGATTTCCTATAGTCATCGTCTCATAAAGCTCTTTTATCGTAGAGAATTTTTGGGATACCGCTGAATGTATAAGATGATTATGTTTGTCCACTACATCAAAATTGGTATAGCTGATATCCGCCTGATTGGATTGCATAAACGCCAATTGCTTTGATATTTTCTCAGGCAGAAAGTAATCGTCAGAACTTAACCACGCAATATATTCTCCAGAAGCGTTTTTAATGCCAAGATTTAAGGCGGTTGCTGTTCCTCCATTATCTTTTCTCACATAAATAATCTTATCTTTGAAGTGATCAAGATGTTCAACATAACGAGTGGAACCATCATCCACGACGATAATCTCAATGTTAGGATAGGTTTGATTTAGAGCACTATTTATCGCATGAGCCACGTAGGAACAGTTATAGAACGGAATGATGATCGAGACTTTCGGATTCATTCACACCAAACTCCTAAATAAAAATGTGTACATGCTAAAGAACCATTCACTTTTTTTAGCATATATCGTTACTATATTCATGAAAAAGACTCGGTGCTCATTCTTTCGTCCTCGAAATGGACAAGAAGGAGACTAGTTTCTGCTGAAAATATGCGATAAAAGGAATTATGAAAATGATGAATATACTTTTTGTATTTTACAATCCTAGTGGCGGAGTTGAAACGCTTAACAGACAAAGAAGTGCAGCATTAAAAAAGAAAAACATAAACTGCCATTTTCTTTATTATGGCAAAACGAGAGAGTTAGTTCATGACCATGGTGGACCAATATTTATTACGAACGATGACGGTGACATAAAAAAAATAGTGGATCAGGGAAATTATGCAGCGATAGTGGTTACTTCTGATTATGCATCTCTCTATCGTTTTAGAAAACTTGGATACCAAGGCGTGCAAATCTTAGAAATCCAAGGATATGGTCCGAAAATTACAGCGAAATTAGAAATGACCCAGGCTATTCCCTATGTCAATTATTTTGGTAATGCTCTGCTGCATCCGAAAAATCCTCATATAGCCGAAATATTTGAAGAATTATTCCCCAGCGTTCCTACGTTTCGTTTCAACAATTGTTTAGATACCTCTCAGTTTACTCATCAATCCATTAAGGTTCCTTCCCATCCAATCCTCGCATGGATTGGGCGCTTCCAAGATAATAAAAACTGGAGAGAATTTATCGAAATTGGCTACCGATTAATCACGACTCATAATCCTCATATACAATTATATATGTTTGAAGACCCTTCTTTGGCAGTAAGCAGTGAAAAGGAGGAGTTTCACCGGTTAGTGAACACGTTACAGTTGAAAGATGCCGTTAAGGTTTTCGCAGATATACCAAACAGCGAAATGCCTGCCTATTTTTCTGCAATCGGTGATTCAGGTGGATTTTATTGTTCGACTTCAAAGGTGGAAGGAGCCCCGTACTCCGTTATAGAGGCGATGAGCTGCCGATGTCCTGTGCTGACGACCGATGCAGATGGTGTGAGAAGTTCCGTGCTGCATAATCAAACAGGATTGTATTATCAAATTGGGAACATTGACGATGCGGCCAGCAAAGCCATTGACATTATGACAAACCTTACAATGAGAGAAAGCATTCGCTTTCAAGCACGCAAACACGTGGAGTCACAGTTTAACCATGAGCTATACGGTATGCACTTTATTGAAATGCTTTGTTTTTTGCAAGCGAAAAGTGCAGAGAATTGCAGCGGAAAATACATAGGCTTGCAGCGAAGTTCAATCCTAAATTTCTTCTGGCGCTTTAACAGAAGAAAGGGCGTTTTTCAGCCTGTAACTTTCTCCTGTAAAAGCAATGATATGAGCGTGATGAACCAAGCGATCGACCAGGGCCGAGGTCAATCGGTTATCCCCAAATACCCGGTTCCATTGGCCAAACTCTAAGTTTGACGTCACGATGACACTTTTATGTTCATAACAGTCGGCTATGATATGAAACAATAATTCAGATCCCTGCTTCTGAAATGGTACGTAGCCTAGCTTATCCAGTATCAGTAAGTCACATTTTTCAATCTGACGTTTTAACCGTTGTAAAGTCCCTTCCTTTAACGCCTCTTCAAGTTGACCGACAAGGTCAGCCACTCGAAAGAACCTTACTTCATACCCCATCTCACATGCCTTTGCTCCTAGGGCCGTAGCTAAATGAGTTTTTCCCGTACCCGGAGAGCCTAAGAGAAGAAGATTCTGCTTCCCTTTTAGAAAGTTCAGATCGATAATCGCCCCTTTTGTTGTGGTCGCCGGCAGATGCAGCTGCTCGGTCCATTCATAGTCTTTCAGCCATTTAAGCTCCCTGAACTTAGCCTTTTTCATCAAACGTGTGATCTTTGCGTTTTGTCTCAACGTAACTTCCTTTGAGAGAACCTCTTTAAGGAATTGCTCCTTGGAGACAAACTCGATTTCCTCATAATGCTCGGAAACGTAGGCAAGGTATAAAGTCTTGCAGACTTCTTTGAGCTCTTTCAATGCGAAACCCTCCCCTCAAGCTGCGGGATCAGTTTTCGATCATATGTATGGAGGTCTGTCTGATAGTCATGCAAGATGCTCGGAGTATGGGTTTCCG
This sequence comes from Fictibacillus iocasae, assembly GCF_042665465.1. Classification (NCBI taxonomy): domain Bacteria; kingdom Bacillati; phylum Bacillota; class Bacilli; order Caryophanales; family Fictibacillaceae; genus Fictibacillus; species Fictibacillus iocasae. Next base: position 76,138 of record NZ_JBHTCP010000047.1, on the reverse strand, counting down.
GCATTTTCTCGGGATATGACGCCTTTTTTGCCCCGATTAGATAGCCGAGTTCATGAGGCTGCCTTTCAAACCTGCTATCGGTCTCCAAAGCCAACTGGATTTCTTCCAGAGAATGCTTCTCGAGAAGTGTTTTAAATCCCCTTAGCCTTTGCTTTATTTCTTCTGGCTTTATCGTAAGATAAACCCTGACCCTTTCGGGCAGATATTTGAAAAAACGTGAATAGGTAACGGCTCTCGGTTTTCTGATCCAGTCATCGAGTATATCAAACCACGGGATTGCTCTTGTTTTGTGCATGTAAGGCCTGAAGTCCTGATAAACAATTTCTCCGTTATTGGTGAAACAGGTAAAGGCATTCCATTCCTTTTTAATCACTAATGAATGCTTGATCTTTGCTTTATGAATGACGAATTTCTCTCCATCTACCGTTATTTCTCCATATTTGTTCAGAGTAGATTCATCCAAAGAGTAAATCTCCAGATCACTTATCGGCAATGCCTTTAGCTGGCGTCGGTCTTCTTCAAATAAATCTTTGATGAGTACCGATTTTTCGTAATGCGGCCTGTTCATATCTTCTTGCATTTTTACTTGCAGCCAGGAAGCTAATTGTGGGAAATCTGCCATTACGGGTGCTGTGACGAATACGTTATTCCTCGTGTATCCTACTTTTTTCTCCACGTTGCCCTTCTCGTGACCGCTAGAAGGATTGCACGCCTGGACTTCAAATCCATAATGGGAGCGAAACCGAAGAAAGGAGTCTGTGTAGGTTCTCTTGTCTCCCTTTCCAATGGAAACTACAGCAGCTGACAGGTTATCAATCCTTAAATGGGTGGGAACGCCTCCGGCCTGTTTGAATAATTGCTTCAATCCTTCCAGGAAACACTCTGCATTTTCTGCCGGAAGAGGATACGCAAATCCTGCATTGCTGAAAGGGAAGCTCATGATCAAGACCTTGAGGTCTTTGTAGGATCCATCTTTCACAACCGTCATTTGACCAAAATCTACCTGTGCTTCACCCGGAGGGTGTTCCAGCCTCTCATACCTTGTGCCCTTTTCCGCTTTAAGTACTGGTCGCCTATATTGCACGTATTCGCAGACCGTTCGATAAGAACCTTTAAAACCATGTTCATCCCGAAGTTGCTCAAACAATCTCTTGCTCGTTCTTCTTTCTTTTTGCTTAAGTTTCATGTCTTCTTCAAGCCAGATGTCCACGATCTCGCCATATCCTTCTTCGTACATCATCCCCCTGTTTCTTGAAGGAAGACGCTCAAGGGGAACGTCCCCATCCGCGTGTTTCTTTACGGTCCGCCAGTTTCTACCTGTCTTTCTGGCGATCTCATTTATGGTTAAGCCTTCGTTATCTCTAAGAAATTTGATATAATTAGTCTCAGGCATTGCTAGCATCCTTTCAATTCCCCCAACTGTTAAGATCTCGTCAATCCAAACAGTAGAGGTTATTATGGGCGCTGGCAAGCCTATTTTTTATGCTCTCAGGTTATGCATAAATCTCCCGCATAACTCTGTACTTTTATTTTGCAATAAACAATGCTTCAATCCTTAGGGATAGATTGTAGTGGTTTATCCAGTCCAGAGATTGAGGACTGAAAGTGGAACGATAATGTAGGGAGGCTAACAAGTGGTGAAAATACAAACAATCCTGGCGAATGGTTATCGTTTGATATACAGCATCTAGCAGCCATTACCAAGAAAATACCCCATCGATATCGAAGCCGCTTCGATATCGATGGGGTATTATAGGTACACGTTGACGCTCTTATTTCGCAGACAATTCGTCCTCTGTCACCCACATATGGTTAGTAACCTTTTCTCCGTTTTCTCCCGTATAGTCAACCGTATAGACGGTTGTCTGCTCAGCCGAATCAATGACCGCTTCCGCCCCGTTCATCCCTTCCATATGCTCCGCGTTCAGCGTGACCTTAGTTCCAGGCTTTAACGGCTCCTCACCAGCATCCTTCAGCTCCTCATGAATGACCCATTTGTGATCAGTCACTTTTTCTCCGCCAGTTGTCGGTGTGTAGGAAACGGTGTAGACGGTTGTGTCATAAGCTCCTGAAACGATCGCCTTTGCGCCATTCATTCCAGGCATATGATCCGCATTGATCACAACAGGACTGCCAACCTCGAACTTCGGTTTGTCTGCCTTTTTCAGACCCTCCGGAAGCATGCCCGAACCACTGTGATCCATGCCGCCATGATCCATTGTTTCCTTCTTTTCCTCTTTGTTTTCATGCTTCATGCTATCCATGTTCTCTTCCTTATTCCCGCACGCGCCTAGTACAAGAATGAAAGAAAAAAACAAAGCGGTGATAAACGATGATCGCAATTTCATGTTTATTCCTCCTTCAGTTTTACTAGAGTTATCATTATAGTGTTACCAATTGATACTGAATACCTGTAGTATAAAAAACAGTTGTGAAGAACTTATGAAGATGATGGTCGTTTGGCAAACCTTGTTTCCGAAAAAAATAATTGGATTTTTAAGGAAACTTCATGTATGATAGTCCATAATATTTGAATAATGAAATATTCGTTGATGAGGAGAGTAATAATCGTCGTTTCGATGGAAGAGAGCCGGGGATGGTGGGAGCCTGGTACGATCACGATTATGAAGCGCACCTCTGAGAAGGCTTATTGAACGATACGTAGATAAGTCCGGTGATTACCGTTATCTGTTTAAGCCGGCTTTTATAAGCAAGTAGAGTGGTACCGCGAGTTCAACCCTCGTCTCTAATTTTTTTAGAGATGAGGGTTTTTTATTTTATATCAAAACCATACAGGAGGTTTGTTTATGAAATACAAACATGCAGTTATAACAACCATTTATCATTCGTTGGCGGGGATGGGAATGTCAGCATTCTCTAAAGAAGAGATTGCAAAAAGCATCGAAACCCCTCCCAAACAGGAAATGGGAGACTATGCTTTTCCATGCTTTATGTTAGCGAAAGTGTTAAGAAAGACGCCTTCGCAAATTGCACAAGAGCTCAGCGTTACGATTCACCACGAGTATATTGACCGAGTGAAGGCTTTAGGCCCGTACTTGAACGTATTCTTAGATAAGGAAAAGACAGGAGAAGACCTTGTCACACACGTTCTCAGCCAGAAGGAGAAGTTCGGAAGCTTATCGATCGGCAGCGGCCAGCATGTTTCTATTGATTTATCCTCACCGAATATTGCGAAGCCTTTTTCGATGGGGCATTTACGCTCGACGGTAATCGGAAACGCGTTATCAAACATCATGGAAAAGTGCGGGTTTGTGCCGGTGAAAATTAATCATTTAGGCGACTGGGGTACACAATTCGGCAAGCTGATCACAGCGTACAAAATGTGGGGAACCGAAGAAAAAGTAAAAGCAGAGCCTATTAAAGAACTGCTGGCTTTGTATGTCCGTTTTCATGAAGAAGCGGAAAAGACACCAAAACTAGAGGACGAGGGGCGAGCATGGTTTAAGCGATTAGAGGATGGAGATGCAGTTGCTCTTTCGTTATGGAAATGGTTTCGTGACGAGTCGTTAAAGGAATTTGAACGCATCTATCAGCTTATGGGAATGGAGTTTGATTCCTTTAACGGTGAATCATTCTATAACGACAAGATGGAGCATGTTGTCGAGCTTCTTGAAGAAAAAAAACTGCTCACAGAATCGGATGGCGCGATGGTGGTTTCGTTAGAAGAGTTTGGGTATCCGCCTTGTTTAATCAAAAAATCAGATGGTGCAACTTTGTATGCCACAAGAGATTTAGCGGCAGCACTTTATAGAAAAAGCACCTATGATTTTGCCAAAGCCTTATATGTGGTAGGAGGAGAACAGTCGCTGCATTTTAAGCAAGTGTTCCACGTTTTGAAAAAGATGGGGTATCACTGGTCAGCGGAAATGCATCACATTCCTTTCGGGATGATGTTAAAGGACGGGAAAAAGATGTCCACTCGAAAAGGAAAAATTGTATTGCTTGAAGAAGTGCTACAAGAAGCGATTAAGCTGGCCGCCCAAAATATCGAAGCGCGAAATCCTAATCTTGCGGATAAAGAGGAAGTAGCGAAGATGGTCGGGGTAGGTGCGGTCATTTTCCATGATCTAAAAAATTACCGCTTAAACGATGTGGAATTTTCGCTGGAGGATATGCTGACGTTCGAGGGAGAAACCGGACCATATGTACAATATACGTATGCCCGTGCTTGTTCCATTTTGAGAAAAGGAGAAATAAGCACCGGTCATGCATGCTCTTATGAAGCCTTTAAAGATGACAAGGCTTGGGCTGTGTTGTCATTGTTAATGAAATTTGAAGAGGTCATGAACAGCGCGTACCAGCATTTTGATCCTTCTCAAATCGCAAAGTACATCATGGATCTGGCACAAGCGTTCAACAAATATTACGGCAGCGTCCGCATTCTGGACGAAGACGAACAGCAGCAGTCACGACTTCAGCTCGTTCAAGCCGTGACCATTGTTCTAAAAGAAGGATTACGACTGTTAGGTATTAAAGCGCCTGAACGAATGTAATAGCATTTTTGGAATATAAAACATAAAAGGAAGTGTTTAAAATGGCCACCCCTATATTAGCTGAGATCGGTACTGTCTTCATGCCGGTAAGAGACATTGAGAAGGCACGGGATTGGTATTGCAGTTTGCTTGGCATCGAGCCAGATGGCGAGGTGTTGTTCGGTCACATTTATGTGATTTCTATGACCAATAGTACGAACCTGGTGCTCGACAGCAAGATTTACTCGCCTGAGGCGATCGTGAAGACGCCTATGTTTCATCTCAACACGAAAGATATTAAAGCAGCTTATTCGTTCATAAAGGAAAAGAAGATCGAACTCACGACCGAAATCCAGCACGGTCACTATTTCAACTTTAAAGACCCAGACGGAAACATGCTCATGATCTGCAAATGCTAAAAAGAAGCCAAGAACGGAACACATTCCATTCTTGGCTTCTTTTCTATTTCACCCTCTGTTTCTCAATCAACCGACCATTCTCCAAATAAACGGTACGGTCGCAAAGGTCGAGCATTCTTTCGTCGTGTGTGACCATGATGCCGGCTTTTTGCTGCAGCTTGATTTCATCTCGCAGCATATTGACGACAGAGCGGCCGCGTGTGGATTCGAGGCTCGCGGTCGGCTCATCGGCTAGAAGAATATCCGGTTCGTTCATTAGTGCCCGTGCGATTGCAGCACGCTGGCGTTCTCCGCCAGACAAGCTTTGAGGATAATGAGAATGGCGGTGCAGCAGTCCGAGGCGTTCGAGCAGATCACTCGCTTTTTTCTCAGCATCCAGTTCTTTGCCGGATAGTTTACCGGAAAATAAAAGCTGATCGTTGACCGTTAGATATGGTAGCAGGTTATGGTTCTGAAAGATAAAGCCGATCTTTTCACGTCGCAGTGCGTTCACGTCACGTGATGAAAAATCGTTCACCTTTTCACCGCTAATATACACGCTGCCGCTTGTTGGCGACAGAAGCAGGCCGGCGATGGAAAGAAAGGTGCTTTTCCCAGAGCCGGACGGACCGACGACGGCGATAAGTTCACCGGGCTTTACTTCCAATGAAACCGAATGCAGTACCTTTACACTGGTGTCACCGTCGCGATAAATTTTGCTGATGTCTTCTAAAATAATGCTGCTCATGCTGCTGTACCTCCAATCGCGGATAACGGATCAATTTTCATGATGCGGTATAACGACAATAACGAACCAGCTAACGATACACCGAGAAACAGAATACAACAAAATATCACCTGTACAGGCTGCAAATCAAAGGGCAGACTCGGTGGAAGGATGGCCGCCAGTCCGTATGTGATGGCGATGGCCATAACGAGCGCGGATACAGTCAGAAAAAGAATCTGGGTGATTACCGAGCTTGCCAAGTAAGCGGACGTAACACCAATGGCCTTTAGCACGCCAAACTGGTTCGATTTTTGAATGGTGATCACGTAAAAGAAAACGGCGAGCACAAAGGCCGCGATAACAAACAGAAATACAATCATCATTTGCAGCGAACCTTGCTCTTCTTTAAAGCCTGGTATTCCCTGCAGGGCCTCTTTTTTGCTGATCACATCGATTCCGGACACGTTTTTGTCAAGCTTGTCTGCCGTATCTTGCGTGGCTTTCACCGCGACAGCATTGATGACAAGCTGCTTTTTGGGATGCAGCGCCGCGAACGTTTTGCCGTTCACATGCAGCACAGGTGAATGGCTGTATGACTGGTTTTCGGTAAAACCGACAATCGCCAATACCGTACCGGTTGTTTTGTCTTCAATCTTGCTGCCAAGCTTATAACCTTCTTCTTTTAATGAAATGTCTGCGACCGCCTCGTGAAGAGAGGATTCATTAAAGATGCGGCCTTCTATGACGTTTGGCGTGATAGTGCTGAATGTAGAGATACCCATATACGTCACATCCTGTTTTTTACCCGTAGAGCCAGGCTTGAACACCGATCCCATCCATATGCTGAGCGGAGCGGAGGATGAATTTCCAAGCTCACTTTCAACAGCGGTAACCGTCGCAGAGGGCAATTCAGACGAGCTGATGCGGTTGTCTGATTGAGACTGCAAAACAATATAATCACTGTTGAGCTCCGCAACTGCCGAACCATTGTCGGTCGACAAGCCGCCGGCGAGTCCAGTCACGAACAGTACGAGCACGGCAATTAAAACGATGATAAAGCTCATCATGAAATAACGGGTTTTCGCGTATATCAATTCTCGTAAAGAAAGAAACATCGTCATTCATCTCCTCGTTTAATATGACCTCAGTATAAAAAGGAAATATGAACGGAACATGAACGATACATGACATCTTAAGATGGGGTGTGGATCGGAAGTTTAATGGTGAAAGTGGACCCTTCTCCAAGCGAGCTTGTAACCGAAATATCCCCGCTATGCAGCTGAACAATTTTTTGAACGATAGCGAGTCCAAGTCCGCTGCCGCCTTTATTGCGTGAGCGCGAAGTATCCGCCTTATAAAAACGTTGGAAAATCAGCGACTGTTCGTGCTCTGTCATTCCGATCCCGGTATCCTTTATCGTTACGGTGCAGTGCTCTTTGTTTCGTTGAAGCGAGATGAAAAGACTATCGCCCGTCGTGCTGAACTTGATGCTGTTTTGGATAAGGTTCGCCCACACTTGATACAATAAATTTTCATCACCATAAATAGAAGCAGAAGGAAGGTCCAGCTCTAGTGCCAGCTCTTTTTCTCTCCAGCTGTATTCGGTCATGCGTACAACCTGCTTAATTTGTTCGGAAACATCAAATGTCTTCTTTTCCAATCGTTTTTCTTCTGTATCTAACGAGGCGAGTGTTAACAGCTGTTTGCTGAGCTGCGATAGCCGCTTGCTTTCTTCTTCAATAATGCGTAAATAGTGGTCACGTTCTTCCGTAGATAGAGCAGAAGATCGCAGCGTCTCGGCGAACCCTTGGATCGAAGCGAGCGGCGACTGAATTTCATGAGACACATTTGATACGAACTCCTGACGCATTTGTTCAAGCTGCTTTAATCCTTCTGACATAGTAGAGAAATCCTTCGCCAATCTGCCGATCTCGTCATCACGGTTCACGTTCAGCTTCACATCGTACGTGCCGCTTGCGATCCGTTTTGTCGCGTATGCTAATTTTCTTAACGGTTTCACTAAGTAAGTGGTACTGATTAACACGATGACCATACTAATCAGAATGGTTAGAACGAGCAGAACCGAAAAGAAGAGGCGCAGCTCGCCAAACTGCTTTTCTGTGTTCGGCCGTACAAAAAGGGCGTAGGTCGTGCCTTCATCATTCACTTTTACGCCGATCGAGTTCTTGATATCATTTTTAAAAAAGCCGGTCACGAACGCGTTCGATGGATACGTGCTGATTCCGTGGAACGTCGCTCCGTCCATGACTGATTGGATTGTTTCTGAATTCATTTTTTTCGGAGCAAAAGGCTTACCGAAGCACCTGATGATTCCGCTCTCATCAGCGAGACAAATGTTATAGCCCAAGTCAGCAGTATGCTCTAGATAGGAATGTAGCTTCAAATCACGGTTGTTCGCGATAAAACCCTGCATCTCTTCGGCCATTTTCGTGATCTTTTGGTCGTTAAACGGCTTCAAATAGATGTGATAATATCCGTTGGCTATAAGAAATCCGAAAAAGCTGCTAAGCAGCATCACGGCAAGCGTCGTGACGACGATGCGCGAATAAAGAGATTTCACGCTCTAGTCACCTCCAGCTTATATCCAACCCCACGAACGGTAACGATGGAAAAGCTCGCATTCAATTGGGCGAACCGTTCACGAAGCCTTTTTACATGAACGTCGACGGTCCGGTCATCTCCTTCAAAGTCAGCACCCCAAATCGTTTGAATGAGATCTTCACGTGTGAACGTCCGGTTCGGAAAGCTCGCAAGCTGAGACAATAGCTCGAACTCTTTCATCGGCAGCATGAGCAGCTTGCCGTTGCAATGCACCTCATAGCTTTGGCGGTTAATTACGATGTTTGGCAGAACAATTTTCGGCGCACTCGCTTTATGGTAGCGTCTTAATAGAGCGTTGATACGGAACAGAAGCTCTTTCGGCTCAAAGGGCTTCGTCATATAATCATCCGTGCCGACCGTAAATCCTTTTTCTTTATCCATTAGCTGGTCTTTCGCTGTCAAGAGGATCACAGGGATGTCATAATGCTGCCGAATTTCGGCACAAAGCTGATAGCCGTCTGTATTCGGCATCATCACATCCACGACCGCCAGCTGAAACGTCTGGCTCATCAACAGTTCTGACGCTTCTTTTCCGTCAACCGCTTCCGTTACCGCATAGCCCTCCGCCTGCAGAGTATGGCACAACAGCCTGCGTATATGGTAATCATCATCTGCCACAAGAATATGTATCATGGTCCCACCGCCTCATGGTTTTTTTAATCGCATCTTCCATTTACTTTACTCTGTACATTATTATGAGTTTGTTTTGAATAGAAAAAAAGCCAAACAGAGCATAAAATCCCGTTTTGGCTCGTTTATATCGCGGCTCTATTCTTGCCGTTTCGTTTGGCTTTGTATAACGCTTCATCTGCGAGACGAAGCACGTTGCTTGGGTTTTCTTTCGCATCGCGCCATACTGCGCCGCCAATGCTGCAACCGATGGTCACAATAACATCCCCAAGCGTAAACGGCTTGTGCAAGTCCTTCACGATCCGTTCAGCGATTTTTCTAGCTTCAGCTTGATACTGAGTACCTGTATGCGGCAAGATGACGGCAAACTCGTCACCGCCGAGACGAGCAGCGAAATCACCTGACCGGATGCAGCGCTGAATTCTTTGGGCGACCTGTTTTAACAAGAGGTCTCCTGTCTGGTGGCCGTATGTATCGTTTACCGGCTTAAAGTCATCCAGATCGATATAAAGGAACGAGACCGGCTGATCGTCTTGGACCGCCTGTTTGGCAGCAGTTGCAATGAAATCATCAAGTGCCAGCCGATTGGGCAGCCCGGTAAGGGAGTCGTGCTGCGCGATGTTCTCCATCTTGTCTAGCTCTTTTTCCGTAGCAGACAGGCTGTGAATCAATTCTTTTAAAGAAGCGGACAAAATTTCAATCTCCGTAATGCCCTTAGGCTCAGGAATGGCCACATTATGACCGTTTTTCAGCTGAAGCGCAGCCGAGGAGATGCTTCCGAGCGGCTGAGAGACTCTGCCAGCTAAAAACCAGGCAATGACGGCGAAAACAAGAGCACACAGCAGACCTGTCATCATGATAAACTGCTGCAGGTCATTAACAGGGGCGAAGGCGATGTCAGCAGGCTGCCTGACAAGGACGGTCCAGCCAAGGCCTTCATAATCCATATACCCCGAGCCTTTTACGTACCCAGTCATATATTTCTTGCCGTCTGGCCACGTTTCCATTGTCCATGAGTTCTTGCCTTTCTCTGCCTGTTTCACACTCTTTATTCGAAGTTTCTTGCCGATCAGGTCCTTGCTTCCGAGCACTACGGCCTGATCGCGTTCACTGATCACAAACACTTCGATTTTCTTGCTTTTATCGACTGGCTTTAAAATAGAGCGTTCCACATCGTTCGCCCATTCCCAGCTTAAATGCGTGGCAAGCACGCCTGTTTTTTCACCTGATTCACCATACACCGGCATGCTGATATCAACGAAACGAAGAGGTCCATTGCTCGTAGATGATTGAGGCAGCAGCTTCGCCAACAACACAGCATCATGGACATCGCCGATAAACGGACCTTGTAGCCCTTCCATGAACACGGGGCGCTGTGAAATATTCTTTCCTTCTAGAATGCCACCTGTCGAGACGAGCACGTTCCCTTTTGTATCAAGGTACCCGATCCATGAATAAAAAGGGATGCCTTCTTTCAGGTTCTCTAGCAAACCTTTTATGCGCTGTTTGTCCTTTAATTGATGAAGATCGGACAATTGGCTGAGCATCTTCACTTCCTCGGTGCGTGCCCACATGAAACTATCGAGCTTATCAGAAGTCTGGTAAGCGTTCTGTGCGACACTATTTCCTATTTCTGATTTCAACTCTTCACTCGTATACCTGCCAATCGCAACGGAAAGAAGAAGTGTGAGCACAGAAACGATCATAACGGTGGATATCGTGCTTCTTGCACGGAGACTTAATCGAAAAGGTACATTCACTATCTTTCCCCCTAAATTTGGATACCCTTCATTTTACTTCTAAATGAATCGCTTAATCAACGGAGAATCGAATAAAAAAACAAAGCGGCTGCAAGAGCCGCTTTGTTCAAGGACTGATTATTGAGAGATGGTGCGGTTAGAGGATGCAGAAGCTCCGTAAATAAAGCCGAAATATAGTGACGCGAACGCGATAATAAAGTGAAGAATGTTATCAGCGAGCAAGAAAATAATGCCGATGAATTCGTGTGTGAACAGTCCAAGAATCGCAACGAGCAAGTACACAACTCCGAATATCTTGGAAAATAAAATCGCTTTGCTTTCAGACCCGCTCATCAGCAGCCCGACGATACCAGAGGCAAGGTGAACGATGTTATGAACCGGTGTGAGGTGGAAGATCTCCTCCATCGGAAAAACAAAACCAATCACGCCTAAAGCAAGAAAAATAATAGCCAAACCGCGAACGTAGATCTTTGCCATACATACCCCATCCTCTCGTTAATTTTTTCAATACACCTAAATAACGGAAGAGTGGTTAATATGGATCACAACACAATGGTACTTTTTTAAAATTAGTTTCCTTCCTCACTTTTTCATTTATTGTTAACGGGAGTTTTTTTCTTGAAGAAAAATGAAATCACAACCATGATAAGCGAGAACGAATGTTGAGTGTTTAACGCTGCCTTATAACGGTTATAGTTCAGTAACAAAATAGCAGGGAGCTGATAAAGATGAAGACGTTTTTGAAACGGACGATCGGGCCGAATGCAGCCGTACTGCTCACACTGCTCTTCCTTCCTGTATTTCTCATCACCGACAACGTGGACATGCTGCAGCAGATGATCGACTATCTGAACAGAGAAGATTAAGCTCCCTTGAGAGGGGAGTTTTTTTTGAGTTAACGTGTTTTATTACGCCGCTGATAAGGAATAGTAAAAAGTAGAAAAGAAAAGGAGTGGATGGGATGGACAAGCAAGAGCTGAAGCAAAATATTTTAAACGTATTGGACGAGAGCCGTACTGGCACACTGGCCACCGTCAAGGGAAACAAGCCGCATTCTCGTTATATGACTTTTTTTCATGAAGAACTGACGATGTATTCACCGACGAGCAGTGAGACCCATAAAGCCGAAGAGATTGAGGAGAATCCGAACGTCCACATTCTTCTCGGCTACGACGGGGACGGATACGGCGATTCTTATATTGAAGCAGAAGGGACAGCCGTCATTCGCGATGACCAGGAAATAAAAAATAAAATTTGGAACGAGCATATGGAGAACTGGTTTGACGGCAAGGACGATCCGAAATACGTAGTCCTTGAAATCAAGCCATCTACCATCCGGTTGATGAATAAAAAAGGAACCGACGATGTGCAGGAGCTAAAGCTATAAATGAACGAAGCGATGAGGCAGAACTGGCGGGAGAACCGCTCGTTTGCCTCTTTTTTATGTCTTATTTATGCTGATCTGGACCGGCGCGGCTGCAATCGACACAGCATCGGGCGACTGAGGAGAGTGAACGGCCGAGTTATGGAGAGTGCGGCTGAGTAGAACTGCTTTGCGGGCTAAATCATAACCATCGCGGCTGACTTTCCTTTATTTTACACAAACGCAAACGTGCCGATAAGTGTCAAAATTCGACACGATTTAGCCATCCTCTATTCCCTTTTCCACCATTCCTATTTATAATAAAAGTTGTCACTTTTATGAAAGTACAGATAATTGAAAAGGCTTTCATACAACATGAGACTTACAGAAGGGGAGAGGAAGAATGGAAACAGGAGTTATATTTTCAATTGCTGTTTATATGATCGGGATGCTTCTGATCGGCTGGTTTGCTTACAGAAGAACAGCTGATTTATCGGATTATATGCTTGGCGGCCGAAATCTCGGGCCAGCGGTAACGGCTCTTAGTGCCGGCGCCTCGGACATGAGCGGCTGGCTCTTGATGGGTCTGCCGGGTGCGATGTATGCTGCGGGCTTAAGCGCGGGCTGGATTGTTGTCGGACTGACGATCGGCGCCTACTTAAACTGGCTGTACGTAGCGCCTAGACTGCGTACGTACACAGAGGTAGCAAACAATTCAATTACCATTCCGGACTATTTTGAGAACCGGTTTAAAGATTCATCCCGACTGTTAAGGGTGACGTCCGCGTTTGTTATTCTTGTCTTTTTTACATTTTATTCGTCATCCGGTATGGTGTCAGGCGGCCAGCTGTTTGAGACAGCGTTCGGCATGAACTACTTAACCGGAGTTCTGATCACAGCTGGTGTGGTAGTGCTTTATACATTGTTTGGAGGTTTCCTCGCTGTAAGCTGGACAGACTTTGTGCAAGGTGCCATCATGTTTATCGCTCTTATTCTCGTACCGATTGTTGCCATCATGAATGTTGGCGGCTGGGATGCGACCTTCACAGAAATTGAAAGCGTGAAGCCGTCTCTTCTGGACGCATTCAAAGGAACAAGCCTGATTGGCATGATTTCGCTCATGGCATGGGGTCTTGGCTATTTCGGCCAGCCGCATATCATCGTCCGCTTTATGGCGATCTCTTCGGTAAAAGAAATGAAGAGCGCACGCCGTATCGGGATGGGATGGATGATTTTTTCCATCGTTGGTGCGATGTTTACCGGCTTGATCGGTATCGCCTATTTTAGTAAAAATGGCGGTCCGCTCGAGAAAGCAGAAACCGTATTTATTGTGTTGTCAGAGGTGCTGTTTCACCCGATCATCACAGGATTCTTACTGGCGGCCATTCTTGCGGCTGTCATGAGTACGATCTCGTCACAGCTTCTTGTTACAGCCAGTGCGGTTACCGAGGATTTTTATAAATCGTTCGTGAAACGTTCCGCGACCGATAAAGAGCTTGTCTTAATTGGACGAGCATCGGTACTGGCCATTTCCATCATCGCATTCGTTCTTGCGTTGAATCCAAACGATACTATCCTGAACCTTGTCGGTTATGCGTGGGCAGGATTCGGAGCGGCTTTCGGTCCGGTCGTATTGCTTAGTCTTTATTGGAAACGCATGACAAAATGGGGTGCGCTCGCCGGTATGATTACAGGTACAGTAACGGTCATTGTCTGGGAGCAGATCAAAGCATTCGAGGCAGTTTACGAAATCATTCCTGGATTTATCGCATGCGGGATCGCGATCATTATCGTGAGCCTGCTGACTGAAAAACCATCTGCAGCGATTGAGAGAGAGTTTGAGAAATCGGCAGAGCTTACACGATAAAATGACTTCCTGAGACATGAAAAAGCTGATCTTCCTGATGGGAGATCAGCTTTTTTCTCTTTATCTATTTTAGAACTTCCAAGCCGCACCAACGATAATGAGAAGGATGAAAAGCACGACGATGATAGCAAATCCAGAACCATAGCCGCCGCCATATCCGCAACCGTAATTGCAGCCGTAGCCATAGCCAGGATAGCCAAAGCCGCGTTGTTTTTTGCCAAACATGCATTTAACCTCCTTTGTATCATGACATCACTAGCAATATAGTGTATGTCCTATGGCCATTCTTGGTATAGACAAACTCCTATATTTCGCAAAAAAAGTCGGCAGGCTAATGTCCGGGGTCCGGTACTCTTTCCCGCTATCCCGCATAAACAAAGGAAGAATGAGAAAGAGTACCGGAAGAGAAATAGATGTCGAATTTCCCCGGAAATAAGAAGATTAGATCGGAATACAGGCATACCATTAGTCCTTCAGTGAGGTTTTATAATACAATTTACCTAAGAGGGCATGACCTTTTAATAAATGAAAAGCGGGAAATCAAAGATGGATACTATTACGCATACATTATTCGGGTTAACGCTATACGGGGCGATCGACAAGAAGGATATGTCGCCGCAGGTGAAGAAAAGCTTGTTTGCCGCTACGCTCGTGGGCAGCCAAATACCGGACATTGACGTTATCGTCAATGTGACCGAATACGGCCGGGTCATGCAGCAAATGTGGCACCGGGGCTTGACGCATTCAATCTTTCTTGTGCCTGTTTGGTCTTTCCTTCTCTACTATCTGGCACGCTGGATATGGAAGGCCGACGATAAACGGATTTTCTGGTGGTCGATGCTGGCCGTGTTCATCCATAATACGAGTGATTCGTTTAACACATGGGGAACGGGCTATCTCGAGCCTTTCTCGGACAGCAGAATTACATTCGGGGTTATACCGATTGTTGATTTTGTGTTCTGGTTTATTATGATTGCCGCGTTCATTGTGACACGTAAAATACCGTTGGAAAAACGGTATAAAGCATTCCGCATCGCTTGGCTTGTAATGCTGCTGCACGTTGTTATTCAGTCGGTTCAAGGGTATGTGCTGTATGAAGACGCGAAAAAGAAATATGATGAGGTCGAGCTTGTCGCTGGATTTGTTCCTACACAGTTTCAGGTGATCGGGAAACAAGACGATACGGTCGATATTCTGAAAGACAGCATTTTTATTGAACCTCAAAAACAGGTCACTTTAAAATCGAAGGAAGAGGCGGACCTTGCTCCTCTTTTTAAAGAAAAGCCGGAAGCGAAAACTCTTTATGACTGGTCTCCCTTTGTCGTTGTGGTTGAAGAAAAGGATAAGCTTGGCATCTATGATCCTCGGTTCTACCGGAATGGAGAGTCGTTTTTGTATGAATATATAGAAAAGCAGCCCAAGTAACGGGGCTGCTTTTTCTCTATTATTCTGGCTTTTCTTCGTCCTTATCATCACCTTCGCCATCTGATGGAGGGTCATCTGGTGGAGGAGGCTCGGTTGGTTCACCTGTTCCACCTCCGTCATCTCCGCCACCGTCATCTGGCGGTGGAGGCGGATCCTCACCGTCTCCAGGCGGCGGATCAGCTGGAGGAGGAGGTGGTGGTGGAGGTGTTACAGGCGGTTTAGCGTCTTTTTTATCCTCTGGTTTCTTGTCCTCATTCTTTTTCGGCTTGTCCGACTTAGGCGGATCTTTTTTCACAGGTTTGTCTTGTTTTGGTGCATCGGAAGGGGTTGCTCGTTTCTCTTGTTTCTTTTTCGGCTTAAGCTCAGGCTTCACAACGTCGGTAAGAGCCGTTCCTTTTACCATCAGCTCGCGCGAGACATTGGAGGAGCCGTAGCTGGACTTGCTAAGTCTGCCCGTATCTTTATTCACATAGATTTCCTCGACCGAGTCAGGCTTTGTGAATGGCTTCGTTTTCTTATCCTTTGATGCAAGGGTCATGATTTGACGGAAAATATCCCGAGAAATGGCTTGATCTGATTTTGTTAAATAATGGTCTTGGTCGGTTTTGTTATAGCCAGTCCAGACGGATGTTGTATAAAGAGTCGTATACCCGACAAACCAGGAGTCAGACGCGCCGTTCCCAACAATGCCTTCAGGAAGGTTCGTCGTTCCGGTCTTGCCTGCGATTTCCAGGCCAGGAATGCGGGCTGACATTCCAGTCCCTTCCTCAACCACCGTTTTCATCATATCTGTCACCATGTATGCGGTGTAATCGCTCATCGCTTTTTTTCCTTTATTCTCCAACTTCATCTCATTGCCGTTTGGAAAACCGATCTTCCGCAATGTTGAAGGCTTGTGATAAACACCTTCGTTGCCAAATGCGGAATACGCTCCGGCCATCTGAAGCGGTGAGACTCCTTCGTTAAAGCCGCCAATTGCATAGGCCGGGTAGAGCGTTTTGAATTCAAGGCCAAGTCCTGATGCGAATGCTTTTGCCTTTTTATCACCGACCTCCAAGAAGGCTTTAATGGCGGGAATGTTATAAGACATTTTTAGCGCTTGCCGCATCGACATCGTGCCATGAAATTCGTTGTCCCAGTTCTTGAATTCCTTTTCACCAATTTTGAGCGGCTCATCCTTTAACTGCTTATACGTAGACCACTTCAAATATTCAATGGCAGGTCCATAATCTAAAATAGGCTTTGCTGTAGACCCAGGCTGACGCTTGCTGTCTGTTGCATAGTTAAAGCCTTTCTCCACCTTGGCATTTTCAGCCTGGCGGTTTCCGCCGAGTGCCCGGATCGCGCCAGTCTGCGTGTCCACGACAGCCGTTCCAGCCTGAAACTCTGCATCAGGATACTTGACGAACTTATCAGATGAAAGAACCTGCTCTGTATGAGTTTGCAGGACAGGATCGAGGTTTGTGTAGATTTTCAATCCGCCCTCATAAATTTCTTTATCGGAAATGCCTTTTTCACGAAGCTCTTTAATTACTTGCTGAATGTATGCTTCATATTTTCCCTTTTCCTTAGATGGCTTGGACAGCATCTTTTTCACCGGTATGCTCGCAGCTTCTTTTTTCTCGGCTTCTGAGATAAAGCCATGCTTGTGCATCAGGGAAAGGACGATATTTCTTCGATTCTCAGCCTTATCCGGATTCACATAAGGGTTATAATCACTCGGGCGCTGAGGCAATCCCGCGAGTAGCGCCGCCTCGGCTACGGTTAGCTTGCTGAGCGGTTTGTTAAAGTACACTTTGGCGGCGGTTGAGACACCGTATGCCGATTGTCCAAAATATATTTTATTCAAGTACATCTCAAGTATCTGGTCCTTCGAATATTCCCGTTCGAGCTGGACGGCAAGATACGCTTCCTGCACTTTACGCTTAACGGTTTTCTCAGAGCTTAAGACGCTATTCTTGACGACCTGCTGTGTGATGGTACTCGCGCCTTCTGAACCAAAGCCATCCTTCACATTGGCGACAGCGGCTCCGAAGATCCTTTTCACATCGACGCCATTATGTTGTCGGAATCGGACGTCTTCTGTTGCGATGAAGGCGTTCTGCACGTGTTGTGGAATATCCTTGATTGGAGCATATTCGCGGGTCTCCGTGCTGGTGACATACATGACGAACTTATCGTTGCTGTCGTAGATCATGGAAGAGCGAGGGATGCGAAGATCGTCTTCATTTAAATTTGGCGTACCATCCATATAAGCGTAAATCATGGCACCGCCTGTCATGGCGCTGACCACCATCATTAGAATCGTAATAATGATCGTGCGGCGCACCCACAGAAGTGCTTTTTTCTTTTTTCTTAATGACACCCTGTCGGACACTCGGACTCCTCCTTTAATAGAAATGGCTAGGCTCCATATGGTTCATTTGAAAGAATAAATAAGGTCTGAATATCTTTACCCCTGGTACTGGTAAATCAAACCGTTTAGTTTAGAGGAGGAAAAGGAATGAAGGGACTAAGAGGTGAGGAGAAATGAAAACACAGACAATGGACAGAATACACCTGCTTATTCAAGAACTGAATAAAGTGACAGAAAAGAACACGGCAGATGAAGAAACGTGGACAACGATTACAGAGATTTCCCGTCTGCTGGAGGAAGACGTAGAAATCGGAAGCCGCACACAAGGCGTTGTAGCGGATATCGGCGAGCTGGGAGAGGATTTCTTGAAAAAGGAATCCGAAGAACGAGAAAGGTTGCTGCCCGAACGAATGGATGAAATCGTGGAATATGCTACACATCTGAAGGAAGAAGCCGAGCGGTCGGGTGTTTAAAGTTTCCTATCATTGGGAAACCATAGCGTAGACTCTACTATAAAAGGAGTGACACGATGGAAAAGCAAAAGGTAGTTGGGATTTTCCGCACAGAAGAGGATGCAATTGAAGCAATTAAACAGTTGAAGCAGCAAGGGTATGACTCGGACGATATTTCCGTCATTGCTCGTGAAAAAGAAGAAGTAAGAGCCGTTACGAAGGAAACTGGCACACATGCAGCAGACGGCGCTGCAGCAGGCATGGCAACGGGAGGTATCCTTGGCGGTGTCGGCGGTCTGCTCGTTGGATTAGGCGCACTGGCTATTCCAGGCGTAGGCCCCATTGTTGCAGCTGGACCTTTAGCAGCCGCGCTTGGCGGAGCTGCTGTTGGAGCTGGCGCAGGGGGACTGGTTGGCGCGCTTGTCGGCATGGGAATCCCGAAAGATCAAGCAGAAGAGTATGAAGACTATGTCCAGCAAGGTGACATTCTCGTGCTCGTGGAAGCAGATTCTCACAAGCGTGCGAATGTGTATGACACGTTCCGCACACATAAGACAAGAAACGCACACCATTACGACGACAGGCTGAACGACCAGCCACCAATACTTTAAATTTACAAAATAAGATGGAAAAGGGAAGGTGACGGAACATGAACGAGGATCGTTTTAAAGGAAACTGGAAACAGCTGAAAGGCGAGGCGCAAAAGCAGTGGGGCAAGCTGACGGATGACGACTACGATCAGATCCAGGGTGAAAAGGAAAAAATGATCGGAAAAATTCAAGAACGTCACGGCCACACTAGAGAGCAAGCTGAAAAAGAATATGATGACTGGCATCGTAATCTATAAATGATGCAGAAAAAACGGCGAACGAGGGTTTGCCGTTTTTTCTTTGTTTTTATAAAAAGGTAACCGCATGTATTCCAAGACAGTTTGTCGAAAAAAACCATTAGCCAAATAATGACAGATAGAATAAAATATAATAAACTAACCAGTCGTTTTTATTTTATGAAAAGGGAGTGGACCCGTTATGGTAACTATGAAACGTTTTTCTGAATTGCGCTTTGAAGAAGCACTTTCCCTATGGAATGAGGCGTTCAGCCAATATTATTCCGACATGACAATGGACATGGATCGTTTTCTTCAAAAAATTTCCGGTGAAGGCTTGTCGCTCGAGCATTCTGTTGCGGCTGTCCATGAAAATAAATTAGTTGGCTTCGTCTTAAACGGTTTTCGAGAAATCGATGGGAAAGTGTACGCCTGGAACGGGGGGACGGCCATACTTCCTGAGTGCCGCGGCATGAAGATAGGAGAACGGCTTATTGCGGCTTGTTTGGACATATACAAAGAAAAAAACGCAGACATCGCCATACTGGAAGCAATTAGTGAGAACACGCGTGCCATCCGCCTTTATGAGAAGATGGGGTATGAGACTTTTGAGAAACTGGCCTTCTTAAAGCATGAAGGAGAAATGACGGTGCCCTTTCCGGCATCACGAGACTTTATCACGATTCCAGGAGCACCTGAACAACTGGAATCCTTGCCGTTTCATAGTAAGGTAACCGCTTGGCAGACCCAACTGGCGAGCATTAAAGATCCGCGTGTGGCCTTGCTGCAGCATAACGGAGAGAATGTCGGATATGCCGTCTACCGCCACGTCTATCAAAACGGAAGTCTAGCAGCCATTCTGCTGTATCAATGCATCGTTTCTCCCGAATTGGGTGAACGGCAAAAAGAGGCGGCACAAACCTTGCTCGATACCGTTTTCTCACCAAACAGCACCTCTTGCCGACGAATCACGATGAATCTGCCTGTTTCGAATACAGCCGTCTATGAATCTTTACTATCATCAGGATTTGAAATGATGGTGGGGCAGGTGCATATGAAAATGGGGATAAAAAACCGCCATGTTACAGCAGCAGACAGTGAAACAGCACTACTGTAAATGCTGTTTCAGGCAGGACAAAAGATAAAGAGGTTAATAATTTTAATAGAGGAATTTGTATGCCAGGCATTCTTCTGCCTGGCATATTTGGTATACTAATGGTGATATAAGGAATTAATGGAGGAACGTTATGCCTAAGGTCTCAGCAGAATACAAGGAAGAGAAACGTAATGCCATATTGGAAAGTGCGTTAAGATGCTTCGGACAGAAAGGCTATCAAGCTACGATTATTGATGACATCGTGGCTGATTCTAAAATCAGCAAAGGCGCCATCTATAATTATTTTTCCAGCAAAGAAGAAATTTATCTCCAGCTGCTGCAGAAGCGGACGGATGAATTTTTTTCAAGTGCAGAAGAAGAGTTTGCCAGCCTGCCAGACGCCTTGAGCAAAGTGCGTTTTCTATTCGAACGGTTTCGTGTTCAAGAACTTACGGAAGAAAGCAAGCAGGCAACAAGAGTCTATATAGAATTCTGGCTGTTCAGTTCCAGGCAGGATGACTTACGAGACGTGATGGAGCAACGCTACGAGCGGTTTATTTCGTATATCGGCAACGTGATCGACGAAGGGCAGAAGTCTGGCGAATTTAAAAAAGACCTCGACCCTGTTCGAATGTCCGAAATCTTCTGGTCCATGCGCGACGGCAACGTCCTGCACTACTCGTTCCTAGGCGACCAAACCAAATACGAACAAACATGGAAAGTACTCGAAGAATTGTTTTTGCAGTACATTATAAAATAACATTTTAGTAGTCAAAGAAGCCTGATTTTCGTTACAGTTGCAGGGTTTCCGCGGGGCGGGAGTCAGTACCTTAGACGGAGATCAACTTCTTAGATGGACTT
Source organism: Fictibacillus iocasae (assembly GCF_042665465.1). Classification (NCBI taxonomy): domain Bacteria; kingdom Bacillati; phylum Bacillota; class Bacilli; order Caryophanales; family Fictibacillaceae; genus Fictibacillus; species Fictibacillus iocasae. Next base: position 55,262 of record NZ_JBHTCP010000047.1, on the reverse strand, counting down.
GGCAGCTTAAACAGACTAAATACTATTCTTAACCTTCTATAAAAAGCTTTGCAATGGAGCACTCATCCTTATTTGGATTGGTGCTCTTTTTGTGTTTCCAGAATTAAGAAAGTCTTAAGATTTATGCTGAGTATTTGTAAAGAATCGCTCTGTACAATGAAGATAATTTCAAATATATACCATGCTATAATGCAGAAGGGAGAGTGAGAACATGAAAGAGTTTACGGTGCTCGTTGTCGATGATGAGAAAGAAATACGCGATGCGATTGAAATATATTTGAGAAATGAAGGCATTACGGTTATGCAGGCAGAAGACGGCTCAGAGGCGATTGAGAAGCTGGAGCAGCATGACATTCATCTCATTATTCTGGATGTTATGATGCCGAAATTAGATGGCATTTCCGCTACGTTCAAAATTCGGGAACAACGAAACATTCCCATTATCATCCTGAGTGCGAAGAGTGAGGATACCGATAAAGTGCTCGGCCTTCAAATCGGCGCAGATGATTATGTCACCAAGCCGTTTAACCCTTTGGAGCTGATCGCCCGCGTGAAATCGCAGCTCAGGCGGTATGTCACACTCGGTACATATGAAGGTAAATCAGAAATCATTAATCTTAACGGATTGACGCTGGATAAAGAGGCGAAGGAAGTGGCGGTTAACGGGGAACCGGTTAAGTTAACGCCGATCGAATACAAAATGATTGAGCTGTTAATGTCCTATCCCGGAAGAGTGTTCTCCATTCATGATATTTATGAACGCGTCTGGAAAGAGCCGGGATATAACGCGGAAAACACCGTCGCCGTTCATATTCGCAAAATCAGAGAAAAGATAGAAATCGATCCGAAAAATCCAAGGTATTTAAAGGTGGTATGGGGCATTGGATACAAGATGGAGAAATAGAACAAAAATTGTAGCATGGGTCTTGCTGGTGACCTTTGGTTTGAGCGGGATCTGGTCATTTATAGACGCTGGCGATCAATACGCCAATAAGAGCTTTTTTGAATCCGATGAATTTGACATGCAGCTAGAGGAATACATCGACTACATCAGCACAGCTCATCTAAATTCGCCAAACGAAGATGATCTGAAAAAGAAGATAAAGGTATCTGCGGAGGATATTGAAGAACACCGTACCCGATATGGCTCATTATCTGTACAAGTGGATAATTTGAAAGCGCAGTACCAGCCAAGGATTGATGATGCGAAGGCGGCGGGCAATCAGGAAATCGTGAAGCTGTATGAACAGGAGCGGGACGAAAAGATTCAGGACATCAGCGAAAATTTTAAAAGTGAAGAGTATGTGAAAGCGAAGGTGATAAAAGAAAAGGAAAAGAAAATTGATGCCTATCTAAAGGAACGAGAAGAATATATAAGATATTACAATCCTAATCAAAATGGCTTTCAATATTACCTCGAGGATATTCAAACAAAAGAGGTGTATACAAACGTAAGTGGTGCTGATAGCATCAGTGATTTAACGAAGCAGGATCCTGTGTTCTCAAAAAAATATAATCCTTCATCTGGAAACGGCTATTTGTATATAAGCGGCGGGCGCCCTTCTTATATGGAATTTCCGGGCAATCCTGATGACTTCGATAAAACGTATCAAGGCGTGATCACGTTGCCGAGATCAACGTCTTCAGAGAACTGGATACTCAATCAATATGAGGAATACAGCAAAAGGCAGACCGTGTTTTACAGCACAACGGGCGCGAGTGTTCTAGCGCTTTGCCTGGCCTTGTTATTGGCCAAGACATGGGGTCCATTGCAGTTAATATCTTCTTCACAGAATAGAATGGTCTACAATAAGCTGCCTGTGGATTTTCGTCTGGCAGGATTTCTATTCTCTATGCTATTCCTGTTGCCTGCCCTGATCATGAACGGCCAGAACTATAGTATGGTGTATTCATTTTATTCGATCAGTCAAGCACTGGCTGAATTCGGACTCGCCGTTTTGCTGGTATGGCTCACACTTATACAAGGAATTTGGCTATACCCTGAGCTTCGCAAAAAGGAAACGTTCCAACACGCGCTCAGCATACGTTTGGCGCGACAGTTTTATAAAGTAGGTTCAGAGGCGTTTTACAATAGAAGTGTCGGCATTCAGATCGTGCTTCTTCTTACCGTCATTTTTCTATCAGGTTTTGGTGCGGGAATCGTAGTCGTTTTTATGGAATCTTTTGTATTTTCGCTATATGCGTTTCTCTTTATCATTGTCACTGTGCCTGTCCTATCCTATCTTTTTAAACGCATCGGTTATTTCAATACTATAGTCAAGCACTCTCATGAGCTGGCTTCTGGAAAGATGGAACACGATCTGCCGTACAAAGGGAAATCAGCATTAGCGAAGCTTGCCAGGAATTTAAATGCTTTAAAACATGGGGTGAAAACTTCGAAAAGGGCAGAAGCCAAAAGCGAACGACTGAAAACCGAGCTCATCACAAATGTTAGCCATGATCTGCGTACTCCGTTAACCTCAATCATTACGTATACAGAACTTCTGAAGTCAGAAGGGCTCACAGAGAAAGATCGTGAGGATTATGTGGATGTGATCGACCGCAAATCCAAACGACTAAAGGTTCTGATCGACGATTTGTTTGAAGTCTCAAAAATGGCAAGCGGAAACATGGAACTTTCCAAGCAAAAGGTGGATATCATCCAACTTCTTCAGCAGGCGATGGCCGAATATAACGAAACGATAAAAGAAAGCTCCGTCACCTTCAGGCTAAGCACACCTTCAAGTCCGCTATATGCCTATGTTGACGGTCAAAAGATATGGCGCGTGTTTGATAACTTAATCGTAAACGTCCTCAAGTATTCAATGGAAAACACACGCGTGTACATTTCGGTCACGTCAGAACCGAATAAAGTCATCATTTCGTTTAAGAACGTGTCAAAATACGAGCTAGGCGGAAATATAGAAGAACTATTTGAACGCTTCAAGCGGGGAGACACATCACGACACACCGACGGATCCGGCCTAGGGCTCGCCATCGCCAAATCCATTATCGACCTGCATGACGGAAGCATGGAAATCGACGTAGACGGCGACCTTTTCAAAGTCACAATCGAACTGGAATCCATATCATGAAAAACAAAAAACTATTCATAGGAATCGCCATCATCACCTACAGCCTTTTCGGATTCGCCAAAAACGCAGAAAGCCCAACAATAAAACAAACAACAAACACAGTGACGAATATAGGAAAAGAATAATTAGCCTGCAAAATCCTCCTGAAAATCTATTAGATTGGAGGATTACTTTTTTTCATATCCTTCGTAGTTGAATCAAATATATTTACAGAAATACAAACTTCATAGCTAAGTTCAAGATGCGTTCAATTAAAAAGGTATTTAAAGCATCTTGAATTTCTCTATGAACAAGTCGATCGGAGTGTAAGGCGCCGACTCCTCGAAAAAGAATTTCACTTTTTCTTGCGTTTGATGTCTTGCTGCGCTGCCTTACTTATCCTTCACCTTCTGCTTGTCGGGGCTGAACGAGCCATTTCTGCTTTTCGATTTGTCCAGCAGAAATGGCTAGCCCCTCGAGGTCAAATGAGAAAGTGCCCAATAAGTCACAAACCGACTTACCGGTCCCTTTCTCATTTGCTTGTCGGGGCTGGACGAGCCATTTCTGCTTTTCGCCACGCCTCGCGGAAAGCGTGCGCCTGAAACGCAGATCAACCACTTCTTCGACATCATTAGGCAACAAAGTTGCTCTTTCAAAAACACTTATCTTTTGAAATATATTGTAACAATTCCACGAACACTTACTCTTTCACCCGCCATTTTTTAGCGTTACACTGAATAAGCGAAGAGTTGTAACGTAAATACATAAAGAGACGACAGACAGTATAGAGAGACAGGGGGATAATTCACGTGCAGGATGTGTTTGACCGATTGTATGAAGAATATCACCACTCGCTGTTTCAATTTATCTTTTACATGGTCCGAAGCCGGGAAACCGCCGAAGACCTCGTGCAGGAAGTCTATATCCGAGTCTTAAAATCATACGAAGGTTTTGAAGGGAAGAGCACAGAGAAAACGTGGCTCTACTCCATTGCACGCCATGTGACAATCGACTGGCTGCGTACGCAGAACCGCCGTAAAAAGAGGTTTTTGCTGTTTGATATTAAGGAAACAGAGAACTATCTAAAAGATGAAGAACCCCTGCCAGATGAATTCGTGGCGCAAAAGGAGTCGGTGAAGCAGTTGTACCAAATGTTAAAATCATGCTCTATTGAACATCAGCAAGTGCTCATCCTAAGATTTATTCAATCCTTATCCATAGCAGAAACGGCCCAGATCTTACACTGGTCGGAAAGCAAAGTGAAAACGACGCAACATCGAGCCATTAAAGGATTGCGAAGCCTGTTAGATCAGCATCCTGATATGGAGGAGGTATTGAAAGATGGAACACTCTAAATGGAATGAAGAACAAATTCAAAAACATCTGGAGAACATGCCTTCTTTCAGGGACAGACGTTCTAAGGAAGCCATTTTTCATAAGGTGCAGCTCCGGCTCGTACAAGGCGACCATAAAAGGAGAAAATCCATAAAAGTGTGGGGCATACCCGCGTTCGCTTCTGCATGCGCGGTCGCTCTCATGGTAATCCTCACGCCAGCGGCCATCAAGCCTTTTCAGGAACAAGACACACAAGAAAAGCGGGAGTTCAAGACAACGACGATGCCTTCAAGTGAGAGGTCCATGGAAAATACGACATTTAAAGTGGATAGTGAGGCTGGAAAGTTGCCTGCCCCAAAGTATCACGCCCCAATCTTGGCGACCGAACAAGTGCAGGATTGGGTGACGATCGCATATATGGATGAACAGGCCCAGCTGCTTGTACCCGTTTCGTTCCTTGTTGATGGAGATGGCAGCTATGTGAAACAGCTGCAAGATAAGCTGAACGAGTTTCAGCCCGCTGCCGCCGGCCTGTCGCCTTCCCCTTTTGAAAAAATGAAAATTACGGAAAAGAACGATACGCTTCAGTTTGACATCGCACCTGGAACATTATCAGAAGCGGATACTAATCTATTTGAGCAGATGATAGAGCTGACGTTTTCTGAGGGCGGCTATACAGATGCTTACCTTTTCAGTGATGGAAAGCCAGGCTATGATTTAGGCAACATGGGCGCAAAAGAATCATTCGAGCTTGCCGTGCCGGGTGCACCTCATTATTTATATGTGACAGGCACGCACGATGAGTTTCTAGTTAGCACGTTCGGATCAGGTTTTCATGAAAAGACGGTGACTTTAGAAGAAGCATTGAACGTGATGGACGAACAGCCAAGTGACCCATCGCTTCGGTCAGTTATTCCGTTCGGATTAACGCTGACTGTAGAAGAAAAGGCAGAGCTCACAACGATCCGTTTTCCAAAAGGAACAAAGCTTGCAGATGATGAGCAAAATAAACAAATGCTGGACGCCATTTTGCTGACAGCAAACAGCTATGGCATGAATTCAGCCATTATGTTTGAGAATACGGGTGTGGAACGAATTGGGCCATATCCGATGGAAAAGCCGTTTGAAGGAGTAAATGGCATTAACTTCATACAGTGAAGAAGTGGAAGCGCTGGAGATTCTGGCGTTTCCTTTTTTATGTCGGGGTCCGGTACATTTTAGAAGAAATGCTTTAGGAGCGGCATCTATTTCAAAAGGTACCGGACCCCGTTTTTTAGCGAAAAACGCTGACGAAAACTATTTCTTGTAAAAATGGTAAATTTTACTTAAAACATCTTGTATTTCCATATTTTGCGTACTACAATATGCCTTGTGTTAGACATTTGAAAGCCTTTCATAAGACATATTGAGGGCGATTAGGGGTGTTTTATTCAATGGTCAAGTTAACGTGGTTTTCGTTAAAAAATCGGTCAGCCATCGTCATAATGGCTTTCCTCGTTTCGGTGATGGGGGTAATCGCTGGAACAAAGCTGCCGATGGAGTTTCTGCCGAGCGTTGATAATCCGATGGTCACAATCACGACGCTCGCAGACGGCATGGATTCAGAATTGATGACAGAAACCATCACCGCACCAATGGAACAGGAACTTCGAAAAGTGAAGAATGTGGATTCTGTTACTTCTGTTTCTGGCCAGGGCATATCCAAAGTGGATCTGATGTTTGATTCGGATACGGATATGAAGGAAGCGACAGCAGAAGTCGAGCGGATTGCGAACAGCTTCCCGCTTCCAGATGGCGTGCGCAAGCCGTTCGTGATTCAGCTGAACACATCCATGATTCCGATCATGGACGTGACCGTGAACAAAAGCGGAGAGTTCACGACAGAAGATTATAAGCTGATTGAAGAAGAAGTCATACCAAAGCTTGAAGGGGTAGAAGGGGTCGCGGATGTCGCGCTTTATGGCAAAGCGGCTAGAGAGATCACCCTCCAGCTGGATCAAGAGAACATGCTTCAGAAAAAAGTGACCGCGCCGCAAATCATGGCGGCTTTCCAAGGCAAGGACGTTTCCCTTCCTGCCGGCAATGTCACACTGGAGGATAAAACGAACTCACTCCGTATTTTAGGCGAGATGGAAAACCTGGAGCAGTGGAAAGAGATCGCAGTTGCGCCAGGCGTGCTTTTGAAGGATGTAGCGACGCTTGAAGAAGTGAACACACGCGAATCCATCACACACGTTGACGGAAAAGAAGCGATGTATTTATCCGTCACAAAAGAAGCAAGTGCGAACGCCGTTCAGATCGGCAATGATTTCCGAGATAAGATGAAAGAAGTGAACAAACAGTACGGCGACAATTTTAATCTGACGGTTTTCTATGCCACGTCTGATTCGGTATACGATTCGGTCATGAGCATGGCGAAGGAAGTCGCGCTCGGCGCATTGTTTGCCTCGATCGTCATTCTACTGTTCTTGCGTCATTTTAAATCTACGATAATAGCGGTCATCAGCATCCCGCTATCCATCTTCCTGACGCTGTTTTTACTGCAGCAGACGGGTATCACACTGAATGTCTTGACGCTCGGCGGATTGGCTGTCGCAGTCGGACGCCTCGTCGATGATAGTATCGTAGTTATTGAAAACATATTCCGCCGTTTACAGACAGGCGAACGGTCTCAGGAACTGATCGTCGACTCGGTGAAAGAAGTAGCCAAAGCGATCACCTCTTCCACCATCACAACAATCGCCGTGTTCCTGCCGATCGGATTTGTAGAAGGTACGCTTGGTGTGTTCTTCCTGCCATTCGCACTGACTGTCGTGTATTCATTGCTCGCATCGCTATTAGTGGCCTTGACTGTCGTGCCCCTAATGAGCTATCGCATGCTCAAGAACGTGAAGCCGCACACACCAAAGCCGCCTGTGCGCTATTTGAAAATTCTCGCCTGGTCGCTGAATCATAAGTTCATCGTCTGTGTGTTAAGCTTCTTGCTTTTCGCAGGATCCATCGGCTTATACATGGCACTTCCTGCGGGCACGCTCGCTTCTGCAGATGAAACGATCGTTCAGCTGCAGATGGAGTACCCTGAGGATACGTCGTTTGAAGACGTGAAATCAGGCGCGTTTAAGATGGAAAAAGAAATCATGGCTCAAAAAGATGTGGCGTCGAACTACTCGCAAGTAGGTACATCAAGCGAGATGGCGCAATGGGGCCAAGCACAGAGTAATAACGTGGTTACGCTAGTGGCGAAAATGAAGAAGGGCGCTGATACAGAGGCGTTCGTCGAGCATATTAAGTCTCTTGAAAAAGAGTACGCACCAGCGGTCATCAGCGGCGGTGCCGCAACGATGATGGGGGGCAGCTCGGACGGTATTTCCCTTAACATTACAGCGGAAAAACAGTCTGATCTGGCTCCAATGGCCGATAAGCTCGTATCCGAGTTAAAAGAAATCAAAGGACTCGAGAATGTGGAGTCAAACAGTGAAGATCTAAAGAACGAATGGGTATTGAACGTTGATCAGAAAAAAGCTGCAGCTGCAGGGCTTTCGCCGTCTGATATCGCTCAGCAGGTGAGAGGGCTGACAGGGAAAAATCCAATCGGCCAGATCAGCATGGAAGGTGTGAAGCTTCCCGTATTGATGAGCTACGACCTAAGTGATGTGAAGGATCGCGACGATTTATTGAATCTTCCGGTCCTCTCAATGGCGGCAGGACCTGTCGCTTTGAAGGATGTAGCCGATCTGACGCTTCAGCCTGCTAAGTCACAAGTGTTCCGTAAAGACGGCAAAGAATACTTGCAGGTCACTGGAAAAATTACAGCCAAAGATGTGAAGAGCGTGAACATGGAAGTGGCTGGCATGCTCAAGAAACTCGATAAGCCAGATGGCGTGAAAGTCAGTCTTGGTGGAGCGGGAGAAGAGATGAACGATCAGTTCGCCGACTTGTTCATGACGATGGCAGCGGCGATCGGAATCGTGTACCTGATCATGGTCATCACGTTCGGCCAGGCGCGAGCACCGTTCGCGATTCTTTTCAGCTTGCCGCTTGCTGCAGCAGGAGCCATCATCGCCCTCGTTATCTCGCGCATCCCGCTCGATATTTCATCGATGATCGGTGCACTCATGCTGATCGGGGTCGTCGTCACGAACGCGATCGTACTGCTAGACCGCGTTCAGCAGCAGAAGGAGAAAGGCTTGGCGCTGCGCGAAGCCATATTAGAAGCCGGATCCACACGTCTTCGCCCGATCATCATGACGGCCGTCGCCACAGTCTGCGCGATGCTGCCATTATTGTTCGGCGAAGCAAACGGAAGCCTCGTTTCGAAGAGTCTCGCCATCGTCGTTATCGGCGGTCTGACCGTGTCGACATTATTGACGCTTATCGTCGTGCCAGTCGTCTATGAAATGCTCATGAACATCGGAAACCTTTTCCGACGAAAAAAGAAGAAAGCTATGACCGAAGCAGCATAATTGCTGCAGTGAAGTGGAACCCCGGAAACGTCTATGTTTCCGGGGTTTCGGCGTTATCTGTTCAGTGGCTGTATGGCTGCTGAAGCATCAATTGTTGTAACGATGCGAGTAATCGCTGTGAAAAATAGATTTTGTGTCTTAACTTTATTAAAAGGTGTTGTAACAAATGAGGATTTTGTCGTATAAAAGCGATGATATGATGTGAACCCCTTTAAAAAGCCTGCTTCTAACTGCAGAAATAAACAAGTTAGACAAAAATGCTGCTTAAGTTTAAAAAATAAGAAGAAAAAGATGAGTGTAAGAGGACAAATTAACGAAGATATTCATAAATTTGATCCTAACGTTCATCAATAAAGTCATGCATCGATCAATGTGTCCATCCCAGACGGAATTTCAACGAAAATTGTCTTTTTCGAGTACCGTACCCCAAAATACGTGGAATAGTTGGACATACTGATACAAATAGACTGTGTGTCAGGAAAGAAGGTGGAGGGAAGTTGACGATTGTCCGACTTGGTTATGTGGCGATGAGCATGGAACTGGTGAATGCTTCGCCATCACAGACGATGACTTATGCGCAGTTCAGCAAGATTGAAGACCGTGATGCAGCGATACGGAAGCTCGAGCGTATCGCGCGATCCAACCTGACGAATATGCTGCGTATCCTCAAACATAACGCGGCCAGCGATATACGATTTTACCGGATGACCTCGCGTATTGTTCCGCTCGCCGATCATCCAGATTTGCCAGGGTGGAACTATATAGCTCCATTAAAAGAAGAACTTGCAGCGATCGGTGAGTTTGCGGCAAAGCATAAGATGAGGCTGGATTTTCATCCGGATCATTTTGTGCTCATCAACTCGACAAAAGATGACGTATTAAAGAACTCGATCAAGACATTGCAGATGCATCATAGATTGCTTGAAGGGATGAATATACCGACAGAGCACCGCTGTGTGATGCATGTTGGCGGCAACTATAAGGAAACGGATGTGGCGCTCGAGCGGTTCGTTCATAACTGGATGTTCGTGCCGCATCAGCTGCAGAGGATGATCATGCTTGAAAACGACGACAAATCGTTCTCGATGACCGATACGCTTTATTTGTGTGAGAAGCTAGGCATTCCGCACGTTTTTGACTACCATCATCATCTTGCCCACCATCACGATCCAGATTGGGAGTCCCACTGGGAGCGGGCCGTCGGCACATGGTGTGCTTCGCCGCTTCCGGTCAAGATGCATATCTCATCTCCTAAAAGCGAGAAAGAGTTTAGAAGTCATGCGGACTTCGTGGACAGTGAGATGTTCTTTCGCTTTCTGCACGGGATAAAGGGCAGTGTCGAACATATCGACTGCATGATCGAAGCGAAGCGGAAGGACGAGGCGCTGTTTCGGCTGATGGAGGAAGTGCGGTCAAGAAATGATGTGGAGATACTAGACGGTGCCACTTTCCGCCTCAAATAAGAAAGGCTGCAGAAACGAACGCGTTACCGTTCTTCTGCAGCCTTTTTTCCTAACACTTTATTTTCTATGATGATTAAAGGTTTTGTTTATTTGACCAAAAAACGGAGCAGGTCACCGTATATGATATCATCCGATCGGTCCAGTTCTTCCTGTGCTTTGGCAGCTAAAGGCTCGCACAAGGCGGGGTCTGTCTCTGTCCCCGAAGGCTGGGTAAAGCAGGATTCATCCGTATAAACCAAGTCCTTTGAAATGACCGTTCCATCACGAAAGACAGCCAATTCTTCACGTTTTTTCGAGAAAAGGTCCGTACCAAAATGATAATCGCCTTTTAAATTAATGCCGAGCAGGTGAAGAAGGGTAGGCTTCAGATCAATTTGGCCGCCGATTGTTTTGATCTGTTTGCCTTTCTTTCCGGGCACGTGAATGAACAATGGAACTCTCTGCAGCTGCACATGGTCAAATGGTGTCAATACACCATCCTCGCGTTTGAGGATTTGTGCCAAGCCCTCTTCATGCCGCTCGGAAATTCCGTAATGATCGCCATAGATCACAATGACCGAGTTCTTATAGAGGCGAGCCTTTTTTAGCTTGCTAAACAAAACCTTGATCGCTTCATCAGCATACCGGACGGTTGTAAAATAACGGCTCACGATCGGGTCTGATGATGGAAACGTGTCGATCATCTGGTCTTCTTCATTCAGCAAATACGGATGGTGATTCGTCAGCGTGATCACCTTGGCGTAAAAGGGCTTCGGCAGCTTTTTTAAATATGGAACAGTCTGCTCCACGAACGGAATGTCCTTCAGCCCATAATTCACCGAATCTTCCTCTGAACGATCATAATACTCCTCACTGAAATAGTGGTCATAGCCTAGGGTTTGATACATGATGTCACGGTTCCAGAAGCTTTTGTCGTTGCCGTGGAATACAGCAGAATAATAGCCTTTTTCCTTCAAAATCTCAGGAGTAGCTTTATACTCATTGAGTGCATGCGTTTGAAACACGGCTCCCCGAGGAAGAGGATAGAGTGAATTATCGGTAATAAACTCGGCATCAGACGTTTTTCCCTGTCCTGTCTGATGATAAAAGTTAGGAAAATAATAGCTCGAACGCGCCAGCTTGTTCAGAAACGGTGTCACTTCTTGACCGTTCACTTTATAATCAATCACAAAGCTTTGTGTGGATTCAAGCGAGACCACGATCAGGTTCTTGCCCTTTGCCGCGCCAAACAGTTTCGGGTTGTTCACCGGATCATCCTTTGCCTGCTTTTTCATTTCATCCGCGTCCACATTGCTCGCAAACGCGCTCTTCATCGAAGACTTGGAATAAAGCAGAATATCGTAAAGATGATAGTTGAACGTGCCAAGGTTTTTCACGAGCAGATGGCGGTCGAACGTCCTCGTCAGCAGCTGAGGACGCTGCGTTTCAGCAAGTGAGAGCTGAAGAGCGAGCAGGACAGCACCAGTCATCATAACCATCCGCCGTGTTTTTGTTGTAACAATTGCCGCCTGAAAGAATGGTTTCTTAAGCAGCATATACAGCAGCACCGTGTCGGCAAAGAATAACACATCCGCTGCATAAACGAGCTCATACAAGCTGTTGCCGATATCGCCGGCATTTTTCGTTTGAAACAGCACCGGAACGGTAATAAAATCAGTGAAAAAACGGTAATACACCGCGTTCACGTATAGGATAATGCTGTAAACAAGCGATAAAATAAAAATGATCCGATTGCGGCGATTGACCGAAACAAAGTACGCAAGGCCTATATAAAAGACAAGAAAGCTAAGTGGATTAATGAACAAAAGCAGCTGCTGCACAAGATGAGAACCAGACAAATTAAATGACAGCTGATAGACAATATACGTTTTAAGCCATAAAAAAGAGATGGCGAGCAATAATGCAGGATGTTTTTTAACAATCAACAGCACTCAAACAGCCCTCCTAACATGGTGCGGCGTCATTCTAAAAGATCGTACTTAGGTAGTCTGCGGGATATAACGCAAATCAACCATTTCATTGAAATCATTCATCCTGGAATGTTCTATCTAACAAACTCTTATACTGATAAAAGGCGCATCTCCTATATGATACCATCTCATAAATGGAGAAACACATAATTTTTCCAAATTATGCTTTGGCGGAGGGACAGAAATCGGTTAAAATATACCTAGGAATAGGTCCGGGTTAACAGGGCGAAAGGAGTGTTCAGCTTGAACGAACAAACAGAAAAGAAAAGCGAATGGGTTAGCTGGCTGAAGGCAATTGTGTTTGCACTCGTTTTTGTCTTTATTACGAAAACTTGGATTATCGCGCCGTATATGGTGGAAGGAGCCTCCATGTATCCGACGCTTCACGATCAAGAGAAGCTCTACGTGAACAAGATTGTGTACTCCTTTAAGACACCTGAAAAAGGGGACATTGTCATCATTAAAGGAGACGACAAGCGGTATGTGAAGCGGCTGATCGGAACAGAGGGCGACATGGTCGAAATGAGAGACGACAACCTGTATGTAAACGGACAGCAGGTAAGGGAGCCTTATTTGAAGATGAACCGCCAGCAGGCCGAGAACCTCGGAATTTATTTGACGGGCGATTTTGGACCGGTTAAAGTGCCTAAAGGCAAGGCGTTCGTGATGGGCGACAACCGATTAAACAGTAAGGATTCACGAAATGGCCTCGGATTAATCGACCTTGATTCAGTAGAAGGCCGCTCAGAAGTCGTCATCGCACCAATTAGGGATATTAGACAAACGAAGTGATAGAAGAGGCTGCGGCATACAGCTTCTTCTTTTTTTACAATACGAAGGAATTTTTAATGCAAGAAGATGACTCGACTTGGTTAAATATGTGCAGCTAAGGCTGACTTAAAGGGATGCCGTCAGCCAAGTTATAAAATGGATAGAAGAAAGGCGGAAAGATGATGCAGCGCTGCAAATGGAGTGAAGAAAGCGAGATGCTTCAGCATTACCATGACCATGAATGGGGCCAGCCCGTAACAGAGGATGACAAGCTGTTTGAGTGTTTGACATTGGAGCTGTTTCAATCCGGTTTGAGCTGGAGGACCATCCTTCATAAACGAGAGAATTTTAGAGCGGCTTTTGCCGATTTTCATATCAACACGGTAAAGAACTTTACGGAGGAGGATATAGAACGGCTGCTGCAGGACGCAGGAATCGTCCGGCATCGCAAGAAAATAGAGGCAACCATTCACAATGCTGCGGTTGTGGCAGAGTTGATCGCCCAGCATGGCAGCTTCCTTCAATTCCTGACGCAGCTGCCAGAAAGCCAAGCAGATAAACAGAAGACGCTGCAAAAAACGTTCCGCCATTTTGGCATGACAACGGCCGAAAGCTTTCTTGAGGCGACGGGATTCATACAGCCGTCGCATGACGAGAACTGCCACGCTCACATGTCATGAACACCTCCTGACACACGCGCATATGCTGTGTAAAAAGGAGGGGATGGGCGATGGCGTATGAAATCTTTGTTTCTTTGTCCCGGCACAGTCTTGCACTCACACGAGACGGCAAAGTGATCAAAAGGTATCCAGTCGGTGTTGGCAAAATGCTGACGCCCACCCCGCACGGAACTCACACTATCATTAACAAAGCGCCCAATCCTGGCGGGCCATACGGCGCGATGTGGATGGGCTTATCGGAACCGCATTATGGCATTCACGGCACCAATAATCCATCCTCTATCGGAAAAAACGTGTCAAAAGGCTGCATTCGAATGCAAAACAAAGACGTACTCGAGCTTTCCAAAATAGTACCAATTGGCACGAAGGTGTATATCAACAAGTAAATAAAGTTTTGGGTAAAGAATGACAAGACGGTAATACAATTTATTTATATGTCCCAACATTAAACCTTAGAAAGCAGTCGCTTTCTAAGGTTTTTAACGTTGTCTTTTGAAAACAAGAAAGTATTATATATATATAATTATATATAAAAGTTTACATATAGTGTTAATGGAGTTACAATATGAGGTAATAGTTGGAAAATAAGGGGGTATTTATTTGCTGCTTATAAAGAATAAAGCCTTTCGTCATTTATTTTTAGGAAGATTGTTCAATGTATTAGCTGATTCCATGATGTTTTTTTCAATATTAAAATGGATAGAACTTCATTCAAACGCAAGCGGCGCATTTACACTTTTCTATGTTGCCTATTACCTTCCAATCACACTGTTTGCCATACCTGCTGGAGCTTGGCTGAATAATAAGAGACTGCAAGCTGTAATGGTCAATTCCACTATTATACGAATAGCGGTGCTACTTTGTTTTTTGCTAGTTATGCCCGTTATTGATTACCATTGGGCCTATTTACTGTTAATTCTTTTAAGTGTATTAGGGTTGATTTTCATACCTGCTAGCCAATCCATCTTGCCAAATATTGTAGATCAAGACTACCGTCCAGCAGCAAATAGTATGATGCAATTGGGATATACGGCAGTGAAAGTCATTGGACAAATTTCAACGGCCCTGCTGCTGAAATTAACCATGACGCCTCTAGTGCTATGGGGTGTTTCAGCCATTCTGCTCATCTGTTCCTTATTGTTTATTACGCAAATTAAGCCATCACTTCCGACAAAACAAGAAAGTGGACAAAGTAAAGTGGCATTAATTAAGGATGGAATACTCTATATTGTTGAGCATGTTCAACTTAGACCGTTATTTACTTTATTAGCTTGTGCGTTATTTGTCGCTTCTTCTGTTGATCTGCTATTGATTTCGTTTTTAACCAAGGTACTATTAATAGGAGTAGAAAACCTAAGTTTCATAGGAGCGGCATCGTTACTTGGCATAGCAGCGGGAGCATCTCTTGTTCCAAGGTGGTATAAGAAAGTAGAAAGAAAGTATTTAATCATACCTCCCTTGTTTGGATTAGGGATAAGTGTTGGGAGCCTTTTCTTCGTTACACATTGGATGGTGATTCTTCCTTTTTTCTTTATTCAAGGAGTCGCGCTAGGTTGCTTTAATGTAACGTTCGTCACCTATTTGCAAGATGTGGTGTCTAGTGAGAATTACACAAGAACATTCAGCTTATACAATATGATAGCCAGCGCTATGGCATTGCCGGGAATATTGCTGGTGGGAAGTTTATTAGGTTCAATTGGGGTTCTAAACACCATATTAGTTACTTCAGGTATCTTAATTCTGATTGGCACTTTCGGCATCTATTGGATGCCGCAGCTAGGAAAAGGTGATTCAAGAGTTCTTAGTTAATAAGAATAACCGTGAAGAACTATGACTATGGAAAGGATGAAGCGTAGTGTCATTGCGTTACGGCTTGCTTGGTTTTTTAAGCAAATGGGAAGCTACTGGGTATGATATAAAGAAAGAATTTGACGACATTATGAGTATTTTTTGGCATTCTCACCTTTCGCAAATATATCCAGAGCTTAACAAACTTGAACAAGAAGGATTGATCAGCAGCCAGCTGATTCCTCAGATGGGGAAGCCGGATAAAAAGTTATATAGCATGACTCAAAAGGGGAAATCTGCGTTCATCACGTGGTTACTGTCTCCTCAAGAAGCAGCTAAGAGAAAAGATTCCTTCTTAATGCAAACTTTTTTTATGGACAATATCCCCTTTGAAGAAGCTCTGTTAAAAATAAAAATGAATAAAAAAGAGCATGAACTAAGACTTGAACACATGAAATCTATTCTTGAAGAAAGATGGAAAGATATTAAAGAAAGAAAAGTAATGAATGCCAGAATTATCAGCAGTTCAGCAATTCTTAAACAAGGTATAGAACAGGAGATTCAATCTATTAAATGGTGTGATCAGACCATTCAGTTAATGGAAGAATGCAAAGATCTTTGGGATTTAAAAGAGGATCATGTTTCAATCGAACGTTTCTCTGTAATAGAACGGTTATTGAGCAGCTATTTTAAAGATGTCTTATAGATAAGGCAAACGGCATAGGAAAACGCGGGGTAACTCAAATCCCCGCGTCTTGATAGGACTAGTATTCTTTCGAGTGAGAAAGCGGATTGTCCACCTTGCTGTAAAAATAAGAGTGCGCTTCGCCAGTCATTCTCATTAACGTAACGGCTTTGTAATCGACCTTTTCGGCGAAAAATACAGCCGCATCTTTCGCCGCATCCTCAGCATAGAGCGGCTCTTTTCCTATCGCCTCAAACATTTCCATCATCACATCTCGTACGAGTGACCATAAATGCTTTTCCTCTATACGATAATGCGCGGACACCGTTAGGATGATTTCGGCAAAGTGATTTTGCACCACAGAATAAAACACTTTGTTGTAGACACTTTTTAAATCGTCGACCAGTATGCGTGATTTATGGTGGAAACGGTCAAGGTCGACACCTTGCCTGCTTAGGCGGCCGCGATGCACCCGGATGCCTTCCCAATCACGCATTAAAAGGCGGAGCGGAGTGCCGTCCTTGCTGAACACAGCGACCGAATTTTGCAGATGGCCTTCCACGCCGATGCCGTACTTGGTCATGAGAGGAATCGTGCCAGAAAGCATATTCTTCACATAACGGATCAGGAAAAGAAATACCGCGTCCTCATCCTTCGACAGTCGCTGGGACAGCTTATAGCGCGTGATCAGCTCGGCAATAAGCGGTGCCGGGGCATCATGAACACGAGAAACGAGTGCCGAGCAAACCATCCCCCATTCATCTTCCCGAACATGATGAGCGATATTTTCCCGTATCACAAACGAGAGGCTCTCGCTTCGCTCCGTCTGATACGCCTCGTTCTCATCCCCATTAGAAAGAAAGTACGCGCCCATCTTTTCCATCACCGGTACGAAACGGTCGCTGTCAATGACCGTGTCCTCCTGAACGAAGCTATGCACTAACTCGCTCATGAGCGGTCCGTTATGAATGGTCTGTTCAGACAGCGTGCGGATCTCTCCTGTCAGGTGAACACTTGCGGGAAGCTTATAATGCGGCTTCGATAAACCGCCTAGAGACGGAAAGAGCGTCCGGAACGACATGCCGGGCACATAAGGAGACGTATAAGGCAGCAATATCAGTTCGCCTCGCTCCAGTTCGTGCTTATAAAGGGACGGCAATATATGCTGCGCTTGCCATGGGTGGACGGGGAAGAGCGTGTACCGCTCTTTCCAGTTATGACCGAGCACCTTTTGCGCCTCCACAGCTAAAAGCGGCTCCGCCTGCAGCAGCTCATCCTGCCAGCTGACGCCAGGCATTTGCTGATGATAGACAAGGTTCTTCGAAACGGCTGCAAACTGAAGCCTAACCGTTTCCTTGAACTCTGCAGAATAATTCCAATTCTCCTCAGGTGAAAGCCCTTTTCTCATCTTTGCCCCAGGATGTGTCGGGTGCCCCTCGATGACAAGCTGTTCAAAAAAGGAATACGAATCGAGCGCATTCTCGGCGGCTTCAAGCGTAGAAATGCCGCTTGAAAGAGAGTGAGAGGCATAAGCAAGAGCAAGGTTTGCGGCTGAATTGGCCACATCGTTTCTGAAGCTGTCAAAGTGACCGCGCGGACCATCGTATCCATCAGACAGCAGCAGGTCCAATATCTCATTTGGATGCAGCACGACATGGTCCATTTCTTCCTTTACTAGTATAAAAGGCGGACAAAGCACAGGACGGAAGAAGGACGACATGCTGCCAACGGGTACGAGCAGCTTGGCGTCGATCGTCTCGAACGAAAGGACACAAAGGGAAGCGGCATGCTTAAACAGCTGCCGTTTTTTTGCGATGCGGGACAGCCGAGGCTGAAGCATACCAGCTGCCTCAGCAGCTGGTACAAAGACCGCTCGCTCCTTATGGTTCATGATATTTTCACGAAGAAGTGAAGAGATAAGGCGTGATAAAATGCCGTCCCGTCCTTTTTGTACAGCTTGCAAGAAAGGCTCGGATAGCATTGGTTTTTCTTGTTTTAGAAACGTTAAGATCAGCTGCTCTTCTATGTGGAGCTGCCGTTTAGTCGGCTCAATGGTTGCACTTTTCATTTTTTCACCTTCTGCTTTACAAGATAAAGTGATTGCTATATAGTGTGTATTCGTAAACGGTAATGATAATCATTTTCAATTAAAACATAGGAAGTCCAGAAAACCAATAGGAAAAATGGGGTGATCTCAATTCGCCGTATCTTTTTTGCAAGTTCCTTTTTTCTGTTTCTCGGCAATTGGACAGGCATGACGGCCATAAACTGGTATGTATATGATTATTACCAGGAAGCGGCTTACCTTGGCTATATTAACTTTGCCCGTTTAATTCCGATCGTGCTGTTCTCATTATATGCAGGAAAGCTTTGCGATCGCTATAAAAAAACCATACTCGCCAAATGGTATGGAGCCGCCGTCCTGCTCATAACAGCGCTGCTTGCGGCATTAGCGTTCATGGATGAGCTGACGTTTGCCGCGCTGCTCGTGTTTTCTTTCATACGCGGTGTGGCGAGTGCCTTTGAAACACCAAACCGCAACTCGATTCTCGGCACACTCGGAGACAGCAAGGACATGAGCAAGCTCGTATCCTCGCATTCTCTTATCATCAATCTTTGCCGGTCTGCAGGACCAGCGCTTGCCGGTATGATGCTGGCGGCTTACGACGTACAATGGACGTTTCTGCTGCAGGCGGCTGCGGCCCTACTGTCACTGCTGCTCATCCTTCCGCTGAAGGAGGATAAGAGCGTGAGAATAGTAAAACGCAAGCCGCTGCCGAGCTGGAAAGTGGTCAAACAATACTTTGCAGGTGACGAGACAGGCCGCCGCATCTTTTTGTATTCCTTAATAACCATGGCGTTTGGATTCTCGTATTCTACGGTATTGCCGGTGCTCGTGGACGGCCATTTTGCGGGTCGTGCCGATATTTTCGGTCTGTCGATGGCCGTTGCGGCGGCAGGCGGAATCATTGGCGCTGTATTTCTGCCGCGCGCCGTTGAACATTTCGGCGAACAGAAGGTGTATTATAGAAGCGGATTCTTATTTGCGATCAGCTTGTTATTGATACCCGTCCCTGTCAAAGCGCTTTTCTTTGTCGTGCTGTTCACGCTCGGCTTTTTCGGCCAATGGCTGCGGTCATCGAACCGCATCTACTTTCAGCGCCATGTGCCAGAAAGTGAAAGAGGCGTCCTGATGAGTGCCGTGCTCATGGACCGCGGAATGATTCCTGCCGGGTCCATACTGATTAGCTTCATGATCGGATGGTTTGGCGCAGCGCCGGTCTTTCTGATCATGGGCACGATCTGCCTCCTTCCGCTCCTATTCAGGAGACAGACTTTCAAATTAACTCATAAGAAGGTGTATAACATTGCTGACTCTAATTGAGGAAACAGCCCAGACAAGAGCCGAGCACGGCATCATGAACAGACTGGCGAACGCGTTAGTCCGTGAAAAACTGCTGCCATCCGCAGCGGAAGAGGACGGTTTCATCCAATTGCAGCTAAACAGCGGCAATGTACTCATCATGAACGTTACATACAAAGGAGCCTTCTCGCGCTATACGTTCGCACCCCCTTTTTATAGACAAAAAAACGGGGAAACCTACCCTGTAAATACGCTAGAATCCATGCTTGACCTGTTAGCGGAAGAAACAGCGCTGAAGATCTCGAACGATCTGGCGCACGAGCTGATCAACAGCCGTGACAACCTTGTGCTTTCTTACAGCCAGTTTGAACAAAAAAAGACATGGGTAAAGCGTCAGGCAGAGACGACCATAGCGTTTCACAAGAAAAAACAGCCGGTTTCTTTTATTCAATTTTTGAAGCTGCTCTCAGAATGCCGCCGTTTTGATGAGCTCGTCTATTCGGAAGCACTTGTCATTGAGGGGCATCCGCTGCATCCGTCAACGAAAACAAAGCTTGGACTGAGTAAGGAAGAGGTGCTGCATTACGCGCCAGAATTCGAGCGGGAGATCATGCTCAAGACCGTGCTCGTCCACACGAGTCTTACGGTAACGAGCGAGGGCGGCAAGCCGATGCTTTATAAAGAATGTCCAGCTGTTGAGCGGGCAGCGGAACACATCCTCTCCTCCCTTGGAGAGAAGATGGAGAGCTACCATCCGTTTCTCCTTCATCCGTGGCAATATGAACACGTGCTGCCGCAAGCGTTCGCCGCAGAACTGAGCGAAAGAACGATCATTCCGCTGCCAGTTGAAATTCCGTCATCCGCCACCTTGTCATTTCGGACGATGGCGCTGACTGGGATGAACGTGCATGCCAAACTGCCGGTAAACGTACAGGCAACGAGCGCGGTCCGGACCGTATCCCCGGAAATCGCGGTGAACGGGCCGCTGCTGAGCGAGCGCCTTGTTCCGCTTCTTTCAAGTATCGACGGTCTTACTTTTTTACCGGAATATGTCGGCTCCTATTTTGGGGCAGGCGAAAAGGAAGAACGCAGCCGCCAATTATCGTATATTTTGCGACAGTCGCCGTCATCTGTCAGAAGAGAAGGCGAGCTGCTGCTTGTCGGCGCCAGCCTGACGTCCGATAGTCCGTATAACGGCGAACCCGTCGTGCTCGATATCATCAAGGATCACACAGGAAATGAACCGCTTACCGCCGAAGATGTGTATACGTTCGCTCACCATTATGTTGAACGCGTCGGATTGCCCATCTTGCAGGCGCTGCTTCAATACGGTGCAGGGTTGGAGGCGCATATGCAGAATACCATCATTGCCGTGAAAAACGGGCGCATCACCAATGTGGTGATGAGGGATCTTGGCGGCGTACGCATTCATCAAGAAACAATCAGCCATCACATTTCCATGGACGGCATTCGAGACGCCTCCATTTTTAGCGAAAAAATAGAAGAGGCGAACAGCAAGTTTCTTCACGCATTCGTACAGAACCATCTCGGCGATCTCTGGTTCACGCTCGCGACCGCTGTTGAAGGAGTCGAGGAAAAGAAGCTGTGGAGCATCACATCCGCTTTGTTCAGAACGATTGCTGATGAACAGCACGCGATATTCGATGATTATGTAAAAACGAAGGCGCTTTTGTCGATGAGGATGAACGATGCAGCAAGCGCGTATGAATATAGTCTGTTTCAAAATCCATTACACAGCAGGGAGGGATAGCGTTGTATCCGGTCATTTCTGTCAACCTGTCTAAGCTCGTTCACAATGCACTCTGGATAAATAAGTTATGTCATGCGAAGGGCATTGAGCCATACATTGTTACAAAAGGAATCGGTGCCGACATGGATGTCATCGAAGCGCTGTTTTCCGCTGGCATCACGAAGTTCGCAGACTCCCGGCTGCAGAACTTGAAAAAAATACGTCAGGCGTTCGGTTCGCATGTATCCCTCATGATGATTCGCACACCACTTCTGTCGGAGGCAGAGGAAACGGCTGCCATATGTGATGTTAGCTTGAACAGTGAGTGGAGAACGCTTGCTGCTCTTGGCAAGGCCGCGGCTGCATTTGGAGTAGAGCACCGTGTGATTTTAATGGCGGAAATGGGAGATCTGCGCGAAGGGGTTCTGCCTGAGAGCTTGCCCGAGCTTGCCGTGTTTGCTCATAGCACGAAAGGCATCACGTGTGAAGGAATCGGGGCAAACTTCACATGCTTCTCAGGCGTCATTCCAACAGAGCAGACGATGAAGAACGTTTCCGATCTAGTGGCAAAGGTAGAAGCAGAGACGATGATTGAAATGCCCGTCCTCTCAGGCGGCAACAGTTCCACATTGCCGCTGCTTCTGCAAAACAAGCCGCTCGGCCGCGTGAACCAGCTGCGGATCGGTGAAGCCGTCTGGCTCGGAAAAGAAACGGCGTACGGCACGCCGATCAGCGGCTTGTATCAGGACGCCTTTACGCTGAGTGCGGAAATCATTGAAATCCAAACAAAACCGACCCTTCCGCGAGGGCTGATCGGGGTGGATGCATTCGGCAGGACGCCCGAGTTTCACGACCGCGGTGACAGGCTCCGCGCCATCGTTGCGATCGGACGCCAGGACATTGACATCGACAGCCTCGCCCCGATTGGAATCAACGCACACGTCCTTGGCGGCAGCAGCGATCATCTTATTCTCGATATTACAGATGCGGCCCCGCTGAACGTAGGCGACACCGTCGACTTTTCACTAGGATACGGCGCCCTGCAGAGCGGCATGCTCTCGCCTTTTATCAAAAAGAAACTCTCATACGACAGCGTTATCCAAAAAGCCATCGCCCTGTAGCCTCCCGCCATCCTGTGCGGGAGCTTTTTTTATAAGCTCGGGGGACCAGGCTACGTAGTCCGAAATGGAAAGTTCTAAAGTTCGGGGTCCGGTACTCAATCAACCGTAAGTGTATTCGTTGATGCCGCCGACCCTATGGTTATCCTGTTTTTTACCGTTTGGGGGTAGAGAGAATCATGCGCGTACCGGACCCCAACCAGTACACCAAACAAATAATTTTATGAAAATGACTCGAAAAGTGGTAGACAGGTGTAAGCGTTTGTACTATGATAGTCAATGAGAATAATTATCAATGATAATGATTATCAATATTGATTAATTGGAGGCATACATATGTTGAAGAAAAAGGTCCTATCTTTATCCGTTTTATCCCTTGCACTAGCTGGTGCCTTAACGGGCTGCGGCACGAAGGAAGAATCCAAGAAAGAAGAGCACGCTGCTCATAAAGAAGAAAAGAAAGCCGAAAGCGTGACGATCAAGCATGCTTGGGGTGAAACAAAATTCGATAAAGCACCACAAAAGATCGTCACACTTGATTTCTCATTTATCGATACACTCACAGCGCTTGAAGTGAAGCCGGCAGGAAACGCGGGTGTCGGCGAGACGAAGGTGCCTGAATATCTGGCTTCTGAAGTAGGAGAAGTAACCGATGTAGGTGAGCGAAAGTCTCCTAACCTGGAAGTACTGTCTTCTGTAAAGCCTGACTTGATCATCGCGAGCGCAGACCGCCACAGCATGATCCAAAATGAATTAAAAGGTATTGCGCCAGTCATCGCACTTGACGACAACAGCTACGACGAAGTGATGAGCAACGTCGATACGATCGCGAAAGTGCTAGGAAAAGAAAAAGATGCTGAAGCAGCGAAAGAAGCACTTCAGAAGAAAATCGATGACACGAAAGCAAAAGTAAAAGGTGAGCCGAGTGTGCTCGTTGTCGGTTCGTTTGAAGACGAGTTTTCCGTTTGGATCAAGGATTCCTTTATCGGGTCGCTTATGACAAACGTGGGCGCAAAATATGCGTTTGAAGGCGAAAAAGAGAGCACAGAAGGTAAAGCCGAAATCGCAACGATTACAATGGAACGCTTGGCAGAAATCAACCCGGATTACATTTTCTTGTACGGTGAAGACACAGCAAAGTTTAAAAACAACCCGCTTTATGGCAGCTTGAAGGCCGTGAAGGACAAGCATGTTGTTGAAGTAGACCGTAACCTATGGTCACGCGGACGCGGTCCGGTAGCAGCAGAGAAAGTGCTGGATGAAGCAGGTGCCGTGTTAACCGGCGAAAAAACGGAGTAAAACGATGATGACATCAGAAAAAAGCAGACGGGGCATCTCCCGCTCTGCTTCTTCTGCTTTTCTCCTATTGTTTCTTCTGTTGGCCATTGTCAGCACGTTATCACTGATTTTCCATGTGAAGGGACTATCATGGGAAAACTGGCGGGCGCTTTTTGACGGCAGTAACGAAACATTATCGTACACGGTTTGGGATGTGCGTCTGCCGCGCGTTCTGCTCGGCATCATTCTCGGTGCGGGCCTCGCTGTTGGAGGGTGCCTGCTGCAGGCTGTAACACAAAATCCGCTGTCAGACCCGGAAATCATGGGCGTCAATCAAGGAGCGTCATTGTTCGTTGCTTCAAGTTTGCTTTTTTTCAACACAGACAACATGGCGGCGGTCATTCTCGCGGCCGCTTTTGCCGGCGCATTTCTCGGCGGATCGCTCATTTTTGCGCTCGCCTTCAGCGGAACGTACAGTGCCTCAAGGCTTGTGCTCGCTGGGATTTCTGTCAGTTTTTTTCTCGGCTCACTCACGACCGGTCTGATCGTCTTGTTTGAAACAGAGCTGACCGAAATTTTATATTGGATGGCAGGAAAGCTGTCGGGAGCAGGCTGGCAGGATATCCGGATCAGCGGAATCATCATGGGGGCTGCGATCACGAGTGCCCTGTTTTTGTCAAAATCGCTCAACATCCTATCGCTAGGAGAGGACACAGCAAGAGGCCTCGGCATCTCAGTGACAAGGACCCGGCGGCTGAGTGCTTTGCTCGTTGTGATCATTACTGGCTGTGCGGTTGCAGCGGCGGGGCCGATCGGGTTTATCGGGCTGATCATCCCCCACATCGCTAGAAAAGTAGTAGGAGCGGATTATAAAATTGTTCTTCCGTTCTCGGCACTTGCCGGTGCGGTGCTGCTGACGGGAGCTGATCTTGCCGGACAGCTGCTGAGCTATCCGTCTGAAACGCCGGTCGGCATTATCACGGCATTGCTCGGCGCACCGTTTTTCCTCTATTTATTGAGAAAAAAGAAAGGAGGCGCGTGATATGAAAGCGGGACGTTATGTGTGGAGCATGTCAGGCGGATTGCTGCTGTTAGGGTGTCTCGCCGTTCTTTCACTCCGCCTTGGTGCGGTACCGGCTCCTTTTTCTGTACTGTGGGAAGAGGCAGTGACAGGAGAAGGGTTCATCCTGCAATACAGGCTGCCTCGCCTGATCATTGCTGTGCTCGTCGGCATCAACATGGCTGTCGCTGGCGCCATATTGCAGGCGATGACGAAGAACCCTCTTGCCGCACCGGATATCGTCGGAATTTCAGCAGGAGGAGGGCTCGCTTCTGTCATATTGATCCTTTTATATCCTGGATTTCAGCCGTTTATGCTGCCGCTTGTTGCATTTGGTGGTGCGCTTGTGGCAAGCTTGATCGTCTATAGCCTTTCATACGATAAGGGGATGAAACCGGAGCAGCTCGCTCTTGGCGGTGTCGCCGTTTCAGCTGGTCTGCAGGCACTGATTACATTTTTTATCGTCAAATATGCGCTCGATGCTGCACAGGCGCTCGTCTGGTTAAAGGGCAGTCTGTACGCCAGATCATGGCAGCATGTCCATATGCTGTGGCCATGGACGCTGGCTGGCTGTACGGCCGCACTTGTAAGCTGGAGACAGCTGAATTTGCTGCTGATGAGTGAGGATACGGTGAGAGGACTCGGCATGAGGGTGCAGCTGGCACGGTTTCTGCTGCTCATAACGGCAGCTGGGCTTGCGGCGAGTGCCGTCGCCGTCGCCGGTACAATCGGTTTCGTCGGCCTCGTCATCCCGCATGCTGCCAAGCTGATCGCCGGAAGCGACAGCAGGTTCTACCTGCCGCTCGCCGCACTAATGGGAGCAATACTCGTCACAACAGCCGACACCATCGGCCGCATCATCCTGCCGCCAATCGAAGTACCAGCAGGAATCATCACCGCCTTAATCGGTGCACCTTACTTTGTGTACCTGCTAGTCAGGCGAAAGGTCGTTTAAGTTGTTTAATAGATAGAAAGAAAAAAAGCTCTCCGCTTGGCGGAGGGCTTTTTTTAGAAATAGAATGCACTTCTTACTCCAGGAGTTGAGTCAGCGGCACTTTCTGAAGAAGTAAATGAAATTGTAGAAAGCAAACCTGCTACAACAAATAAACCTAATAATAACTTACGCATTCTTTCATCCCTCCTTTCAAAATATATTTTTTCTAGCATTATTAGATAATCTATAATATTGACTAGCTTTTTTATATAATGATTGGTCAAAATATAAATCTGCTAAGAATTCACTATAATTTGCTAGGTATTCAAAAGAATCCTGGCTTTCAAAGAAGGGTATTGCCTCTCTTCTTAAAAAATCTTCTAATTCTGTTGTCTGATTATGAACTTGATAATTTATAATATTAAAATGATAAAAAAAGGATGGATCGTTAGCTTTTTCAACGTGTGACAATGCTTTATTAATCCACTTCTTGGCTTCATCATAATTATTTGTATAAAAATACTCCTTACTTAATAGCAAGAGTGTATTCATAACGTTATCTAAAAGTTGGTGCTGTTTAAGTTCAATTCCTTTTAATAAAAATTTTATCGCTTTTGTATGTTCTTTTTTAGTAGCTGCAATATAACCAAGATTATGATAAATAATTCCTTCTGTATTATCATCCTTAAATGTTTTTGCATATTTTAAAGCTTGATCTAGGTGATAAATAGCTTGGTCAAAGTTTCGAACTCTTCTATTTGCTATTGCTAAAATGATTTGGCAATCTGCGCTTCGATTATAATTATATTCTTTATCAAAAATAGTTATGGCTTTATATGCATAAAAATTTACTGCTGAAACTCTTGAAAGTTGATTATATGTGATTGCTAATTGGAAATACACTATAGCCGCTTCTATTTCTTTTAAATCAGCTTTCATATGAAACTCTTCCGCCATTTTGAAATGTTTTAAGGCACTTTGCAGTTTGTATTTAAAAGAAAAATACATACCCATAAATTGGTTGTAGTAGAATAACAGTTCATTGTTATCACTTTGTAATATGTGGTTTTTAATATTTTCTAGTATGTGATACCCATCATCAAAATCATCTGATGTTACAAAGATGCATCTGCATTTAAACAACTCATATCTCAAAAGAATATTAGGATCACTTACACCCTGCATTTTCTCTTGTACGGTTTTCTGAAACTCTCCTGCTTCGTCAAACCTCTTGTTCACCATCATCATATTCCACTCATCAAGCATTTCAAGTATCTCGTCGTTGTTGGTTTCGTTCGGGGAGATTCCTAAGCGGTCGCACAGAAGGTTGATGACCTCGTCGCTGGATTTGGCGTCTCCTTTCTCAATTTTACTTAAGTAGGAAACGGAGCAGATGCCCTGGGCCAATTCTTCCTGGGTGAGGCCTTTAACTTTCCTGTAATATCTTATTCTCTGACCGACCATAAAATCCCCCTTTCCCAACTTGGGA
Organism: Fictibacillus iocasae; assembly: GCF_042665465.1. Classification (NCBI taxonomy): domain Bacteria; kingdom Bacillati; phylum Bacillota; class Bacilli; order Caryophanales; family Fictibacillaceae; genus Fictibacillus; species Fictibacillus iocasae. The sequence goes on along the minus strand of NZ_JBHTCP010000047.1, from coordinate 28,040 downwards.
AAATTGTCACGGAACACCCATCCTTAACAAGCATCCATTCTACCATTTTTCCCAATACAGATAACACGCCTTGTTTGATAAGATAAATATAACAGAAAATATAGAGTTTTTGCTAGATATACACTATTTTAATAATTTAAGTCAAGTTTGAGCCGCTTGATTTGAGCGGTACCGGCTGAAATAACAAGGAGGAGAGTAATATGGCCAAAATGGAACAACTAACAACTAGAGCAGCAGACAAAATGGGTTTGGTACATGCCTCACAGATCCCCGCCAGCGCCGGAAGTGTAGTAAGAAATGCGGAGGAGGACGGATTATATTCTAAAATCCTCATGGACAGCCAAAAGAACTACTGGTTTGCCAAACAGAACGAAGAAGGAAGCACTTCATATAAATTATTTATTTTTGACCATCATCATGGCATTTTAAAATCTCACGCGATTGAGGGTCAGCCTAACTTTTATGAATTTGAATCGTGTGTGGTTGTTGCTTGTGAGGGAGATGGGTCCAAAGGCTCGGTTCTCCTGTTTAGTAAAACAGAGCCTGAACTGCTGAAAGAATGGAAAGTGAACGGCTTTCTATGGGAAGTAGAAATGGATGGTGACTGTCTTTATATTTCCACCTACATTGCCGAAGAAAACCAGGCGGTGCTCTATATTATTACCGACGGAAAGAAAAAGCGTGTGAACCTCGGAAGTAATTTCGCTCCGACTGATATTCTGGCGGCAAACGGACGTATTCACGTATCCTGCGCACCGGTTCTGTCAGGCGACCCAAAGAAAATCATGGTGCTCAGCAGCAAAGGGAAGCTGCTAAGCGAGCACAAGCTGTCCATTTCACCGAGAGCGATCTATGAAGTGGGCGATGAAATCATGATTTACGAGCTCGATCTTGCAACGGGAAAGAGTGAAAAGATCGTCTATTTAAATACAGAAACAGGGGAACAGAAGGAACACTCTATTCCGCATTCACAGGTCGTTGAGTGTACATGTCAGTCTCTGTCGCTCATACAGCCGGATTCCAACACACTGTTCACTTGGGATCACCATAACCGAAAAATCGTGGAAAGCCGTAAAGTTGTATAACGAACATCCAAAAATCCTTCATCTAAATGGTGAAGGGTTTTTTTTGTTGTTTTGTTGGAGTCCGGTACGCTCATTCACAATGTGCTGCTGCAGAAAGAATTGATAAATGGGCGTACCGGACCCCGAACTTTTGAACTTCGAACGGCTGTTTAGGAACTGTATTTTAGGGAAAAAATCGGAGTAGACGGAGGGATGGCATGGAAATCGTGAACGCGGATGTGGAGATGCTTGCCTCGCTGCACGGTGAAATCGAGAAGCAGACGGGAAGACCGCTGCATTTTTATCAAGATAGAGAGGATATTAAGATGTTTGCTGCGGTAGAAAACGGCAGGCTTCTTGGTGTGCTTATGGCTAAGCTGCTGTTGTCTGAGCGCAAGGGGCAGATTATTTTCAGATACGGTGATTCAGAAGCTGGCCAGCAGCTGATGCAGCATGCACTGAAATGGATGAGATTGAACAAAGTGGATGATTTTCTTTTTTAATCGTAAGGAGGACACGAGATGAAGCACACAATGCCGTACAATTGGACCTATTATGACCTGAACGGTGAACGTGACCTGGACCGCCTGCGGGAGCTGACGGCCGATAACGAAGGCTGCAGCAAGTGGGCAGATCATGCTGCAAGGCAGAAAACGAATTTCCTGCAGATTGATCAAGAGGAGAACGGACAGTACGTTTTACGGGGTTCTCTCATTTATACACAGAACCCGAAAGATCAGGATGAATACAAGGTGGCTCATTTTTATTTAACAGAAGATAAGTTCATTACGGTGAATCTGGAGCTGGATACATTCACCAGGACATCAAAGGAACACCTCTTATCACTGATGGAGAAGGTGGAAACCGCGCCGGAGGGCTTTTTCATTTTTCTTGGCGAAGTGCTGAACCATTTTCTCGACGGAATTGATGAGCTGGAGACGAAGCTGAAGCAGCTGCAGAATGATGTGCAGAAGAACAACCATACGAATCTGCTGAATATGATTTATGACCGGCGGATCGAGCTGATTAACTGGAGCGATCTGGCCATTGCGGTGGAGGATACCCGGCTTGCGGCGAAGGAAGCGTTTTTGGATAAGCTGACAGAAACGGATGCGTATAAACGGACACAGACGAGAATAGACCGCACACTCACTCTCGTGCGGAACTACCGTATGGACATTGATACACTGCTTAACCTCGAAGAAGTGCTCTCCTCGCACCGCGGTAACGAAATTATGAAGACACTGACCGTGTTCACCGTCATTTTCACCCCTATGATGGGATTTGGCGCGATCTGGGGAATGAACTTTGAGAACATGCCCGAGCTGAAGTGGAAGCTCGGCTACCTGTATGCGATGCTCTTAATTGGCGGGTCCACGATCGGCGTTTACATCTGGCTTCGGATGAAGGGCTGGACAGGCGATTTGTTAAAAGGCAGGAAAAAAACCAAGCATTTCGATTAGATTAATTAAACGATTAAAAAAGGAATCAGGCAAAATTTGTCGAAATTGGCAGATGGCCTGATTTTTTTATGAAGATTTGTCGTTTGTCCGTAAGCTTTTTGTCATGAAAACGTAAGAAAACGACCAATATGACCGATACATACAAAGCGAAACCTTTAATAGAAATACAACATTAGGAGTGTCCGGAATGAACAAGAACATCATCTATCTGCTGCTGGGTCTGGCTGTTTTTCTGCTGCCGTTCCACCAGCAGGCTCATGCTGAGGATAACGGCATCAAGCTAGAAAGCGAAACCGCCGTCATCATGGACGCGAAGACAGGCAATATATTAGTGGATCAAAGCAAAGATAAGCAGATGTATCCGGCCTCCATTACTAAAATTGTAACAGGGGCACTGGCCATTGAATCGGGCAGGCTGGACGAGATCGTGACAGTCAGTAAAAACGCCACGATGGCAGAAGGAACAAGAGTCTATCTTGTCGAGGGTGAGCAGGTGACGCTGAGGCACCTCGTGCAAGGTCTGATGATTAACTCAGGAAACGATGCCGCTGTTGCCATCGCTGAATTTTTAGCAGGCGATGTGCAATCGTTTGCTAGGCAGATGAACGATTATGCGAAGAAATCGGGCGCTGTGAGCACCCATTTCGTAAACCCTAGCGGCCTTTTTGATGAAAATCATTACACAACTGCCGATGATATGGCCAAGATCACGCAACATGCGATGCAGCTTGACGAGTTCCGGCAGATTGTAGGAACAAAAGAATTAAAGTGGGACGGCAAGGAGTGGCAGACGACCTTGCAGAACCACCACCGCCTGCTATGGGATTATGAAGGCACAACCGGTGTGAAGAACGGGTATGTGGACGAATCGAAGCACACGCTTGTGACGAGTGTGACGCGCGGAGACCTCGATTTGATCATCGTTGTGATGAAAGCTCCTTCCAAGGGCGCGGCATATCGGGATACCATGAGCCTCGGGGATTATGCGTTTGCCCAGTTCGAGCGGCAGACGCTCGCTAAAGGGACAGAGATACAAGCGGAAGACGGCAAACGATATCCTCTGAAAGAAGACATTACCATTACGCTGCCAAAGGGGGAAAAGCCGGTCCAGGAGGTCACGAAGGACGGCGAGCTGATTTTGCAGTCAGCTGCCGGAGTTGAACTGGCTGAGGAAACGCTGTATTCGCCTGATAAGCTGAAGAAAAAAGCGTTGAAAACCGCAGAAAATACGGCAGGAGACGTGAAGGAATCAACATTTAGCGGGAGTGCGGCGACGGTTACCATCTTCGGCTATGCAGGCTTTTTACTGCTCATGGCTTTCATGGTCATTCTGCGCATGAGATACCGCCGCCGCCGAAACCGAGCTATGAGAGAAAGCGCCAGCCGATACTCACGCTATCCGACAGTTGGGAAATAAAATGATTGTATGATGTGAAGCTGATCCTTACTCCAGAGGATTAGCTTTTTATTTTGCATGTGAAAACGAATAACAAAGATGTTACGTATTTTAAATGTAAAAGTCATTGTCAAAATCATTCACATAACCGGGGAGTTTAGTCTGGGTTTGTGTAACCTTCGTGTAATAGTAACGGTGAGTATAGTCACCTCACAACAATTGGGAAAATAGTTCTTTTCACCTGTTTCATTCAAATTATGTAAGCTGTTACATCGGAATGTAAATCGTTTGCAAACTAGCGGAAACACTCACTTACCCTTTTTCTACCAGTACTGAATCCCGATTCAGTACCTCGTTGACACTCATAACCTGCGCTATATATAGTGGTTTCGTACTTGAAGCAACATAGCAGGTTACAAAAAATTAGCGAGGTGCACACATGTTCAAAAAGAGGTTTGTCCGTAACACGTTTTCTGTCATGGCGGCAGCAACGGTGGCATTAACGGCGGTAGCTCCATCAGCAGCGGCGGTCACACAGCCAGAGCCTGATACAGAGCTGAATAAAGAAAACATTAAACAGCCGTTGTCAGTAAAAAGCGCGAAGAAATTGAAAGATGGCGTTCGATTTGACCTAGGCACGCACACAGCAACCATCAGCATCTTTGCTGGCGATCTAGCGAAAGTGTCTCTTTTGCAAAAAGGAGAAAAAGAGAGACCGTCACGTGCACTCGCAAAGAAAGACTGGGGCACACCATCATTCAAAGCCATCGACACGCCCTTAAAGTACATCATCAAAACGGATGAACTGATCATTGAAGTGAAGAAAGACACGTTCGGCGTTAAGTTCATGGACAAAGCCGGAAATGTCATTAACGAAGATTACATGAAGTACGGATCAGGCTACGAGAATGACAAGCCGTTCGTATTTAAGAAAACGCAAAAAGACGAAGCGTTCTATGGATTCGGTGAGCAGGCTGGATTGAACCTGAACCAGCGCGGACACGAGATTGGCATGTGGAACACCGATGCTTATGCGTATAACAAAGACACGAAATATTTATACACATCCATCCCGTTCTTCATGGGATTGAAGAACGATAAAGCGTACGGCATTTTATTTGATAACACGAACCGTTCTTACTTCAACATGGCGCAGGAAAGTGATGATTATTATTACTTTTATGCGAACGACGGAAGTCTGACGTATTACTTCATGAACGGACCGGAAATCTCTGACGTTTTGGATCGATACACAGACCTGACAGGAAAAGCGGAAAAACCGGCAGCTTGGTCCCTCGGTTTCCACCAGTCCAAGTGGGGCTACACGCCTGAAGAAATCGTAAATGTCGCGAAAACGTACAAAGAAAAGAACATTCCGCTCGATACGATGCACTTTGATATCGACTATATGGATGGATACCGCGTGTTCACTTGGAACAAGGAACAAGATTACCTTGGCGCCCTCAAGCAAGTGAAGGACATGGGACTGAACGCCATCGCGATCAATGACCCTGCTGTAAAAGTGGATGAAAACAACATCACGTACAAAGAGGGAACAGAAAAAGATTATTGGGCAAAGAACCCTGACGGAACGAACTTCGTCGGTGAAGTATGGCCTGGAGATTCGGTATTCCCAGACTTCTCAAAGCCAGAGGTACGCGACTGGTGGGCGAAAAAGCACAATACATTATTTGACGCGGGAATCGACGGCATCTGGAACGACATGAACGAACCGGCTGTATTCGACGGACCTTACCACACGATGCCGCTTGACGTAGAGTTTGGTGAAGGTGCGAACAAGATGAAGCACACCGAGTACCATAACCTTTACGGCCATGATGAAGCAGAAGCAACATACAATGCGTTCAAATTATACAAAGACAATCAGCGTCCGTTCGTTTTGACGCGTGATATGTATGCTGGAACACAGCGTTATGCGGCACTTTGGACAGGCGATAACGTTTCAAACTGGGAGCACCTGCAAATGAGTATCCCGATGAACGCGAACGTTGGTCTTTCTGGAGTGGCGTTTGTCGGAAATGATATCGGCGGTTTCGCGCAGCGTCCGACAGCCGAGCTTTTCGCACGCTGGATCCAGGTTGGAGCACTTCTTCCATTTGCACGCGACCACTATGATAGCGACGCGAAATCAGAAGTAAAGGTTGGCCAAGAGCCTTGGCAGTATGGTCAGCAAGTAGAAGACATCTCTCGTAAATACATCGAGCTTCGTTACCAGCTGCTGCCATACTTGTACAATGCGTTTGTAAAAGCTTCTGAAAACGGCGCGCCTGTTCAGCAGCCGCTCGTGTATCAGTTCCAAGACGATGAGAACACGTACGACATCTCTGATCAGTTCATGTTTGGCGACAACTTAATGGCGGCACCGGTGGTAGAGGAAGGCCAAACTTCACGCCAAGTGTATCTTCCTAAAGGCGAAAACTGGGTTGATTATTGGACAGGAAAAGAATACAAAGGCGGACAAACGATCACGCGCCAAGCGGATCTTGAAACAATGCCGCTATTCGTGAAAAAGAACACGATCACACCAATGCGTGAGGTGCAGCAGCAAACGGATGAGAAGCCGCTAACCAATCTTGTTCTCGACACGTATGTAGACCGTGAAGCAACGTACACGTTCACAGAAGACGATGGTGCGACGTACGACTACAAAGACGGCGAATTCAATGAAACAATCTTCACCGTGAAAAAGAAGCTAGGTAAGATTGAATTTAAGCAAGAGAAAACAGTAGAAGGCTATGAAGATTCTAAGCTAGCATCTTACACGCTGAAGCTGAACGGTGCAGCTGCGCCCCGATCTGTTAAAGGTGGCAGCATGAAATATGCGGCAGCAAAATCGCTTGCAGACATGAATGAAGAAGCAGGAACATACTTCTATGACAAAAACACGAAGAAGTTATACGTTCACATCCCTGTAGATGAAGATCAAAAAGTAACGATTAAGTAAGACAAGAAAAAGGGCTGACATCTGTTGGCTCTTTTTCTATTTTAAAAACTAGCAAGCAGGTGAGCAGCATGTTTTCTGAGGAAATGAAACGAAAGATAATGGTTGTTTCATTATTTCTGCTTTTTGTAATTAGTGTGTTGTCCTTCTTTCCTATAACAGGAGATAAGCACATGAAGTCATCGGAGGCAGACTTCATACAATCATTGCACACGAACCAGGCGGTTTACGAGCCGGGTGAGAAGCTGAAACTGGATATTGAACTGAAGAAGCCGGTGAAGGATGGTAAGGTTTTTATTGAAGTCTTTCATTTAGAAGAACCAATAGCGAATGATTCTTACAGACTGAGCAGTGAAATGAAGTACAGCTGGACCTGGAGAATGCCAGCTGATAATGAAAAAGGATACTTGATAAAAGTACGTGTGCAAGGGGAAGACGGAAAGCAAGAGATCCAAACTATTGCCGCTGACGCTTCGTACAAGTGGTCCAAGTTTCCGCGGTACGGGTATTTATCAAATTTTCAAGACATGAGTGAAAAAGAACAAAAGAAAATCATAAAAAAGCTGAATCGCTTTCATATTAATGGACTGCAATTCTATGATTTTCACGATAAACATCATCTTCCGCTAAATGGCGAGAATAGGTGGAATGATATTGCAGGACGTGAAGTGGATCGGATTACGATCGAGCGTTATATTCAGCTAGCGCATCAGTATAACATGAAAGCGATGGCGTACAACTTATTATACGGAGCGTATCAAGATGCCGAACAAGACGGTGTTCAGCCGCAATGGGGATTGTATAAAGATAAAGCATCGTCTGTTCCGGATATTCATGATCTGCCGGACGGTTGGGAAAGCGATGTAACCGTCATGAACCCTGGGAATGAAGCATGGCAAGAATATTTGCTTGAAGCACAAGACGATTTGCGCATGCAGATGGACTTTGACGGCTGGCATATTGATCAGCTCGGCAATCGCGGCGAGGTGTATACGCATACTGGTGAAAAAGTGACGGTAAGCGAGACATTTGATGAGTTTTTGAGTCACGCCGACAGCCGGCTCAATCAGCATTTGGTGATGAACGCAGTCAATCAATATGGACAGATGGAAATCGCGTCGTCACCTGTTGATTTTCTGTACAGCGAGCTGTGGGACGGGTACGAAACGTTTGCCGATTTAAAGCGTGTGATAGAGGAGAATTGGGAGTGGAGCGGCTATACGAAGAATACGGTGCTTGCCGCGTATATGAACTATGACGCAGCGGATGAAAAAGGAACGTTTAACGAGCCGGGGATCTTGCTTGCGAACGCGGCCATTTTCTCATTAGGCGGTGCGCACATCGAGCTTGGGGAAGGGATGCTGTCGAAAGAATATTTTCCTCATCACAACTTGAGCGTGACCAGCCAACTGGAGAAAAAGCTGATTGCGTATTATGACTTTATGACCGCTTACCAAAACGTTCTGCGTGATGAAGTTCGTCCGGCTGCGATCTCCTTATCTTCATACACACATAGGTTGTATAAAGAGCCTCTTCCTCAGCATGTTTGGTCGTTTTCTCGTCAAACAAGCGGCAAGAGCATCCTGCATTTTTTAAATTTTAACGGAATAGAAAATATGAACTGGCGTGACAGTCGCGGTACACAGAAAAAGCCGCAGTTGCAGAAAGATATAAACGTTACGTTTCAGTCTAAGAATAAGATCAGCAGGCTATGGTTGGCCTCACCAGATCAAGAGTCAGGGCTGCCTCAGGAGCTGAAATTTAAGCAAAAAGGAAGCGAGGTTTCGTTTGTTCTTCCGAAGCTGGAATACTATTCAATGACTGTCGCTGAGTTTGAGGAGAACTAAATTAAAAAATTAGGGTGCAGAAGTTTACTATAATAGGATATAATGTTGAATATTACAATATTCGACAAATGTTGGTGAAGTATGAAACGTAACCTTATTATTGCTCAGATTTTTATTATCCTCAGCAGCATCATACAGGTGCTGAACCATCTGTTTGTACAGCCGATGGATAACTTTTTGCCTTTTATTCTATTATTCACAATTGGCTTTTTACCGGCGTATCTACTAGATAAATTGCTGCCGTCTCTGACCAAATATATTTTTGTATTTAACAGTCTTTATATGGTCTGCTTGGCCTTTTATTTTGTGAAGCTGCCAATCGTAGAGTCCGCTTTTTTCTTTTTGCCTGTTACTGCACTGCTTATGAATGATAAAAGGGTTTACCTGGCCTCAGGCATAAGTGGGCTCGCTGCCTATTTGATCCTTTCAGATACTTCGGTAGAGGATCGCATTATGTTTGTTTCTATTTATATTATATTCATTATGTTATTAACCTTGGTTCAGTATAGAGTAGAAAAGAACATTGCCGAAAAAGAAGCGATACAGCAAGGCATTAAAGCGATATCCATCGCCGTTGAAGCGAAAGACGTCTATACACAAGGCCACGCGAGGCGGGTGGCGCAGTATTCTCTTATTCTAGCAAAGCATATGAAAAAGCATCGTGTGGATTTCGCTGAGCTCGAATTGACCGGTGTGCTGCATGATATCGGTAAAATCTCGATGCCTGACTCTGTTCTTTTAAAGGACGGGAAGCTCACACAAGATGAATACGAGATCATGAAAAAGCATCCAGTGGAAGGCATGCACCTTGCCAAGTCGCTCGGCTTTTCTCATAAAGTGCTGAGCGGGATTCTGCACCATCATGAACGCTATGACGGAAAAGGCTATCCGCATGGATTGGCGGGCGAGTCCATTCCACTATATAGCCGAATACTGGCTGTCGCCGATTCGTTCGATGCCATGACAAGCAGCCGGTCATACCGTTCCGCTATGACCCCTTGGGATGCCAAGGTGGAAATCGAGCGAAACAATGGACTCATGTATGATCCGGAAATCGTTGACGTGTTCAAGCAGGCGTATGAGGAACTGCTGCTCGTGCATGAAACGAACCAGCAGCAGAAGCCTGAGCCACAGGAAACGATCATCAGTTAAGCAGGATTTTCCCTGCATTTGCAGAAGTTCTATGCATCCCACTTAGGAGGTAGGAATATGGCAAATGCAGTCGTGAGCCTGCGTGATACGCTATTAGAAGAATTTTACGTGGCAGTCCGAACTACGCACGTGCTTTTAGAAAAAGCGGATCCTGAAATTTACTCGTATCAGCCGGCTGAGAGCATGCGGACGTTTATGGAGCTCGCCAATCACCTCGTTCAGATTCCACAGATTGATCTGGCCATATTGCAGGAAAAATCAGAGGGAGAGATTCGCTTGCTAGAAGAGCGCCTAAGCTCCCAAAGTGTCTCTGAACTAAAGCTTGTCATGGAAGAAGGCTATCATCTGCTGAAATCGTATTTTCATTCCTTGCGTGATGAAGAGTTTCTGGAGAAGGAAACGAAGGCTTTCTACGCAGAGAAGCCGCATACGCAGATCAAATGGCTGACCGAAATCGTCACACATGCCTTCCACCACAGAGCCCAGCTGTTCACCTACATGAAACAGACCGGCCACGAAGTGAATATGTTTGATCTTTACTAAAACACCTCGATTGGGGTGTTTTTCTTATGGGGATTTTTTGTTCGGGGTAGTTCGGGGTCCGGTACCGAGATCTTGGTTTTTGGACAATAGATGGTTTACATGTTCTAAGATGCTTTCAAACATCTGGGGTCCGGTACCGAGATTACGACCTTCGGTATAATATAGACCTTTATCGGTACCGGACCCCACTGTGGGGAAGAGCTAACCTCGTTAGAGAGCTGAAACCTTTTTTTTCTAGTCAAATGTGTCATAATGATTGGAAACGGAAGGAAGAATTCTATTTTTGTAGAATTGTGAGACGACGAAGATAAATTTTATGAAAGAAGGTGGCTGTATGTACATGGTGCATTCCACGTTTCTTGTTCCTGATGAAAAATCCGAAGAAGTCGTAAATATATATAGAAATCGCTCGCGCAAGGTGGACGAAGCGGAAGGATTCCTTGATTTTCTGCTGCTGCAAAACGATAAACGGCCAGGTGAGCTGACGGTTCAGCTGACGTTTGATACGAAAAGCAGCTATTTAAATTGGGTCAGAAGCGAGGAATTCAAGAAAATTCATGACCTCGAGAAAAAGTACCCTGACCAGGAGCTTGCCGCGGTCATACCGACTGTTGCTCAATACCGTGTGGTCGCCAAATGAGGGTGCTCCCGACAGAAGAGATTGCTTACACGGTAACCGAGAGAATATACGAACAGGATCCAGCTTTACTAGAGCGGTATGGTGAGGCGGGGAAGAGAAAGTGCACAGAGGATAACGAGCATCACCTCAAGCACCTTCAAACCGCACATGAGCTGGAGAACGAGCAGTTTTTTACGGATTACGCTTTATGGCTGAACGGAATTTTAAGCAAGTACGGAATGAATGAACAGCATTTAATCGATAATTTCCAGCTGATTGATGATGTGCTACTAAAGGAATACAGCACGTTTGGGGAGTCTGAAGCTTATCGCAACTACTTGGCAGCAGCGGTTCAGTCGTTGAAGGACCATGCTTACTCGGCTGCAGAAAAAGGGAGAGGATAAGAAAATGGATCAGACAGCTAAGAGGCTTGCACACTATTTTTTAGAGGGCAATTTCGATGACGCTCTTCATACCGTAAGAGAACACCAGGCGAATTATGCCAGTCTGGAGGTTTTCTCAAGTCTCCTCACTCCTGCGATGAAATATATCGGGGAGCTTTGGGAAAACAGCGAGATTACAGTGGCTGATGAACACCTGGCCACAGCTGTATGTGACATGGTCATCTCGCACCTGTATCAGCAGCTTTCCACCTCGCAAAACGAAAGGCAGAAGGCGATGTTTTTTTGCTTGGAAGGGGAAGAGCATTACCTTGGCTTAAAGATGGTGAACCGCTTGTTTGAAGAAGACGGCTGGGACACCAAGTATTTTGGCTCCAACCTGCCGCTGGAATATGCCGTGAAAACCGCAGCAGAATGGAAGCCTCAAGTTATCGGCCTTTCTGTTTCCATCGCCTATCACCTGCCGAAACTAAAAGCGTATGTAAAAGAACTGGAGAGCTTATCGTGTAAGCCTCGTGTCATTGTTGGCGGAAGAATGGCGGAGAAATACGACCTGAGGCCTTATTGCAGTGAGAACACCGTCATCATCCACAATATTCAAGCCATTGCCGACTGGCTGCGGCAGTATCAGTTAGGAGATAAGGCCAATGCCATTTCATGAAAAGTATCTGCCGGTCCCTTACATGAAGATTGATGAATACGGAAACATATTGAATTATTCGGATGAAGCCTCAGCATTGTTTTCTTTTGACCAGCTGGATTTGAAGGCCCTGCTGGATGAGGAAAGTATAGCGAAACTGCTGAAGAACGCGACCCCTTCGTTAGAAAAGAAATGCTTTGAATTACATTTCCAGACGAAGGACAACCCGCTCGCTCTATTTGATGTTCACTTATCTTGGGATCACGAGCACTACGGCCATCTCGTCGCCATGCCAAAGGACAACACGAGCAGCAGCCGGGTGATCGATCAGCTTGCTCTTTTGCAGCAGCGGCTTTCCAGCACCAATTTTGAGCTGTTTGAGAAGAAAGAGATGCTCGAGAAAACGTTGCACCGGATGAACGTGCTGTCGGGGCCGTTCATCGCGATAACGGAAAAAGTGGCGCTCGTACCGCTATTTGGCGACCTGAACGGTGTGAAAATGAGCGCGATCACACTCAACGTCATCAAGCGGTCATACGAGGGCGATTATGACGAAATCTTATTTGATTTTTCCGGTGTGGGCGAAATACACGAGGATGGCGTCCGTAAATTCTGCGAGCTGTTTGATATCTTGATGTGTATGAGCAGCATCATAATCCGCATCGCAGGAATCAAGCCCTTCCACGCCCAATCACTCAACCAGCTCGGCTTTAATCTCGAAGCGTATTATGAGAGCTCGGTAAAAGAAGTAGTGCGAAACGCCAACTAGGTGCCCCGGTTTTTGGGGTGCTTTTTTTGCATAACTTTTTAACAGTGAAGGAACTCGTCGCAGTCAAAAAGTTGACGAACATAGGATCAGGTCAACTGGCGTGGTGCGGGCGGCGGAGCGCGTGGCGTGGAGTGGCGTGGCCCGGCCGCAAATAAACGAGTCTGCGTGCAAATAAATGGGGTGAGGTGCAAGTAACGGAAGCGTGTTTTAGCGCGGTGCAAATAAATTTTCAAACCTGCAAATAAACGGTCAAGATTTGCAAATAAATTCTCCAGATTTGCAAACAAACTTCCCTGAAATGCAAATAAAAACGGCACCCCTGATCCTAGACCAGCAGCGCCTGCGTAAAATCACTAATTTCTCCCGCGCACGAGGATCGGTCCGAGCGCTGCGCCTGCAATCAGGCCAAAAAGGTGGCCGGCAACGTTGATTCGGTCGTCCAAGAAGGTGGAAATTAAGCTAATGACGAGCACCGTCAGCAAAATTTGCCTGCTGCCGCGGTTTAAATATTCGCGGCGGTTATATAAAATATACACATAGATCCCGAACAGGCCGAAAATAGAGCCCGATGCCCCGATATGAACGTAATCGAGCGGCATGAGCCAGAACGTGGCCAGGTTGGCGAGCACTCCTGAGAGGAGGTAAGCCAAAAAGAAACGCACCTTGCCAAGAATCACCTCTAGCGCAGGGGCGAACAGCACCAGCGAAAACGAGTTGAACAGCACGTGGCTGAACGTCACGTGTGTGATGATCGGCGTGATCAGGCGCCAATATTGGCCGGCCTCGACATAATAGTTGGAGCCGGCGAACAGCACATAAACGGTCCGGCCGAACGGAGCGAACGAAATCAAAAGATATACAATGACCTGAAGCGCGACTAAAAACGTGACAAGCGGGTAACGCTGTATAAACGTTTTGAATGATTCATCTCGGACGAACATGAGTAACACCCCATTTTTAGCAGACGATTTGTATGTCCGCTTCTTTTATTACCATTATACCGCTCTGGAGGCAAATCATGATAATTGGAACCGGTATTGATATTATCGAAATTTCTCGCATCGCCGCTTTCGTAAACAGACAGCCGCGGTTTGCACAGCGAATTTTAAACGAAAAAGAAATGATAAGGTACCGGACCCTGCAAGGGCGAAGGCAGGTCGAGTTTCTTGCCGGCCGGTTCGCCGCGAAAGAAGCGTACGCGAAAGCGATCGGCACCGGAATCGGTATTGAATTGTCATGGCACGATATTACCGTCGTGCCGGATGAAAAAGGCAAGCCAGTCATCTCCTCGCATTATCCGTACCATACTCATCTTTCCATCTCCCATTCTAAAGAATTTGCCGCAGCGACGGTCATAATCGAGAGCCTGTCAAGCTAGTCTGCATATTGTCCACCCTTGTCTCATATATTGTATTGCGGTAGAGGGGCTGTACCAAAACAAGCCCTTCTTTGTCAAAACATACGGACAAAGGGGATGGGAGAATGAAAAAAACATTGTCATTGTCGATGATGGCATTGTTGATGGTGTTTGTACTGGCGGCCTGCGGTGCGAGAAGTCAGGAGGACGTTGTCGAGTCCTTAGGCGAGAAAATGGACAAAATGACAGGCTATAAAGCGGACGCGAAAATGACGCTGAATACAGGCGACAAGCCGATCACGTATGATATTGAAATCTGGCACAAAGAGCCATACTTTTACCGTGTCAGCCTGAAAAATACGGCGAAGGACCAAAGCCAGATGATCCTTCGCAACAAAGAAGGCGTGTTCGTTCTGACGCCTGCACTGAACAAAAGCTTCCGTTTCCAAAGCGATTGGCCGGAAAACAACAGCCAGGTGTACTTGTTCGAGTCGCTTGCCGCTGATATCCTGAACGATACGGACAGAGGGTTCAAAGAAAAGAATGAGAAATACGTCTTCAACACGAAAACAAACTACCAAAACAAAAATTTGTATCAGCAGGAAATCACATTGAACGATGATCTTGAGCCGCAGCTTGTACGAGTGATGGATAAAGATCAAAAAGAGCTTGTTAAGCTAGAATTCAGCAACGTCGAGTTTAACGCCAAGTTCGATAAGAGTGCGTTTGATATGGAAAAGAACATGTCCGGCGCGCAAATGAAAACACCGGTCATGGCGATGGAAAAAGGCGACACCGACTTTGAAGTCCTGTACCCGACGTACACACCGAACGGAATCGAGATCGCCAACGAGCGTGAAGTTGGCATCGAGGACGGCTCCAAGGTCGTGCTGAACTATGCGGACGAGAAGAATGAAAAATCGTTCACGCTGATACAGCAAAAAACGAACGCCGTCCAGACGACAAGACTTACTGTGACGAACGGGGAGCCGGTTGACCTTGGCTTCACAGTTGGTGCGATGACTGATAACTCCATCTCATGGAACAATAAAGGCATCGATTATTTCCTCGCCTCCAGCACGCTGAAGCAAGAAGAAATGGTCGCCATAGCAAGATCGGTAAATGGACAAAGCATGAAATAACACGCAAAGGAGGCTGCCTTCCAGGATCATGGTGAAGGCGGCTTCTTTATGTGCGACAGTAAACCGTGAACTGTAAGCCTCACATCCCGCAAATCCCGGGGTCCGGTACCATCTCGGCCGCAGCCCCTTACCATCGTGCTTCTAACATAATGGGTACCGGACCCCGACTTGGACACCTGACCTGTTCGGTTTTCCTTTAATAGTCCTGTCTGTTGCTTTACAATAAGGTTTAGAAAACGCTCACATTTGGACAGCATGTGTAACAACTAGACAGGAGGAGTTTCATTGAACGGCGGGCAGTTTTATAGAGATACATGGGCAGAGGTTGATTTAGACAGGATAAAAGAAAACATTACGTCCTTTATTCGCCACTTGCCGGCGGAAACTGGGATTATGGCGATTGTGAAGGCGAACGGCTACGGCCACGGTGCGCTTCAGACGGCGCGTGTGGCGCTTGCAGCGGGAGCGGGCCAGCTTGGCGTCGCGACTCTGGATGAAGCGATCGCGCTCAGGCGCCAGGGCATGGGGGCGCCGATTTTAATCATGAACCGCATTCGGCCTGAATATGCTAACTTGGCGGCCAAAATGGACGTGGCTGTTACCGTGTTTCATAAAGAATGGCTTCAAGAAGCTGATGAAGCACTTGAAGAGGGCAGCAGCTTAACCATTCATATCAAGACGGATACAGGCATGGGGCGTGTCGGCACACGCTCACTTGCAGATACGATTGACCTTTTACAAGAAGCTCAAAATTACAGCCGTTTAAAAGTGGAAGGGCTGTTCACGCATTTTGCGACAGCGGATGAATTGCATTCCGAACTATTTCAGCATCAGCTCACGAATTTTAAGGAAATCGTCAGTGAACTTAAAGAGCAGAAGCTATGTCCGCCTGTCGTCCATTGCGGAAACAGTGCGGCTTCCCTCATGGCGCCTGGTGACTTGTTTAACGTGGCGCGCATCGGTATTTCAATGTACGGATTAACGCCATCCAACGAAATTCTTCCGGCTTTGCCGTTCGCGCTCAAGCCGGCTTTCAGTCTGCATACACGCTTGATTCATGTGAAAAAAATCAAGCGCGGCGACACGGTCAGCTATGGTGCGACGTATACGGCGGAAGCGGACGAATGGATCGGGACACTTCCGATCGGATATGCGGACGGCTGGATGCGCCGATTCTCTCCGGGAGCAGAAGCGATCGTAAACAATGAAAAAGTTCCAATCGTCGGCCGAATCTGCATGGATCAGTGCATGGTCAGGCTGCCGTATGAAATGGAAGTAGGCTCGCTCGTCACATTAGTAGGCGAAAAAGGCGGACACTCCATCACAATGGACGATCTGGCGCGGCTTGCCGGCACGATCAACTATGAAATTCCTTGCCTCATTTCCTCTCGAGTGCCGAGAGTTTTCAAAGAAAATGGTCGAATTTCAGAAAATATGAATGTAATTCTAAATTTTTAGCAGAATATTAGCAGGACTATTTTTTTTCACGAAGAAATAATACTCTGAAAATGACTTTGCAAACGGAGATTTTCAGTGATAAGATTATAAGTGGTGAAAAGTTCATGATCGTTCGTATATTAGCTTTGCGCTGGAGGTGTAGGGTGTGTCCGAATTAAACCTGAAACGAATTGTGGTGAGCCTACCTCAGCAGCTTCTAAGTGAGGTGGATCGTATGATACAGAAAGAAAATTTGGACCGCAGCGAATTCATTCATCAAGCAACGGAAATGTATCTTCGTGAAAAGAAGAACAAACGCCAGTTTCGCGATGAAATGAGACAGGGTTATATGGAAATGGCGAAAATCAACCTTAAGATTGCATCGGAGGCCTTTCTTTTAGAGGAGGAAGCTGATCATACTTTGGACCGCTTAGTTAGCGGGGTGTAACCTTTGATTGTCAAACGCGGAGACGTATATTTTGCAGATCTTTCTCCCGTGGTCGGCTCGGAGCAGGGAGGAATTCGGCCTGTTCTGATCATACAGAATGACATTGGCAACAGATTCAGCCCCACGGTCATCGTGGCGGCCATTACAGCGCAAATCCAAAAAGCAAAACTTCCCACACACGTGGAAATCGACGCGAAGAAATATGGATTTGAAAGAGACTCGGTCATACTGCTTGAACAGATTCGGACCATTGATAAACAACGCCTAACCGACAAGATCACCCATCTTGACGAAGGCATGATGAAACGCGTCGACGAAGCCGTGCAAATCAGCCTAGGCCTTGTAGATTTCTAAAAAACAAAAAACAAACCACACGCACTGCCTGAATAAACACATTCAGGCAGTTTTTTTATACCCGTTTTTAGTCTAGAGAAATACAATGCCATTTCAATAACATCATTGAGTTCTTAAAGAAAAACTAGAACAGCTTTAAAAAAACATCCCCGAATAGGTTGATTGAAGTGAAAGGCGCCGACTCCTGCAGGATAAGTGGGACAGGTGAGACCCTTCAATGGCGCTTGCGACGAAGGGGCTCACCGCTCACCCTGCGGAAAGCGTGCGCCTGTAACGGAAATCAACCACTTTCATAACATCGTTGCATTAACAGACTTTTTTTTAACGAAATGTTTTAACTTATATTATTTCGGGTATTCATTGATGGTATTTATTTTTACAAAACTCTTAGAGGTTCCAATAAATTGGAAACAGCTAATCATTGCAACTACATATTAGAAATGAAATAATGAAGTTACTATTTGGAAACACGGAGGTGCAGGCAACATGGATCCATTGATTGTAAACGTCCTAACAAAGAACCAGGATGTCCTGCTCAATAAATGGCTCAGGGAACTCGAAACATCAGAAGTAACCGGTCACATCAGATTTTCTGCCACACCACATATGCTTCAGGAAACAAACGAAGAATTTTTCCGCTTGCTCATGAAGCATATTTCATATAATGATATATCTCAGGATGGAAGCATGGAACGTTTTTTCGACCAGCTTCTTAGAACAGGTTTGCCGCTCAATTATATTACTCAGGGGCTTCAGGCGATCCGCCGCGTTATATTGGACAGGCTTGTTGAGGACGACACGATAGACAAAGCGAAAGCGATTGAGCTTTACAGCGATATCGACAGATGGTTTGATCCTATTTTAAATAAGGTTGTCGAAAACTCCTCGCAAATATGGGAACGAACGGTTTCCATCCAGAAGAGTGCACTATTAGAATTATCCGCACCGCTAATTCCGGTGTTTCAGCAAATTAGTGTGATGCCGCTTATCGGATCGATTGATACCGAGCGCGCCAAGCTGATCATGGAAAACCTGCTCGACGGGGTCATCAAGTACCGTTCGGAAGTGGTACTGATCGACATTACAGGTGTGCCGGTTGTCGATACGATGGTAGCTCATCACATTATTCAGGCTGCTGATGCGGTTCGATTGCTCGGTTCCACCTGTATACTTGTTGGAATCAGGCCGGAAATTGCACAGACCATCGTAAGCCTTGGCATAAATCTGTCAGCGTTCCCGACAAAGAGCACCCTTCAAAAAGGCATGGAGCGTGCGCTGGAAATTACGAATCAAATTATTGTCCGCAAAGATTGAATAGGGAGTGTAGATGATGAGAATTCCTATCTTGAAATTACATGAGTACTTGCTCATTACCATTCAAGTAGAGCTTGATGACCAGACAGCTCTTCAGTTTCAAGAAGATCTGCTTAGCAAAATTCATGATACAGGCGCTAAAGGCGTAGTCATCGATTTGACGTCTGTTGATATGATTGATTCGTTCATCGCAAAAGTTCTAGGCGATGTGGTACGCATGTCAAAATTAATGGGCGCGCAGGTTGTTCTAACAGGAATTCAGCCTGCCGTTGCGATCACTCTGATTGACCTAGGCATCTCCATGAGGGAGGTCCCAACAGCTCTTGATTTAGAACAGGGGCTTGATAAATTGCGTCTGGAACTGGAGGGATGACCATGGACATCCAATCCTGTGTAGAAGTGCGCAATGAATGGGACATCGTAAGCGCCAGACAATTAGGAAGAAATATGGCCAAAGAGCTTGGTTTTGGCAACGTGGACCAGGCGAGGATTACAACTGCCATTTCTGAACTAGCACGTAATATCTACTTATACGCGGGAAACGGAAAAATTTGCATACAGCCTATTGACCAGCTTGGCAAAAAGGGCCTCAAGATTGTTGCTCTTGATAATGGACCGGGCATACGGGATATCCGCAGGGTAATGGAAGACGGCTATACGACATCCGGAGGGCTTGGAGCCGGATTGCCGGGTGTGAAAAGGCTGATGGACGAATTTTCGATCGAATCAACCGTAGATGTAGGTACAGAGATTAATGCAACGAAATGGCTTCGATAGGAGGAAGCTTTTTGACTGGCAAAGACGCGATAATTGATCGTTACCAAGACCTTATACAGACTTATATAAAAGGCAAGTCAGAAACAGCTCTTTATAAAGGGCAGCAGTTCAGCCGAAAATTGATTGAGCAGCAAATCTCTCCCGAGGATGTGATCTCGCTTCACATTCAAGTGATGCATGAGCTCTTCCCGGATATGGAAGAGGACATGCGCGACTCCTTTGATTTTTTATTAGAAGTCATGATCGGCTACGGGTTCGCTTATCGCGAGCATCAGAGCCTGAGAGACAAGCAGCAGCAGTTGGAGTCGGAGATTGAGGTGGCTGCGAGCATGCAGCAAACCTTGCTCATGAGCGATGTTCCCGAGGTGGACGGGCTCGATATTGGCGTCATCAGTGTGCCTGCTAAGAAAATGAACGGTGATTATTTCAATTTCGTTAAAGACGGAAACAAATTAAGTGTAGCGGTCGCAGACATTATCGGAAAAGGGATTCCCGCTGCGCTTTGCATGTCGATGATCAAGTATGCGATGGACAGCCTGCCTCAGCAGCAGCAGATGCCTCACTTGCTGCTCGAGAACTTGAATCACGTTGTCGAGCAGAACGTCCACCCGAACATGTTCATCACGATGCTTCACGGTCTATACGATTCTGATAAACATACGTTTTCCTATGCCGGTGCTGGCCATGAACCAGGATTTATTTACCGTGCAGCCGATGACAGGTTTGACGATATGATTGCCAAAGGTATCGTTCTCGGCGTTTCCCGCACGGCAACATACCAGCCCTATGAAAAAGTGATCGAGATCGGGGATATGGTCATTCTGCTTTCGGATGGTGTAACGGAATGCCGAACGAGCAAAGGGTTCATTGAGCGCGATGAGATCGTATCGTTGATCCGCAAACACATGAATCTGCCTGCTCAGGAAATGGTTCAATGTGTTTTCCATGAGCTGGAGAAGCTCCAGGAATTTGAGCTTCGAGACGATTTTACGTTAATTGTTTTAAAAAGAGTGGTTTAGCACATTCGCGGAAAGGGTAAAGTTTTCTATCCGTTTTAAAATCAACCCTGGGGGGAATATAATGAATTTGCAAATTAACCATCACACAAACGAACACACCCATTCATTAGAACTAGCTGGAGAAGTAGACGCATATACGGCTCCCAAATTGAAAGAAGTGCTTGTTCCATTAACGGAAAAAGAAGGTCAGGAGATTATCATTGACCTGTCTCAAATAGAATACATGGATAGCACGGGGCTTGGTATCTTTGTCGGCGCCCTCAAATCCACAAAAGCAAACAATGGCTCCTTGAAGCTTAGAGGAATGACTGAACGAGTACGCCGCATTTTTGAAATTACCGGTCTGACAGAAGTAATGGACATCGAGAATGAGGTAAAGGGGGAGGCCAAATGAACACAGCCTCTGACTACTTGGAAATGATCGTACCGGCAAAGCCTGATTTTGTCGGTGTGGTACGCCTTACGATTTCAGGCATCGCCAACCGTATGGGTTTTGCATTTGATGAAATTGAAGATATTAAAATTGCCGTATCGGAAGCGTGCACGAACGTTGTGAATCATGCATACAGCGACGCAGAGCTCGGTCAGATCCGCATCGGCTGCAACCTTCATGAAGACCGACTGGAAGTTACCGTGGTCGACCAAGGAAAGAGCTTCGATTACAACAAGGTAACCGAGAACCTTGGACCTGTGGACGGCAAGCCAGTAGAACAGCTGACTGAAGGAGGTTTGGGCCTCTTCTTGATTGAAACACTTATGGATAAGGTAGAAATCAGTGGTGAAGCAGGCGTCATCGTCATGATGACGAAGTATCTTCACAGAGATGAGGTGGAGGAAAATGTCGACCGGACCTCGCCAGCATCTTCACAGTAAAGAACAAGTCTACGCCTGGATTGAGGAACTGCAGTATGATCCAACGAATGAAGAACTGCAGACAAATCTCGTTCATCAATACGAAGACCTTGTGCATTCGCTCGCAAGAAAATTCTCAAAAGGAAAGATCATTCATGACGACCTTGTACAGGTGGGCATGATCGGTCTTCTTGCGGCTATCCGGCGTTATGACAAAACGTTTGGCCGCTCGTTTGAATCGTTTGCTGTTCCGACAATCGTTGGAGAAATCAAGCGGTTTATCCGGGACAAAACGTGGAGTGTCCATGTACCGCGCCGCATTAAGGAACTCGGACCGCGCATCAAGCGAGCCGTTGAAGAGCTGACAACCGATCTTCAGCGTTCGCCGAAAATCTATGAAATAGCCGATTATCTTGAGGTGACAGAAGAAGAAGTGCTCGAAACGATGGAGATGGGCAAAAGCTATCAGGCGTTGTCTGTTGACAGCACGATCGAGGCAGATCAGGAAGGCAGCACGGTCACATTGCTTGACCTTGTCGGTTCTGATGACGGAGGCTTTGACCAGGTGGACAAGCAGATGCTTCTTCAAAAAGCGTTTGAAGTGCTGACTGTCCGGGAAAAAGAAATTCTGCAATGCACTTACTTTGAAAACTTAAGCCAGAAGGAAACCGGCGAAAGGCTAGATATTTCTCAGATGCATGTGTCCCGTTTGCAAAGGCGCGCACTGGAAAAACTCCGTGAGGCTATACGTGTATCCCCTTCGGAGGCATTAAAATGATCGAACACCACAGCTTCAACAACGTAAAGGTGTCGGCTTTTCAGGTGCCTAAAGCAGGAAATGACCTTTGCGGTGACAGCTTTTTCTTTTATGAAACCTCACGTTACTTTATCTGCGCACTGGCAGACGGTCTCGGCAGCGGATCCCTTGCAAAGGACGCTTCTAAGGCTGCGATGAGGATAGTAGAAGAACACCATGACGAGGAGATTACGTCGATCATGGAAAGGTGCAACACCGTTCTCAGACAAACGCGCGGTGCGGTTCTCGCAGTCGTCAAGTTTGATTTTGAGACACAAACGGTTCATTATGCGAGCGTTGGTAACATCCGCTTCATGCTGGCAGTGAAAGATGAAAAAGTTGTTCACCCGCTTTCTACATTAGGATTTCTCGCCGGCAAGCCGCAAAAGTTTAAAATTCAGCAATTCTCCTTTAAAGGGGAGGCCGCATTTATGCTTTATTCGGACGGAATGGAAATCCATACCCAAAGCCGCAACATCCTTTCCCGCATGATCTCGCCAGAGGATGCGGTGTTCTATATTAGCCAATTACCGGTCAATACATCAGATGATGCCACATGCTTAGTCGGAAGAATCCGCGCATCTGAATAGAAAAGCAGCGACTTTTTTAAGAAGTCTCTGCGTTTTTATGATGTATTTTGGCAGCACCAAAAGCCCCAAAAACGAACATGGCGCTTCAAATATTATTCATAGCGAGATATATTTTTGTCCCTCTCTTTGTAAGATAAAGAGAGGGGGAGCGGACTATGGGCAGCGGATTTTGGATCATTATGAGTATTCTCGTATTATACGCTGTCGTAAAATTGTACAGAGGATATGCCGAATATGACATCTCTTCTCTCCAATACCGCCAGCTCAAACGCGGCAGGAAGCAGCTTTCAGAAGCAGATAGAGACATCCCCCACGGCAATAAGGACGAATCGAAAATCGAAACTTTTTAACGAAAGGGCCTCCTTCCGCATTCGGCAGGACGCCCTTTTCGTTTATAATAAAGAGGATGAGAAGGGAGCTGCCGAAAATGGAACAGGTGACCGAAAAGAAGACCGCTGCCCCGGCTGCGGCTAATGAAGTGAATGTGATTGCAAAGGAACTGGAAATAAACAAAAAGCAGGTTGAAAATGTCATTGCCTTGCTTGGCGAAGGAAACACCGTGCCGTTTATCGCACGATACAGAAAAGAGCTGACAGGCGGTCTGGATGAAGTACAGATCAAAGCGGTCATGGATCGCTGGCAATACCTCGAGAACTTAAAGGCGAGAAAAGAAGAGGTCATCCGCCTGATTGAAGAGCAGGACAAGCTGACAGAGGAGCTGCAAAAGGACATTCTGGCAGCCGTTAAGCTGCAGGAGGTAGAGGACTTATATCGTCCATACAAACAAAAACGACGAACAAAAGCGAGCGTTGCCAAAGAAAAGGGCCTTGAGCCACTCGCCCAATGGCTTCTGCAATTATCACCCAATTCGGTTGAAGAGGAAGCTCGACTCTATGTAGACGCTGAAAAAGGTGCCGCTTCAATAGAAGAAGCACTGCAAGGAGCATCCGATATTATTGCAGAATCGATCTCAGATGAGCCTGACACACGCAAATGGATCCGCGAGCTGACAGTAAAAAAAGGCTCGCTCAAAACATTGGCTACAAAGCATGCCGACAAGGATGAAAAGAAAATTTACGAGATGTACTACGATTATGAAGAACCTTTGAGCAAAATCGTTCCTCATCGTGTTCTCGCAGTCAATCGCGGTGAAAGAGAGGACATTATCAAGGCGGGCATTAACGCTCCAGAAGAGGAAATCATCTCTAAAATGCTGCGGCAGCATATTAAGAAGCCGCAATCGCCATCTGCGACCTACATAAAAGCGGCGATTGAAGACGGCTACAAGCGCCTGATCGCTCCGTCCATTGAAAGAGAGATTCGCACCTCTCTGACCGAGACGGCGGAAGAACGCGCCATCCATATTTTTTCTGAAAATGTGAAAAGCCTACTCCTTCAAGCACCGTTAAAAGGGAGAATGGTGCTCGGTGTTGACCCGGCCTATCGCACAGGCTGCAAGCTTGGAGTGGTTGATGAGACAGGAAAAATGCTTCACATCGTCACGATCTACCCGACACCTCCACGTTCAGAGGTAGAAAAGTCGGCGAAAATCGTGCGTGATCTCATCGATAAATATGGAATCGAGCTAATCGCAATTGGCAATGGGACCGCATCACGCGAAACCGAACAATTTATCGTGAATACCATTTCAGATCTAGATCGTGAAGTAGCCTATGTCATCGTGAATGAGGCTGGCGCGAGCGTGTACTCGGCATCAGCTGTCGCACGAGAGGAATTTCCTGAGCTGCAGGTAGAGGAAAGAAGCGCGATTTCGATCGCCAGAAGACTGCAGGATCCGATGGCCGAGCTCGTTAAGATTGATCCTAAATCGATCGGCGTCGGCCAATACCAGCATGACGTTTCGCAAAAACGGTTAAACGAAGAAGTAACGTTTGTCGTTGAGACGGCGGTTAACCTTGTCGGTGTGAACGTGAACACCGCATCCGCCTCACTGCTTCAATATGTTTCGGGCCTTTCCAAGACGGTCGCACAAAATATCGTGAAGCAAAGAGATGAAATCGGCAAATTTTCAAACCGTACGGAGCTGAAGAAAATCCCTCGTCTTGGCGCGAAAACATACGAGCAGGCGATCGGCTTCCTTCGCATCCAAGGAGGAAAGCAGCCGCTTGACCAGACAGGCATCCACCCGGAAAGCTATGATTCGGCGAAAAAGGTGCTGGAAGAAATCGGCGAGACCGTTCAATCGATCGGCGCGCCTTCTGTTCGGGAGAAATTGGACGTCCTTTCCGTGAATGAGCTGTCTGAAAAACTCGGAATCGGTGTGCCTACATTAAAGGATATCATCGAGGGCTTGTCCCGGCCGGGGCGTGACCCCCGTGACGAATTTGCTGGCCCTGTCCTGAAAACGGATGTTTTGAAGATGGAAGATTTGAAGCCTGGTATGGAGCTGCAGGGCACAGTCCGCAACGTGGTCGATTTTGGCGCGTTCGTGGATATTGGCGTGAAGCAAGACGGCCTTGTGCACATTTCCAAGCTCACTACACGTTTCGTGAAGAACCCGATGGAGGTCGTCAGTGTCGGACAAGTGGTGACCGTATGGGTAGACTCTGTCGATACGAGGAAAGAGCGCATCGCCCTGACGATGGTCAACCCTGAGAAAAACGCATAAACACCGAACACTGCCTAATTAAGGATTCTCCTTTAAGGCAGTGTTCTTTTTATTATAGAAAAACCAGCACTGGTTAAGCAGGCGGATCTGATAGCGGTCCTTCTGGTAGTAAGCTCTGCGCAGCTGACGTTTGAACCATACAGGCATGAAGATTCCCTCCTTGCGTACCGTCTGTTGTTGTGTTTTAGTTTATGTAGGTATGCTTGTTAGTGTGAACCAAAACGTAAGGTGGCTTCGTATAATGAATCAGCAGCAGCTTCAGCAACTAACCGAGACAATTTCAAACGAATACTTCGGAAAATCATTCCGGCACACCGCGCGTTTTAACAACCGCCTCCAAACAACAGGCGGCCGGTACCTGCTGCGCAGCCATGATATCGAGATCAACCCGAAGCAGTATATGCATTTTGGGATGGAGGCCCTGATCGGCATCATCAAGCACGAGCTGGTTCATTATCACCTGCATATTGAAGGAAGAGGCTACAAGCACCGCGATCCGGAGTTTAAGCAGCTGCTGAAGCAAGTGGGGGGAGCACGCTATTGTGACTCTTTGCCTGGAGCGGTAAGAAAAGAAACTTATAAACATCTGTATAAATGCACAGACTGTAATGTGGCGTTCAAAAGGAAACGGCGCATCAATACCGCTAAATACGTATGTGGAAGATGCCGTGGGAAACTGGTTCATATTATTTCTGAATAATTTCTGAATAAGTTGTTGACTCGCTATATGAATATGTGGTAATTTAATTAAGTCGCTGTTGGGCATTACATAAAACGAGCGAAAACAACATGAAAAAAACCTGCTAAAACAGGTTGACATTCGAGGCTATACGTAATAAGATATTAATTGTCTTTAAAAGCATTCCACAGTAGCTCAGTGGTAGAGCTATCGGCTGTTAACCGATCGGTCGCAGGTTCGAGTCCTGCCTGTGGAGCCATATTACAGAGAAGTACCCAAGTGGCTCAAGGGGCTCCCCTGCTAAGGGAGTAGATCGCTAACGCGGTGCGAGGGTTCGAATCCCTTCTTCTCTGCCAGATGGCCCGTTGGTCAAGCGGTTAAGACACCGCCCTTTCACGGCGGTAACACGGGTTCGAATCCCGTACGGGTCACCATCAACTTACTTAATCAGTTTCATATTATCGCGGATCCGTGGTGTAGTGGTTAACATGCCTGCCTGTCACGCAGGAGATCGCCGGTTCGACCCCGGTCGGGTCCGCCATTTATTTCTATAAAAAACCGAATTCATTAAAACAAACGATGGGCTATAGCCAAGCGGTAAGGCAACGGACTTTGACTCCGTCACGCGTAGGTTCGAATCCTGCTAGCCCAGCCATTTTTTCTTAAGCCATTAGCTCAGTCACGAGCAAAACAACGTGATTGAACGGCGAGTTGTCTCGACGGATATACCTCCAGTTCTTCTTTTAGAGGAAGAGACAGGGAACCGAAGGACATTATAGCAAGAGCCATTAGCTCAGTCACGAGCGATACAACGTGATTGACGGCGAGTTGTCTCGACGGACACGCCCACAGTTCTTCTAATAGAGGAAGAGACAGGGACCGACGGACATTATAGCAAGAGCCATTAGCTCAGTCGGTAGAGCATCTGACTTTTAATCAGAGGGTCGAAGGTTCGAGTCCTTCATGGCTCACCATTTATTTGAATAATGCGGGTGTGGCGGAATTGGCAGACGCGCTAGACTTAGGATCTAGTGTCATTGACGTGGGGGTTCGAGTCCCTTCACCCGCACCATTATTCATTTTTTGTTTCTTATAAGATTTTAGTGCGAGACCATGCGCAGCAAACATTGCAGCGCGGTCGTGGCGGAATGGCAGACGCGCTAGCTTGAGGGGCTAGTGGGTGTATACCCGTGGAGGTTCGAGTCCTCTCGACCGCACCAAAATACTTATCATACATGTTGACGAAATGAAAGATTTTCGCCATAACAATTATATAGTGCGCCCTTAGCTCAGCTGGATAGAGTGTTTGACTACGAATCAAAAGGTCGGGAGTTCGAATCTCTCAGGGCGCGCCATAACGGGAAGTGGCTCAGCTTGGTAGAGCACCTGGTTTGGGACCAGGGGGTCGCAGGTTCAAATCCTGTCTTCCCGACCATCTTAATATGCGGGTGTAGTTTAATGGTAAAACAAGAGCCTTCCAAGCTCTGGTCGTGAGTTCGATTCTCATCACCCGCTCCATTATCTTTGATTTACTGGGCCTATAGCTCAGCTGGTTAGAGCGCACGCCTGATAAGCGTGAGGTCGATGGTTCGAGTCCATTTAGGCCCACCATTATTTTTTTGAAAAAGTGGTTGACACGGATTCGAAAAAGAGATATGATGGTTGAGCTGCTTAAAGAAGCGGCGAACAAAAAGTTCTTTGAAAACTGAACAAAAGCATAGGTAAGGAATTAAATGAATTCCGTCAGTTTTAAACAAGCAAGAGACAGATTAAACACTTTATTGGAGAGT